>NZ_JBIVDY010000012.1:110078-304585 GCF_044747365.1 Kitasatospora sp. NPDC090091
GGGCCGCCACGGCTGAGGCGGCCCCCGGAACCCCCCGTATACCCCCCCGCGGGGGGGGCCCCCCGGGGGGCCCCCACGCCCGGAGGCGCACGGCCCCGGTCAGAAGTGCGCCAGCAGCTCCGTGAAGGCCGGCAGCTGCAGGGTGGCGGTGTGCTCGCCGAACTCCTCGTGCTCCAGCACCCAGGTGTGCTCGTGCGGGATGAAGACCGCGTTCAGGCCCGCCCGGCGGGCCGGGATGATGTCCGACTTGGGCGAGTTGCCGATCATCCAGGTGCGCTCGGCGGGCAGCGACGACTCGGCCACCAGCCGGCGGTAGGTGTCGACGTCCTTCTCCGCCACGATGTGGATGCCGTCGAAGTGGTGGGCGATCGAGGACTCCTCGACCTTGCGCCGCTGCTCGCCCTCGTCGCCCTTGGTGAGCATGAGCAGCCGGTGCCGGCCGGCGAGCTGGGCCAGCGTGTCGGCGACGCCCGGGATGAGCTCCACCGTCCGGCTCGTCAGGGGCAGCAGCAGCTCGTCGATCCGGTCCCGGTCCTCGGCGGTCGGCGTCCGCCGGTGCCACTGCTCCAGGGACTCGGCGAGGTTGTGGCGGAACACCGCGGCGCCGTAGCCGAGGGTCTTCGCGTTCGCCGCCTCCACCCGGTCCAGCAGCGCCCGCGCGGCCGGACGGTCCTCCGCGGTGGCGGACACCCAGTCGAGGAAGCCGTCGATCACGCGCTCGAAGAGCACGTTGTTCTCCCACAGCGTGTCGTCGGCGTCGAACACGAGCACCTGGTCACCGGTCACTGTCATTCACCCTCACCCTTGTTCTCCAGCAGTTCGGCCACACGGGCCAGCGACTCCCTCAGCGCCTCGCCCCGCGCCGCCTCGCGGGCCTCCTCGATCGGCAGCCAGCGCACCCGGGCGGACGGCCGCTCCGGGCGGACCTCGGCCGGGGTGCGGGTGGCGAGCACGAACCGCAGGTCGGCGTGCTCGTGCGCGGGCTCGCGGTCGGACGCGGGCACCGGCAGCACCACGACGTGCAGGAGCCGGGCGGTCGGCCAGAACGCGAGGTCGGGCAGGCTGCTCTCCTCGCGGGCCTCGCGGAGCGCGACCTGTGCCGGGAACTCCTCGCCCGGGTCGCCGTGCCCGCCGACCTGCAGCCAGTCCTGCTGACGCTCGTGCCAGCGCAGCAGCACCTCCCGCCCGGCGGGGTGCACGATCAGCGCGGACGCCGTCAGGTGCAGCGGCCGCTCACGGGCATAAGGGTCACCGGCGGCGGCGAGCGGGACGATGCGGGCGAGATCCGCGGCCTCCCTCTCGCTCCGCGGCCGGAACGCCGATAACAGCTCGGCGGCCGTCCGGAGCTCCCTCGATGTGTCGGTGTCGTTCACGCTGCTCCCCGTTTCCGTCTCCGTACGGGCGCTCGGCCCGCGGTTTCCGAACCTAGCCCAGCCCGTGGATCTCCAGGTACCGGATTTCCGCCGGGGCCGGACCGCGCGCCACCCGTGGCAACGTCCGCCCCGCCGGGAGCGCCGGGACGCTCGCACCGATACGGCTGTCGGGTGTCTTCCGGACGGGTCGCGGACCGCAGACGCCCGGCGGGGGTATGTCGTCCCGCACGATGACCTCGGGGCCAGTGAGGAGACCAGTGTGTACGCAGTAGTGCGGCGGTACGAAGGCGTGACCGATCCCGCCGAGGCGGGACGTCGAGTGGCCGAGGGGTTCGTGCCCCTCCTGCGGGAGGTCCCCGGGTTCCAGGCCTACTACTGGGTCGATGCCGGGGACGGCGTGATGCTCTCCACCGGCGTCTTCGAAGACCGCGCCGGAGCCGAGGAGTCGGTCAGGAGGGCGGCGGACTTCGTCCGCGACAACCTCGCGGCCCTGCTCCCCAACCCGCCCCAGGTCACGGCCGGGCCCGTCGTGGCTGCCGGCTAGGCCCTCTCTTTCGGATCACGTCGGATCAGCGGGCGTCGTTGGAGTGCGTGCATCGGTGGTGCGGAGGAGGGAGTCCATGCGAAGCATCGGCGACTGACGACAAACCGGCGAGGTGCGTGCTCCGGCGGCGCCCGCCTGGCGTGATCCGAAAGAGAGGGCCCAGCGCGCCCGTACCGGCCGTCCACGCAGTCGTCGTCCGGCCGGGCTGCCACTGACGGCTGCGCACCCCGCCGCGGCACCGGGCGGGGTGCGCAGCCGTCTACGATGTCCCCGTCATGATCGTATTGAAGGTGCTCGGCTCGTTCCGGGTCGAGGTCGACGGCCGCACGGTCGACACCGGCGGCCGGCTCGCCCGCATGGTCCTGGTCCAACTACTGCTTGCCCGCGGGGCGGTCGTGCCCACGGAACGGATCATCGAACGGCTGTGGCCGGAGCGCGTCCCCTCCAGCGCACAGACCTCGCTCCACGCCTACATCGCCCGTCTGCGGCGCGTCCTCGAACCGGAGCGGGCACCGCGCACACCCGCGCGGCTGCTGGTCAGCGCCCCCTACGGCTACGCCCTCGCCGTCGGGCAGGACGCGGTGGACGCCTGGGTGTTCGAGGACCGGGTCGCGGCCTGCTCCACCGCGGAACTGCCCGCCCACGCCGCCGCCGAGGGCCTCGCCGAGGCACTCGCCACGTGGGACGGACAGCCGTACGCCGAGTTCTCGGACGAGCCGTGGACCGCCGGCGAACGCGCCCGCCTGGAAGAGGTGCACCGCACCGCCCGCGAACGCCTCGCGGCCGCACGCCTGGGCTGCGGCCAGGCCGCCCAGGCCCTCGCCGACGCCGGCACGCTGACCCGGGAACAGCCGCTGCACGAGGAGGGCTGGCGGCTGCTCGCCCTCGCCCTGTGGGCCCGGGACCGCCAGGGCGACGCGCTGGCCGCGCTGCGCCGTGCCCGGCACGTCCTCGGCGAGGAACTCGGCGTCGAGCCCGGGCCCGCCCTGCTGGAACTGGAACAGGCCCTGCTGCACCAGCGCCTGGACGTGCTCCACCGCGCGACCGGAACACCGGCCGCGACCGGAACACCCGCCGCGACCGCCGCACGGACCGGGCCGGGCACCGCCCTCGCACCGACACGGGGCCCGGCCGCCACCGTCGCCACCATCGCGAGCGGGAGCCGCAGCGGGAGCCGGACGCCGACGGTCCTGACGGCCGACCGGCTCCTCGGCCGCGACGACGAACTCGCCGGGCTCGCCGCCGCCGCCGACCGGGCCCGGGCCGGCCGCGCGCAGGTCGTCCTGGTCTCCGGCGAGGCCGGCATCGGCAAATCCAGCCTCCTGGAAGCCGCCGTCCGCCAACTGCCCGAACAGGGCTGGCTGGTCGGCACCGGACACTGCCCGGAGACCGACGGCGCCCCGCCCGGCCGGGCCTGGTTCGACATGCTGCCCACCCTGGCACAGGCCGCACCACCCGGCCCCTACACCGATGAGCTCGCCCCGCTGCTGGCCCCCGGCACCGCGAGCGACACCGGCCAGCCGGACGGCAGCCCCGCCCGGCGCTTCCGACTGCACAAGGCGCTGCTCGGCTGGCTCCGCGAGACCGCCCTTCGCCGCCCCCTGGCGATCGTGCTGGACGACCTGCACCGCGGTGACCAGGAGAGCATCGAGCTGTACCTGCTCTGCGCCGAGCAACTGCGCGACGTCCCGCTGCTCCTGGTGGGCTCCTACCGCACCGGCGAGGGCGGCGACCTGACCGGCGCCCTGGCACGCCTGGCCGCCTGCTCGCCGCTCCGGCTCGCCCTCGGCGGACTGTCCGACACCCAGGCCGTCGAACTGCTGCGCCGCGGCGCGGCCGACATGAGCGACCACGCCGCCGTGGCCCTGGCCGAACGCGCCGGCGGAAACCCCTTCTACCTGCGCGAGAGCTCGCTCCTGATGGCCGGCGAGGGCGAGCAGCAGGCACTGGCCCGCGTCCCGCAGGGCGTCCAGGACGTGCTGCGGCGACGCCTCGCCCTGCTCGCACCGACCGTCACCGCCGGGCTGCGGCTGGCGGCCGTCGCCGGACGCGAGGCCCCGGTGGCCCTGCTCGTCCACGCGGCCGACAGCGACGCCGAACAACTCCTCGACGCCCTGGACGCCGGCGTCACCGCCGGACTGCTCACCGAACCGCGCCCGGGCACCGTCCGCTTCACCCACGCCCTCGTGCGGGACGCCCTGGAGGGCGACCTCACCCGCCTGCGGCTGGCCCGGATGCACTCCCGCCTCGGCAGGTCCCTGATCGCCCTCGGCTCCGACGACGTCGCCGCCACGGCCCACCACCTCCTGCGGGCGGCCGCCGTCGTGACCGCCGACGCCGCCCCCGCCGTCCACCACGCCCGGCTGGCCTGCGAACAGGCGGTGCGCCGCTACGCCCCCCAGAACGCCGAATCCCTCCTGAACGCAGCCCTCGCCCTGCTCACCGACCACCCGGCCGCCTTCGCCGGCCAGGACGCCACCCTGCTGCGGGTCGCACTGCTGGGCCAGCTGGTGGACTGCCGGATCCGGATGGGCGCCGTCGTACCCGCCCGCGAGGCACAACTCCAGGCCGTCGGCGTGGCCCGCGCGGAAGGCCGCAACGACCTGCTGACCGCCGCCTACACGGCATGGACCGAACCGACGCCCTGGCGCGTGCGCGCCTACGCCGCGTTCGATCCCGAGGCCGTCGAGGAACTCGGCAGGCTCCTGGAGAGCCCGGGCCTGGCCGACCGGCAGCGGTGCCTGCTCCTCGACCAGCTGGCCGACGCACTCGACGACGCCGACCCCCGCGCCGTGGCCGTGGCCCGCCAGGCCGTCGAACTCGCCCGGACGGTGGGCGAGCCCCGCCTGCACGGCCTGACGCTCTCCTCGCTGCTGCGCCGCGTCGACTGCGAACTGGAGCCCGCCGCCTACCTGGAGCTCCACCGGGAACTCGCCGAGGTGGCCGCCGCCCAGGACAGCCCCGAGTACTCCTGGATGACGAGCTACACCGCCGCCCGGATCGCCGCCGGCCGCAACGACCCGGCGGAGATGGAGCGGTGCCTCGTCCGCGCGGACGAGATCGCCCGCACCTACGAGCTCCAGGGCGCGTTCGCGGTGGCCAGACTGCGCGGCGCCATGGTCGCCATGGCCCAGGGCCGCTTCGACGACGCCGAGCAGGCCCTCGGGTCGGCCGTGGCGGAGCTGCGCGCACGGGGAGCGGTGGACCTCAGCTCTCTGGCGGCGCTGGCCATCGGGTGCATCCGGCTGCAGCAGGGCCGGCTGGACGAGGTGCTGCCGATGGTCCTCGCGGTGTGGGAGCAGTACCAGCCGCTCAACGAAGCCATGACCGCTCTCGCGCTGCTGGCCGCGGGCCGTACCGAGGACGCCCGGGACGCCTTCGGCCGCCGCGTGCCGCTCCGGCGCGACTTCGTCTACTCCATCCTGGCCGGGCTGCGCGGCCGGGCCGCCATCGCCCTGGACGACCGGGCGGCCGCCGACGAGGTGTACCGGGACCTGCTGCCCCTGCGCGCCCTGGCGGGCGGCGCGAGCAGCCTCAGCCTCGTCTTCCGGCCCGTCGCGCAGAACCTGGGCGACCTCGCCCGGTTCCTGGACCGCCCCGAACAGGCCCGGCAGCACTACCTCCAAGCCGCCGAGGTGGCGGCCGCCTGGGACTCCCCCCACTGGGCGGACGCCGCGCGCACGGCCCTGGACGCGCTCCCGCCGGCGCCCGCGTAGCCGGGGGCCCTCACCGCGCCGGCCGGCACGGTGAGGGCCCGCCGGAGTGCCCGGCCCGGTCAGCCCGGGACGGGCCCGGCCAGCTCCGCCATGAACGCCGCCGCCAGGTCGAGGAACTCCCCGGGCGAATCCGTCGTCAACTGGAGGTCCACCAGCACCTCGTCGCTCCCCGCCCCGCACATCACCCTCAGGTGGTCGCAGATCTGGCGCACGGTCCCGCGCTGGTGGACCTCCGAGGAATCCGCCTCCGCCGCCGTGACCTCGGGGTTCACCCGGAACACCCGGCGCAGCCCCGCCGGGTCCCGCCCCGCCCGCTCGGCGGCCTCCACCGCGACCGCCCAGAGACCCTCCAGGTACGGCAGCGGCATCGAGGCCCCGAGCCAGCCGTCCGCGCGCCGGCCGACCCGCTCCAGGGCGGGCGGGGTGAAACCGCCCAGCAGGATCGGCGGCCGCGGCCCCTGCACGGGCTTGGGCAGCACGGTCGACTCGGGGACGGTCCACAGCCGGCCGGTGTGCACCACCGGATCGGAGCGCCACACCGCATCCAGGACGTCGAGGGTCTCCTCCAGCCGTGCGCCGCGCCCCTGCCAGGGCACCCCGGCGGCCTCGTACTCCTCACGCATCCAGCCCAGCCCGATGCCCACGTCCAGACGCCCACGGCTGATCAGGTCGAGGGTCGTCAGCGCCCGGGCGAGCACGAGGGGCGGCTGCCACAGCGCATTGAGCGTGCTGCTGCCCAGCCGCACCCGCTCCGTGGCCGTGGCCGCCACACCCAGGGCGAGCAGCGGGTCGAGGTGAGTGGCGTACCGGACGGGCATCGGCTTCCCGCCGGGGTAGCCGTCGGGCGGGGCGAGCGGGGCCAGGAGCCGGTCGGCCACCCAGAGACTGTGGCAGCCCAGCGCCTCCAGCGCCGCGCACATCGCGGCACTGCGGCCGGGATCGGCGAACGGGCCGAACTGGGGGACGGAGAATCCGATGCGCATCGGTGGGAGTTCCTCGATCGGTACGGTACGGGCACCCGGCGGCGGGCACCCGCGGTCGGGCTTCGGGGAGGGGGCGTCGCAGGGCGACGGCACGTCAGGCGTCGGTGCGCCGGCCGCGGATCCGGTCGGTCTCACGGCGGTACTGCCGCTGCCCCAGCAGCCTCCACAGCACCCGGGCCGGGAGAGGCAGCCGGCCGAGGAACTCCCGGCGCTCCTCGGGCGAGGTGTCCTCCAGGATCGCGCCCAGCGCGATCATCAGCCGGTTCCGCGGCGTCTCGGCCAGACCCCGCTCACCCACCGCGTGCCACTGCTTCTCGTTCACGTGGAGCGCGACCAGCGGCATCACCTCCCGCTCCTCCTCGTCGAGGTGGGCGCACAGCTGCCGGTGGTGCCGGCGCAGCGCCTCGACGAGCTCGTCCCGGTCCTCGCGCAGGGCCTGCACCTGCCACCGGTCCATGACCGCCTGGACCGCGGCGATCCCCTCGTCCAGCTCGCGGTGCTGCGCCTCCATCGCCAGGACCTGCTCCGCGTCGAGGTCCAGGTGGGGCAGCAGCACCGGCCAGAGCATCTCGTCCTCGCCGGTGTGGTGGGCGTGCAGACCGACGGCGTACAGCCGCCAGTGCTCGGCGAGGACCCGGGAACGGGCGGTGTCGCCGGGCTGCGCGTCCTGGACGAGTTCGGCCAGCAGGCGCGACTCGCGGCGGAACACCTGGTGGATCATCGCCATCTCGCGGGTGTAGGGGTGGACGGGGGAGAGGGACGTGTTGCTCGAAGTCATGACACCCAGTCTTCGGAGCCCGGTTGCAGGGCACTTGCACCCGACTTGCCCCACCCCCCGGCCGCCTCACCGCCGGCCCGAGAGCGGGCGGAGCCCGGGCGGGAGGTTCCCGGAAGCACGGGGTTCGGCGGGTGTTCCGCGCCCGGGCCAGGCGATGTCGTCGACGGCGAGGAACGGCTCGCCGGCCACGGTCGCGGGGGTGGCCCCGGTGAACGCCATGACGTCCCGGTGCAGGTGGGACTGGTCGGCGTAGCCGGCGTCGGCCGCGACGCGGGCCGCGCCTTCACCGGCGACCAGGCGGTGGGCGGCGTGGTCGAAGCGGACCAGCTTCACCGCGCGCTTGGGCGGCACGCCGAGCTGCGACCGGAACCGGGACCACAGGCGCTTGCGGCTCCATCCGACCTCGGCCGCGAGCTCGTCCACCCGGGCCAGGCCACGGCTGTCGACGATCCGGTGCCAGGCCCGGGCCACCTCCGGGTCCACCGGCGGCCCGGCCTCGAACCGGCGGGCGAGCAGCGCGTCCGTCAACGCGAAGCGGTCCCGCCACGAGGCGGCCTCGCCCAGTTGCTCGCGGAACCGGGCCGCCTCCCGACCCCACAGGTCGTCCAGGGACACGACGCCGCCGTCGAGGTCGGCGGGGGAGGCGCCCAGCACCGCGCGGGCGATCACCGGGGACAGGCGCACCTGCACGCACTCGACGTTCTCTCCCCGCGCCCGGACCTCGCCCCCGGAGCCGAACCCGGGCGCGGCGACGACGCTTCCCCGCTCCTGCCGCCCGGCGGCACAGTCGAGGACGGTCGGGCCGGCGCCGAATTCGAGGAGCAGCGTCACGGCCGGGTGCGGGACCATCCGGAGCGCCTCCAGGTCGTGGACCCGGAACCCGGCCATGGCGAGTCCGGCCACCCTGCTGGGCCGTTGCGGGCACGCAACGCCCCACTCGGCCGCACCGTGCCTGAAAGTCCGCACGCTCCCATGCTAGATGAGCACGCTTCAGGGGAACATTCGTCCAATCCGTCGGCAGGGTCCGTCGGTGACAGTGGGCCCATGACTGCTTCCGACGGCGGACCGTACGTGAACGGCGCCGAGGCCTCCGAGAGTTCGACGCTGCCGCTGGACGACGGCGACATCCACGTGTGCCAGGACGGCCCCCGCGACGCCCCCGCCCTCCTGCTCGTCCACGGGTCCGCATCCTCGACCCGCTCGTGGGACCCGATGGTCCCGCTGCTGACCGGATCCCACCACGTGGTCCGGATCGACCTGCTCGGGCACGGCCGTTCGGCCAAACCCGCCGACCGCAGCTACGCGCTCCCGGACCAGGCGCGCCGGGCCGGCGCGGTGCTGGACCGGCTCGGCGTCGGGCAGGCCGTGGTCGTCGGCCACTCCAGCGGCGGCGTGGTCGCCACCGCCCTCGCCGAGCAGCGACCCGACCTGGTGACCGCGCTCGCGCTCGTCAACACCGGCCCCGGTCTGGACGCCTTCGTCCCACCGCCGTCCGGCGCCGGCGCACTGTCGCAATGGCCGCCCACCGACGAGGAGATCCGCCGGTCGGCGAGCACCGCCTTCAGCCGGGCGGGCTACCGGATCCCGCCGGAGATCCTGGACGATGTGCGCCGGATGACCCCCCACACGCTCGCCGCAACGATGCAGGCCGCCCGCGACTACCTGGAGCAGCAGCCGCTCCCGGACCGGCTGGCGGCCCTCGGCAAGCCGCTACTGGTGGTCTTCGGCGAGGACGACCGCAGGTGGCGCTCCTCGTCCGCCGCCGACTACCGCGCCGTTGCGGGCGCGCAGGTCGAGCTGCTGCCCGGGCTCGGACACTCACCCCTCCTGGAGGACCCCGTGCGGACCGCCGCTTCCCTGCTGGCCTTCACCACGATCCACACCGGCCGGGTGGACTGAACGATGAGCAGGAGCGCCATGCGGATCCTCGTCTCCGGCGCAGGCGTCGCCGGCCCGGTGCTGGCCTACTGGCTCACCAGGCACGGCTTCGCGGTCACCGTCGTGGAGCGCGCGCCGACCCTGCGCCGGACCGGCGGCCACGCGGTCGACCTGTTCCGGCCCGCGGTGAACATCTCGGAGAGCATGGGAGTGCTCCCGCACATCGAGGAGCGGGCCACCGGCACCCACCGGATGACCGTCCACCAGGAGAACACGCGGCGTCCCGTCCGGGTGGACCTCTCCAAGATCTTCGGTGTCGCCTCCGAGCGGCACGTCGAGATCATGCGCGACGACCTGAGCGGAATCTACTACGACGCCGCCCGCGACGACGTCGAGTACCTCTTCGGCGACTCGATCACCGCGATCTCGCCCGACGGCGAAGTGCGGTTCGAGAACGCCGCGCCGCGCCGCTTCGACCTCGTCGTCGGCGCGGACGGGCTGCACTCCACCGTGCGCCGCCTCGTCTTCGGCGACGAGTCCCGCTTCAGCACCTTCATCGGGGCCCACCTCGGGGTGCTGTCCCTGCCGAACGCCCCCGGGCTCGACGGCGAACTCCTCATGCACGTCGGCGTCGGCCGAACCGCCGGCATGTACGGCGCGCGGCACCTCGGCGACGCGCGGGCGTTGTTCCTGTTCCGCAGCGAGCGCGAGCTCGACTACGACCACCACGACATGCCCCGGCAGAAGGAGCTGCTGCGCGGGGCGTTCGGCGGCATGCACCCCGATGTGGACCGCTGGCTGGACGAGCTCGACCGCACCCCGGCGTTCTACTTCGACTCGATCACCCAGCTCCGCATGGACACCTGGTCGCAGGGCAGGGTGACGCTCGTGGGCGACGCGGGCTACTGCCCCGGCCCGGCCGTCGGAGGCAGCACCAGCCTGGCCGTCGTCGGCGCCTACGTCCTCGCCGGGGAGTTGGCGCGGGCGGACGGCGACCACGAGCGCGCCTTCCCCGCCTACGAGCGCACGATGGCGCCGTACGTGAGCGGCAGCCGCGCGGCCGCGCTCAGCGCGGCGAAGACCCTCGTCCCCACCTCACGCCTCGGCGTGCGGGCACTGGCCCAGGGCGCCCGCCTGATCTCCGCCCTGCCCGCGGGGCCCGGCCGCGCCCTCCTCCGCCTGACCACCAGGAGCGCCCGCCTCCACGACTCGATGACCGTCGACGACTACCCGGTCCGCCCCGGAGCGCGGCCGTACAGGCACGACAAGACGCCCGACCACGAGGAGAGCTGACAACCCCTCTGCCCGTGGCGAATCTGCGGCGGGCAGAGAAGCCGCATCCGGGGGCCCGCCGAGGTCAAGAGTGGAGGAGACGGCATCCACGCCCCGACGAGGAGACCAGATGACTCCACGCACCACGCCCCCGCTCCGCGCGGAGGAGGGCGACACCCCGCCCAGCCGCTTCGACGACCACCTCGCGGCCCAGCTGCTCGGACAGCGGATCGTCCTCCTCGGCACCCAGGTCGACGACGTGTCGGCCAACCGGATCTGCGCGCAGCTGCTGCTGCTCTCGGCCGAGGACCCGCGCACCGACATCAGCCTGTACATCAACAGCCCCGGCGGGTCGGTCACCGCGGGGCTGGCCATCTACGACACCATGCGGCTCATCCCGAACGACGTCTCGACGCTGGCCATGGGGTTCGCCGCCAGCATGGGCCAGTTCCTGCTCACCGTCGGGACGCCCGGCAAGCGGTTCGCACTGCCGAACGCGCGGATCATGATGCACCAGCCCTCCGCGGGCATCGGCGGCACCGCCGCGGATATCGAGATCCAGGCCGAGAACCTCCAGTTCACCAAGAAGGCCATCGAACGGATCACCGCCGAGCACACCGGGCAGAGCGAGGAGACGATCGCGCGCGACGGCGACCGGGACCGCTGGTTCACGGCCGAACAGGCCAGGGAGTACGGGATCGTGGACCGGGTGGTGGAGTCGGTCACCGACATCCGCCCGGCCGCGTCCCGCCGACGGATGGGGCTGTGACATGGGCTCGTACACGGTTCCCTACGTCATCGAGCGGACCGCACACGGCGAGCGGTCCTACGACGTCTTCAGCCGGCTGCTGAACGAGCGGATCATCTTCCTCGGCACCGAGATCGACGACGGGGTCGCCAACGTGGTCATCGCGCAGCTCCTGCACCTGGAGTCGGAGAACCCCGAGCGCGAGATCTCGATCTACCTCAACTCGCCCGGCGGATCGTTCACCTCGCTGATGGCGATCTACGACACGATGACGTTCGTCCAGGCGCCGATCTCCACGTTCTGCGTCGGTCAGGCGGCGTCCACGGCGGCGGTGCTGCTGGCCGGCGGGGACCCCGGGCGGCGGTTCGTGCTCCAGCACGCACGGGTGCTGCTCGGCCAGCCGGCCAGCGGCGGCCGGCAGGGGACGGTCTCCGACCTCAGCCTCGCGGCGAAGGAGATGGTCCGCATCCGCTCGCAGGTGGAGGAGGTCCTCTCCCGGCACACGCACCACGACGTGGCGACGCTGCGTGCGGACATGGACCGGGAGAAGGTGCTCACCGCCGAGGAGGCCGTCGCCTACGGCCTCGCCGACGAGGTGCTGAGCCGACGGCTCGCGTTCGTCTGACCCCGCGGCGGCCGCGGCCCTCGGCCGCGGCCGAGGGCCGGCGGGCCGGTCAGGACGCGAGGCAGAGGCCGTCGTACCGCGCCGTGGGCGACACGCGGCCCCGTCCCGTCCGGCTCCCGCCCACCCGGCTCGCGGTGTGCCGGATCGCGGCGTAGCGGGACAGCTCGTCCTGCGCGAGCGAGAGCAGGTCGGAGAGGCCGAGCCCGAGCGCCCGGGCGGCGGCCGCGAGCACCTCGGAGGAGGCCTCCTTGCGCCCGCGCTCCAGCTCCGACAGGTACGGCATCGAGATCCGGGCCGCCTCCGCGACGTCCTTCAGCGTGCGCTCCTGGGCCAGCCGCTCGCGCCGCAGCACATCGCCGACGACGTCGCGCCACAGCGGCTCCCGCGACGCGGGTGTCCGCGGGGCGCCCGCCGCCTCCTGAGGGGCACGGACCGCCCCGCCGGAACCGGGCGGCGAGGCGTGCGGGCGCAGGGGGATGACGCGGGCTTCGTTCGTCGCATGAGTGCTCACCCCCTCAGCCTAGAGATCCCACGTCCAAGCGGAAGGGAGCGGCGTTCTGCCCTGGGTGAAGCCGCGTGGCGGGTCGTCGTCCCCTGCCGCGCGGCTTCACCCGGGTCGCCCCGCGGTCAGTAGTAGTGGCGGCGTCCGCCGACCTCCCGGCCCATGAGGCCGGCGATCCACAGCACGAGGCCGATGAGGGCGAGGATGATGCCGATGGTCCACAGGATCGAGATCCCGGCGACGAAGCCGATGATGAGCAGAATGACTCCGAGAATGATCACGACTGTCCTCCCTGGGACGGCGGGGCCGCGGGGCGGGAGGTGGCCCGAGGACTCGAACCGGACCGGATCCCCGTAGCCGGCCGGCACGG
This sequence comes from Kitasatospora sp. NPDC090091, assembly GCF_044747365.1. NCBI lineage: Bacteria > Bacillati > Actinomycetota > Actinomycetes > Kitasatosporales > Streptomycetaceae > Kitasatospora > Kitasatospora sp. NPDC090091. Next base: position 122,868 of record NZ_JBIVDY010000012.1, read on the forward strand.
GCACCCGGTCCCCAACCCGCGGATTGCTGCGCATGCGCTGCGCATGGCTGCGTATACCGCGGGACGGTCCCGGCAAACTGGCCCGGCGGGGCACGGAAGCCGGATGTTCGAATGTTCGCCGTGGGCCCGGGCGCCCACCGGTACGCACAGCCCCGGTGCCGGGCCGGCCCGCCGGCGCCTCTCCGGCGTCCCCGCGGGCCGTCCGGCCGCACGGCAGGGTGCCCGCGGCCGGCCGCGACGGGGCACCCGCTCACGCCCGGATCCGCGCCCGGCCGTGTGCCCGGCGGCTGTCGGTGGGCCGGTCCGCCGGGCCGGGCGCGGGATGTCCGGTCAGCGCACGCAGGTGACGACGACCTGCCAGTAGCCGGGCACGATCATGTCGCTCTCCTGGCTGCACTGGTCGTTGGTGAAGCCCGCGGCGTGCGCGGCGGCCCAGGCATGGGAGGCGGCGACGCCCGGGTTGACGCCGGAGGCCTTGAAGTACCTGATCGTGGTGGCCGAAGCGCCGGTGGCGGCACCTGCGACGCCGAGCAGGGCCGCCGTGGTGAGGGTGACGGCGGCGATGCGGCGGGGAAGCGAACCCATGACTGTTCTCCACATTCTTTGGCGGATGGCACGAGAATCGAACACGATGTGGAGAAACTGTAGCAACGGATGTGACTGTCCGACAGATGCACAACGGCCGGCGGCGATCAGGGTCCCGGCACCGGACGCACCGGACGCACCGGACGCACCGGACGCACCGGACGCACCGGACGCACGGGACGGCCGTCGGCCTCCGGATCAGCCGGTGTGGGTGAACTCGTCGACCGGAGCGGTGGGGGAGAGGTAGCCGTTCACCCGTACGCGGACGTCGACGGTCTTGGGCTGGAGGGGGTCCGGCAGCGGCACCGTCGCCTTGATCTGGGTCGGCGAGACGGGGGTGGCGGTCGCGGTGCGGTTGCCGAAGTACACGGTGGGCGTGCCGTTGAAGCCCACGCCGTTGATGGTGACGGTGGCGCCGAGCTTCCCGTTGTCCGGGACGATGCCGGTGACCACCACGGGTTCCGGGCCGCCGTAGGCGAACTGCCCGAGCGGGACGGCCGGGGAGGTGCCCAGGTTGTTGGTGACCCGGACGTCGACGACACCGACCCCTGCCGGCGCGATCGCGGTGAGCTGGGTGTCGCTGACGAAGTTGGGCGGCACGCCCGGGACGGTGCCGAAGTCGACCATGCTCTCCGAGTCGAAGCCGCTGCCGGTGATGGTGATCTGCGTGCCCGGGGCGCCGACACGGGGGCTGATGCTGTCCACCACCGGCGCGGGGGCCGGGACGGGGGAGTTCAGCAGCTTCAGGTAGGTCGGGTTGGCGTGCTGGAAGCCGATCTGGGCCAGGAAGTCCTCGGTCGAGCTCTTGACCACCTTGGGGTTGTAGGCCTTGTAGTCCGGGTTCAGGGTGGGGGCGGTGGTGGTCGGCTGGACGTACTGGTTGGGCCCGCTGAGGCCCTTGATGCCGGGGATGAGGATGTCCTTGACGGCCGGCGTCGCGGCCGGGCCGGGGGTGGGGTACCAGCCGGTGGCGGTGTCGAGACTGGCCCAGGCCAGCGGCACGATGTCGTACTTGTTGACGTAGCCCTGGTACACGGCCCACTTCACCGAGTTGAAGAGGTTGGCGAAGTCCTGCAGACCGGCGGTGGGGGCGGCGAACGTGCTCACCGCGAACTGCGGCGAGTCGTTCCAGGTCTGGGCCTGCAGGTACAGCGCGAGCATCGTCGCGATGCAGCCGCCCAGGCTGTGGCCGACCACGTAGACCGTCGCTCCCGGGGCCGGCTTCAGCAGGGCCGCGAGCGCCTGCACGAGGCCGGGGCCGGCCTCCGAGGACTCGTCGGTCATGGCGACGACCTGGGTGAACGCCGTCATGGCACCCTTCGAGACGGAGACCGACTGCCCGCCCACCGTGAACGGGACCACCGTGCCGACGTCGAGGTCCTCCATCGTGTCGATCTCGTTGCCGACCGTCCCACGGACGACCACGGCGAACTGGTTCGAGCCGGTGGTCTCCTTCGCGATGTACGCCATGTTGGCGTTGTCCGGGCTCAGGCCGAGCCAGGCGAGCTGCCAGTTGCCCTGGGTCGCCAGGGATCTGTCGGACAGCTGCTGGACGATGCCGTCGAGGATGCGCTGCTTCTGCACCGCCAGGGCCTCCCCGGACGGGCGCGGGACCGCCCCGGTCGCCGCGATCGCGGCCAGGGTCATGGTGACGCCGGGCGGCAGTGCGTTCGGGTCTTCCGTCATGATGATCACTCCTCGGGTGTTCGCTCGGTCGTCGAACGAGCAGGATGGGTCGCATTCAATCTATTTCCCGGTGCGGGCGCCTGAGGGCAGGTCGGCCCCGGGGCGTCCCGAATCAGGTGATCGGGCTAAGGGCCTCCCGTCGGCCGTCTCTCGGCCGCCCGCGGGCGAGGGCGTGGAGACGCGGGGCCGCCGCGGGGCCGCTCGGGGCGACCCCGAACGGGGCGCGTACGATCGTCCGCTGACGACACGTCATTCCCGTCCCGCGCCCGACCCGGCCGGTGGTTCGCCCGTCGACGGGTGCGCACAGCCCGAAGAAGGAGACGCCCCGCCATGACACCCGCCGCCGTGCCGAGTCCACCGGAGGACGTCGCGGTGGTGCTGTCGGGCTACGGCCCGGTCGGCCGGGCCTATGCCGACCTGCTGCGGACACGTGGCGGTGAACTCGCCCGCCGTCACGGCGTCCGGCTGCGGCTCGGCGCCGTCCGGACCGGCTCCGCGCACTGCCTGCCGCACCCGGGCGGCCCGGTACCGCCGCGCCCGGCCTGGGGGCCGCCGGTGGCGCTGGAGGAGAGCCTCGACCGCAGCAGCGCGCGCGTGCTGGTCCAGGCGCTGCCCTCCTCGCCGGCGGTGCGGCGCCAGGCCGCCGAGGAGGCGGTCCTGGCCCTGCGCCGCGGGGTCCACGTCGTCACGGCGGCCAAGGGCCACCTGCTCACCCACTGGTCCGCACTCGACGAGGCCGCGCAGGCCGGGCGCAGCCTGATCCGGATCTCCGGGGCCACCGGCGCCGCGCTGCCGACGGCCGACCTGGCGCGGTCGGGCGTCCGCGGCCTCGGGTGCCGATCGGTGCGGGCGTGCCCCAACGGGACCGCGACCTTCGTCCTCGACCGGCTCGCGGCGGGGGAGCGCCTGGAGGAGGCGGTCGGCGAGGCGCAGCGGCGGGGCATCGCCGAGGCGGACCCGTCGGCGGACCTCTCCGGGGAGGACGCGGCCACCAAGGTGCGGCTGCTGGCCGCCCTGCTGTGGGGGTGGGAGCCGTCGGCCGTGCAGGTGCGGACGGAGCCGGTGGACGGGCGCACCGGCCCGGCGGCGCTGGCCGCGGCCGCCCGGGGGAACAGGCTGCGGGCGGTGGCGAGCGCGAACGCGGACGAGCCCCTGGTGGTCCGCGTCGGGCTGGAGGAGACCGCTCCGGGGGATCCGCTGCACGCGCTGGCCGGGCCGGAGAAAGCTGTCGTCTACGGCTGCCCGGAGGCGGGGGACATCACCGTGAGCGGCGGCCGGTCGAGCCCGGTCGGTGCGGCCCTGGCGATGCTCAAGGACACCCTCGACGTGACGACGGCCGGCCGCTTCGGCTTCGGCTGACGGCCGCGCACGTCCGGGGCGGGCGGGTCTGCCCGCCCGGTGCGGCGGCCGCTCGGCCCCGGCCGCTCCGCCCCGGCGGCTCAGTCCCTGCCGCTCAGTCCCGGTCGAGCAGCGCGGCCAGGTAGCGCGTCGTCTCGCCGTGCAGTTCCTCCGGCGTCGGCGTGTGGCCGTGCCCGCTCCCTGCCGTGGAGTTGAACAGCACCCCGTCGTACCAGCGGATCAGTCGTCGGGCGTCGGCCGCCGGGTCGGTGGAGCCGCACTGTGCCAGCAGGGTGGCGGCGACGGCGGTGAAGCGGGCGCCCAACCGGTCGTAGCCGGCCCGCAGTTCGGGCCGGCGGGTGGCCTCCAGGGCGAGTTCGAGACGGGCCAGGGTGAGCGTGCGTCCGGTGGTGAGTGCCTGGTGCAGCAGCGCGGCACCGGCCCGGGCGAGCAGGTCCCGCGGTGAGGCGTCGGCGGGCGGGGCGGCGGTACCGGTGCCGGCCGGGGGCTCGCCGGTGAGGACGGGGTGGTCCCGGGTCTCCTGCTCGACGATGCGGGTGAGGGCGAGGTCGAGCAGGGCGGCCCTGGTCCGGGCGAGGTTGGAGGTCGAGCCGGCGGGCAGTCCGGCCTCCTGGTCCACGGCACGGTGGGTCAGCCCGCGCAGGCCGCGTTCGGCGATCAGGGCGATGGCGGCGTCGGCGATCAGGGTCGGGCGCGGGGGTGTCATGGGTCCGATCATGGCCTTCCTCTTCGGGGATTCCGAGTCGGGGCGAGCCCGAACCCCCTCTTCACTACAACAGTAGTCCATCGCGACTACATCTGTAGTACGGTGCAGGCAGTGCTCACTACAGCCGTAGTGTCAGGAGAGGGGCTCACCCATGGGCGTCCATCAGGCGATCGTCATCGGCGGCGGCATCGGCGGGCTCGCCGCCGCCCTCGCCCTCCACCGGCAGGGCGTCCCCGTGACCGTCCACGAGCGCGCCGCCTCGCTCGAACCCGTCGGGGCCGGGCTCGCCCTCGCCCCCAACGCCCTGCGCGCCCTCGACCGGCTCGGCGTCGGCGAACGCCTGCGCGCCCTCGCCGCCCCGCACCCCGCCGTCGGCCTGCGCCACCCCTCCGGCCGCTGGCTCGCCCGCACCGACACGGCCACCTTCGAGGCCTGCTTCGGCGACACCATCGCCGCCGTCGCCCGCGCCGACGTCATCGCCGCCCTGGTCGACGCCCTCCCCGGCGGCACCGTCCGCACCGACTCGCCCGCGGCCCTCGTCGCCCCGGGGAGCGCCACCGAACCGGCCGTCGTCCGGACTCCCGACGGTGAGCGGTCCGCCGCGCTGGTGGTCGCCGCCGACGGCATCCGGTCCGCCACCCGCGGCCTGCTCTTCCCGCAGCACCCCGGCCCCCGCTACAGCGGCTTCTCCACCTGGCGCACCGTCGTGTCCCCCGCCCGCCGGCCGGAAGCCGTCGGCGAGATCTGGGGACGCGGGCGGCTCGCCGGCGTCGTCCCGCTCGCGGACGGCCGGGTCTACGTGTACGGCGCGGCCCTCGCCCCGGCCGGTGCCCGCGCGGCCGACGGCGACGAGAAGGCCGAACTCCTGCGCAGGTACGGCACCTGGTGCGCGCCCGTGCCCGAGCTCCTCGCGCTCGCCGAACCCGAACGCGTCCTGCGCCACGACGTCTGGGAGCTCGCCGACCCGCTGCCGGCCTACCACCACGGCCGGGTCGCCCTCCTCGGCGACGCCGCCCACGCGATGTGCCCCTTCCAGGGCCAGGGCGCCTGCCAGGCGATCGAGGACGCCGTCGTCCTCGCCGCCCCGCTGACCCCGTCCGCGGACCCGGCCGCCGCACTCCCCGCCTACACCGCCGCCCGCCTGCCGCGCGCCACCGCCGTCGTCACCGGATCCCGCCGCATCGGCGACCTCGTCGCCCTCCGCACCCCCGCCGCCACCTTCCTGCGCACCACCGCCCTCACCCTCGCCGGCCTCCTCCCGGCCCGAACCCTGCTCGGCCGCTCCGCCCCGACGTACGACTGGCAGCCCCCGGCCCTCGGCGCACCGGCCTGAGCCCCCCGGGGCGGCCCGGGAGATCGTCCGCCCGAAGGTAAAAGTTGTGCAAAGCGGCGGGATGGTTCGCCGGATCCTCCCTCTATCCCTGTGAACGCGCGGCCGCACCGGCCGCACCGGTCGTCCGCACCGAACCCTGGGATGGTCCCGTGAACGATCTGTCCGTACCGCCCCTCCGCGCCCTGCCGGACGGGAACGCCGAACTCCGCGTCGTCCTCACGCTCAGCTGGAACGACGTCGCCTCCCTCGGGCGGGAGGCCGGCCGGCTGGCCACCCGCCTGCAGCGTGCCGTCAGCCTTGACGAGGCCGCCAGTCACGTCCTGAGCGCCCGGCCGGAATCCGCCGCGCTCCCACGGGCCCTGGGCAGCCCGGCCGTGGAGCAGCCCGCGGCGGCCGTCACCCCGCAGGTGGAACAGGCGCGGCAGAGCGCAGAGTTGATGATGCGCTCGACGGCCTCCCCGGCCGCGGCGAAGGCGCCGGCACCGGCGGCGACCGCCCGGCCCGACGCAGCTCCCGCCCCGAGCCGGCCGACCTCGGCGACCCCCGCCCCGGCGCCGGCCGCCTGACCGCACCCGCCCGGCGGCCCCGGCGCCTTCCCCGGCCCCGGAGTCGCCGCCGGGCGCAGCCGTCGAGCGTCCACCCTCAATCCATTGCAATGACGCCGATGGCTGTCGTTGCGTTAGATCCAAGGCTGCTGCAACGATTTCACGCCAACTAGCTGCTGTTATGGCTCTTCTCGACATCGCTCTTGTTGCCTAATTGTGGAAAGCAACGTAGCTTTTGCTTCGTCAGAAACGCAGAGCAGAAGCGCAGGAGAAGCACGATGCCGACAACGCAGAGCCGGAAGCAGGCGGAACCCGGCGCCGTCGCCGCCTTTGCCCGCTTCGTGCTGTGCGGCGGCGCAGTGGGCCTCGCCTCCAGCTTTGCCGTCGCGGTCCTCGCCTCCCGGATTCCCTGGGCCCTGGCCAACGCCCTGGTCACCGTGGTCACCACGCTCCTCGCCACCGAGCTGCACGCCCGCTTCACCTTCGGCGCCGGCGGGCGCGCGACCTGGCGCCAGCACGCGCAGTCGGCCGCCTCCGCGGCCGCCGCCTACGTGGTGACCTGCGTGGCGATGCTCGTCCTCCGGCAGTCGACGCAGACGCCGGGTGCGGTGCTCGAACAGGTCGTCTACCTGTCGGCCTCCGCGCTGGCCGGCGTTGCACGGTTCGCGGTGCTGCGCCTCGTCGTCTTCGCCCGCACCCGCACCCGCACCGGCACCCGCGCGCAGCGCGTGGCCGCCGTCCGTCCCGTGCACGTACCCGTGGCCCGCACCTCCGCCCCGGCCGCCCCGGTCGTCCCGGCCGAGCTCTGCCGCGCCGCCTGACCGCTCCACCGGGCGCCGCTGCCGGAACGGGGGGATCACCCGCCGGAAGCGCCTCCGGGAAGGCGGGCGGACCGCCGGATGCGCTCGATCCGCCCGGCGGCCTGCGCCGCAGCCGTCCCGCCCCGTTCCACCCGGCGCTCCAGACGGTGGATCACGACATCGGCGAGGCGGCAGTGCGCCCACTTGCGCGGGCCCCGGCCGGGCCCCGGCCGGGCGCAGGCGACCCGCCCTCGGCTAACCTCGCCCCTCGTGGACGTTCCCCCCGAGCCCTCGACCCTGCGTGTCTTCGTGGCACTGGCACCGCCCGACGACGCCAAGGACGAACTGGCCCGGGCCCTGCAGCCCGCCTACGCCGCGTACCCGCGGCTGCGCTGGAACCGGATCGAGGACTGGCACATCACCCTGGCCTTCCTCGGCGAACTGCCCTCCACCGCAGTACCGTTGCTGCGGTCGGCGCTGGCCGGCGCGGCGGCCTCGCGCCCCGCCCTGCAACTGGGCCTGCGAGGCGGCGGCCACTTCGACGAGCGACTGCTGTGGAGCGGGATCGACGGCGACCTGGAGGGACTGCACGCGCTCGCCACCGACGTCCGGGAGCTGGTCAGGTCCTGCGGGATCGACTTCCGGGAGCGCCCGCTGCGCCCCCACCTGACCCTGGCCCGGGCCCGCCGCGACGATTCCGTCAGCGTGCCGCAGGCCGCGGCCGGGCTCGGCGCTTTCGTGGGCCGGCGGTGGTGGACCGAACGTCTCCACCTGGTCGGCAGCAACACCGGCCGCGGCCCCGGGCCGATCCGCTATCGCGACATCGAGGCGTGGCGGTTCGGCGCCGCCGTCCGGACCGGGGGCGACGGCGCTCCCACCGCGCCGTAGCCGGCCCGGCCCGCCGGGAGCGGCCCGGCGCGCCCGGCCACGGCCCGGCCCGGCCGGCTACCGCGGGGCGGGGTCCTCGGTCCGGTCGCCGAGGGTGAGCAGGACGCGGCGCAGCAGGCCGGTGAGCTGATCGCGTTCGGCGGGGGTGAGCCCGGCGAGCTGGCGCTCCTCGCCGGCGAGGTGGTGTTCGACGAGGCGGTTGGTCAGTTCCCGGCCGGTGTCGGTCAGGGAGATCAGCACCCGGCGGCGGTGGGCGGGGTCGACGGCCCGTTCGACCAGGCCCTTCTCCACGAGGTGGTCGATGCGGTTGGTGAGTGCCGCGGAGCTGACCATCGCGGCCGAGCTGAGCTCGCCGGCGGTGAGGACGTGCGGCGGGCCGGAGCGCAGCAGGGTGGCCAGGACGTCGAACTCCCAGGGTTCGACGCCGTGGACGGTCAGGTTCTCCTTGATCCCGCGCTCCAGCAGGCGCGAGGCGCGGGAGAGGCGGCCGATCACGGCCATGGGGGAGGTGTCCAGGTCGGGGCGGACCGCGCGCCACTGTGCGGTGATGCGGTCGACGCCGTCCTGTTGCGGCTGCTGTTCGGTCATGCCCCGGAGTCTAACATTTCGACATGGAAGTGTTTGACATCGCCGATCGACGATGCCTATAGTTTCGACATCGAAATGTTCGACATAGGGGGCACGTCATGAAGGTTCTGCTCACCGGCGCCACCGGCTACATCGGCTCCGCCGTCACCGACCACCTCGCCGCCGCCGGCCACCAGGTCGTCGCGCTCACCCGTAGCGCCGAGCCGCAGTCCGGCCGCGGCTGGCACGCCCAGCTGGTCGGCGACACCGCCGACCCGGCCTCGCTGGCCGGCGTGGTCACCCCCGACATCGAGGCCGTGATCCACCTGGCGCCCCCGAGCGGCGACGTCGACGTCGACACCGCCGTCGTCGAGGCACTCGCCGCACCGCTGCGCGGCACCGGCCGCCCCTTCGTCTACACCAGCGGCATCTGGGTGCTCGGCGCCACCGGCGAGGCCCAGGAGGTCGGCGAGCAGGCGCCGACCGACCCGGTCGACATCGTCGGCTACCGCCCGCGGATCGAGCAGCGGGTGCTGGCCGAGGCCGCCGAGGGCGTGCGCGCGGTCGTCGTGCGGCCCGGCATCGTGTACGGCCGCGGCGGCGGCATCCCCGCCATCCTGGTCGACCGGGCCCGCACGCAGGGGGCGCCCGAGTACTACGGCGAGGAGGGCGTGCGCTGGTCGACCGTCCACGTGGACGACCTGGCCGAGCTGTTCGTGGCCGCCGCCGAGCGGGCCGAGGCCGGCACCGTCTGGCACGGCGTCGGCGAGTCGGCCGTCCCGGTCCGTGACCTCGCCCGGGCCGCCGGCCGCGCAGCCGGTGTGCTCGCCGCCCCGCGCGCGGTGCCGGTGGAGCAGGCCGCCGAGGTCTTCGGCCCGCTCTTCGCGGACGCGCTCGCCCTCGACCAGAGCGTCAGCGGCGCCGCCGCCCGCACCGTCCTCGGCTGGCGCCCGGAGCGGCCGGGCGCGGTGGCCGAGCTGGTGTCGGGCTCGTACCGGCCGGTCGAGGTGTTCGGCGCCCCCGACGGCCCGGAGACCGACGCCGAGGTGGCCGCGATCCGCCGGCTGGTCGCCGAGGTCGAGCACGCCCAGCAGAACGAGCTCGTCGACCGGTTCCTGGGCGTCTTCCGCCAGGAGGACCCGGTGTGGACCACCGGCCACGGCAAGCGGCTGTCGGGCTTCGAGGAGATCGCCGCCTTCACCCGCAAGGTGCTGCCCGGCGCGGCGGCCGAGTCCACCGCCGTCTACGACGTCGAGCGGGTGCTGTTCCTGCGGCCCGACGTCGCCGCGGTGAACGTCCGCCAGCAGCCGGTGCACCTCGACGGCACCCGGATCGCCGACCGGCCCGAGGGCCGCCCGTTCTACATCCTGGTCAAGGAGGAGGACGGCACCTGGCGCGTCGGCGCCGCCCAGAACACCGTCGCGGTCGACTGACGACCCGCCGACGACCCGCACCGCCCGCCGTACGGCCGCCGAGCCGGAAGAACCACGAGGGGACAGTCCCATGACCACCCGCCAGATGACCGATACCGAACTCGCCGGCCAGCCCGCCGCCTACTGGACCGGCGTCGCCTACGAGGCACTGATCGCCTTCACCCGGGCCCGACAGGCCGAGAAGGGCTACACCCAGCCGCAGTTCTGGCTGCTGCGCAACCTGTCGGCGAACGACATCTCGCCCGACGGCGAGGGGATGACCCTGCCCGAGCTGCGGGAGGCCATGAGGTCCTACATCCGGCCCGAGGACGACCTGGCGGCCGAGTCCGCGGTGCTCGTCGAGCGCGGCTGGCTGAGGCGGGACGCGGACGACCGGCTGTGGCTCACCGAGGAGGGGGAGCAGGCCCGCGTCGACCTTGCGCGCAACGCCCCCGCGATCCGTGCCGCCCTCCACGAGGGCATCGACGACGCCGACTACGTCACCACGCTGAAGGTGCTCCACCGACTGATCCGCAACGCCGGCGGAACGATGCCCTGACCGGGCGACAGGCCCCGGGCAGTGCCCCCTCCCCGCCTCCTCGGCGGAATGCCGCCGAGGAGGCGGGTCCGGCCCTGAGCTCTCGCCCGCCCTCGCTACGAACAGGAGGTTCGATGGACAAGCAGACCTGCCCGCGGCTGCGGTCCGACCGGGTCGACCGGATCGTCGCGGGCTTCCTGCGCACCCTCGTCGATCACGGCACGAACTGCGAGCCCGCCGAACTGGCCCGGACGGGAGCGGTCGCCCTCGACCTCGCCACCGCCTGCCTGGCCCACCACCTGGAGGCCGCCGAGGAGCCACCGCCCGAGACCCGCGCCCAGGCCATGCTCCGACGGATCGACACCTTCGTCGAACACAACCTCGGCGACCCCGACCTGACCCCCCGCAGGATCGCCGACCACCACAACATCTCGCTCCGCACCCTCTACACCCTCTTCCGCGACCGCCCCGCCGGCGTCGCGGGCACCATCCGCCGCCAACGCCTGGAACGCTGCCACGCCGACCTCGCCCGCCCCGGCCTGAGACACCGCCCCGTCCAGGCGATCGCCGCCCACTGGGGCTTCACGAACCACACCACCTTCACCCGCGCCTTCCGCGAGGCCTACGGCACCACCCCCACCAAACACCGCGCCCACGCCCTCGCCGGACCGTCAGGATCCAACGGCCGTACGACCGGCGAATCGGACGCATCAGCAGGAAGCCCTGGACACCGGCGTTCCCGGTGACCGGCCTCTGCTGCGATTGCGACGGCGATCTCCTCACGAGTGCCGTGCTCATGCATCTCCCCGGCGTTGACCAGGTCGATCAACGGCCGCAGCGCCTCGGGCCGGGCCGGCACACCCCAACCGTCGTACGCGATCACGCCACCACGTGCTGCGGGTGCCGTACTTCCGAATGACAGCGGCGCCACCGGGCCGCTTTTGGTCAGGCAGAATGAACCGCGTGAATGCCAACACGAGCCCAGTACTCGTAGACCTCGTCAGCTGGCGTGGGAAGCTCGATGATCTTGTGCGATCCGCGCGCAGTGCGGATCCATCGGCCCATGCCGTTGTGGATCGCGCTGCCATCGAGGTCGCCCTGGCCAACGCAGTCAGCAGCCTCGTGACATACGCCGAACTCACCGCCTGGGCCCAGGCGGTGCACTTCCACGACGGAGTCGACATCGAAGACGGTCATGAAGACCTCGTCGCACAGTTCCTCTTCGAGGCTTCCACCCCGGAGCTGTTCGAACCGATCGCACCTGAGTTCTGTCAGCGTTGGCTGGACAGGCTTCGGATCTCACTCGCGAAGTCGCCGGGTGCAGGAGGTTGAACGTCAAACTCACGTGGACGACGCCGCGTGGAGGTGGGCGGGGAGACGACGCCCCGCGGCTGATCTGCCGTCGGGGCGGTCGTCCGCAGGGCGAGGCCTGGGCGCCGACCCCGCCCACCCGGCAGGACGGGCCGCCCGGGCCGCCTCGTACGAGCAGGGGTTGAGGGCCGGCTCCCGGTCAGCCGCGGACGTGCAGCCCGAAGCCCGTGCGGCCTGCGGGCTCCAGCCCCTCCTTCAGGTGCAGCGAGGGGAGCTCGTAGTCACCGAAGTTCTGCCGCCGGAACGCGATCGGCTCCGTCGACTCCAGGGTGAGCAGGCGCTGCTCCCAGGCCTTGGCGACCTCCGGGTACTCCTCGGCGGTCATCCGGTCGGTGCCGTACAGCACGAACGGCGGCAGCACCTCGATGCCCGGGTAGTAGAGGACCCCGTGGTGGATCGGGAACAGCAGATCGTCGATGGGACCGTTGATCCCGCGAGCGGCGTAGTGTGACTCCGGGCCGCCGGTGGTCACCGACAGCAGGGCCCTGCGGCCCGCGAGGGTTCCCTCACCGAAACGCTCGCCGTACTTGGTGTCGCTGTGCTCACCGACGCCGTACGCGAAGCGGTAGGTGAACACCCGGTCCACCCAGCCCTTGAGGATCGCGGGCATCGTGTACCACCACAGCGGGAACTGGAAGATGATCGTGTCCGCCCACAGCAGCTTCTCCTGCTCGGCGAGGACGTCCGGGGTGAGCGCCCCGGCGTCGAAGGCCCGGCCCGAGTCCAGGGCCACCTTCAACGGGCTTGAGGCGTGGGGGCCGTAGTCCGCGGCGTCCACGACGGCCTTCCAGTTCATGGCGTACAGATCACTCACCCGCACCTCGTGCCCGGCGCCCTCCAGCGTGGACACCGCCAGGTCCTTCAGCGAGCTGTTGAGCGACTTCGGCTCCGGGTGGGCGTGGACGATCAGCGTCTTCACAAGAACTCCTTCGGATCGGATGCCTTCGATCCTGTCCGCCGCAGCGCCGGGCGTTCAGGGGCGCCGCTTCCGTCGGACCGGACTTCCTGGTACTGGCAGGGCCACCTTCACCGGTTCCGGCGAAGCCGTACCGGAAGTCAGACTGGAGAGCATGGACGATCTTGCGGGCTTCCTGCGCACCCGGCGTTCCCGAGTCGACCCGGCAGCCGCCGGAATCCCCACCGACAGCCGCCGCCGGGTCGCCGGGCTGCGCCGCGAAGAGGTCGCACACCTGTCCGGGGTCAGCGTCGACTACTACGTGCGCCTGGAGCAGGGCCGCGCGACGCAGCCCTCCGAGCAGGTCCTCGACGCGCTCGCCCGCGTCCTCGGCCTCGACGAGACCGAACGCGGACACCTCGCCCGGCTCGCCCGGCAGCCCCGCCGCCGGGCGAAGGCGCCGGGCGGGAGGATCCGGCCGGAGCTGCTGCGGATCCTCGACCTGGTCGCCGGCGCACCCGCGATGATCATGGACCCCCGCCTGGACGTGCTCGCCGGCAACCGCCTCGCCGGGCTCCTCTTCGGCCGGCCGATGCCGGGCCTGAACATCGCCCGGCACCTCTTCCTGGAGGAGACCGAGCACGGCCTCTACGCGGACTGGGACAACTGCACCCTCGACGTGGTCGGGCACCTGCGCCTGGCCGCCGGCAAGTACCCCGAGGACCCCCGCCTGGCCTCGCTCATCGGCGAACTGGCCATGGGCAGCGAACGCTTCCGCCGCCTCTGGGCCCGCGCCGACGTGCGCGCCCGCACCCACGGCCGCAAGGCGTACCGGCACCCGCTGGTCGGACTGCTGGAACTGCACCACGAGAACTTCGCCCTGCCGGACGAATCGGGCATGGAGCTGAGCGTGCTGTCCGCGGCCCCCGGCAGCCCGGCCGAGGACGGACTGCGCCTCCTCGCGGGCCTGGACACGGACAGCGGCGCCGCGTCCCCCACGGTGAACGCCGCCGTCCCGCCCCGGGGCTAGCAGCGTCTTCCGAGTCAACTCAAGTTATTTGCAGATGATTTGATGCATCGTTCCCGGGCGTGATGGCGGCTGGACGCAGGGGCCCCCAACTCCCTCCCGCCTGAACGCGACACAGGAAGTCGGCCCCTCCGACTTCCTACGCGCGGCCGGGCGGCCCGGCCCTCCCGGCTCAGGGCCGATGACCCCCGCAGGGCGATGCGCAGGGGTGCGGCAGCTGCGATCGTGGTGCGGACGGCCCGGGGGACCGGGCCGCAACGGGCAGAAGGGGCGGGCACTATGACCATCGTTCAGGCTCGGACATCGCACCGGCGCGGCCGGCTGGGGGCGCGGCTCGCCGCGGTCGCCCTGGCCGGCGCCATCGTCGTCCCGCTCGCCCCGACCGCGGCGGTGGCGGCGGGAGGGGCGGGCGATCCGGCGGCGCCCACAGCCGGCTCCGGGGAGGAGCGCCGGCCCCGTGTCGACGGACAGCAGGAGCTGCGGGACCTCGTCGAGCACGGCGGGGCGACCGCCGCGCTCGCGGAGATCCGCTTCGCCGGCCGCCCCCCGTGGCGGGGCGCCGCCGGGACCGCCGACCTGGCCACCGGGCAGCCGGCCCGGGCGGACGGCCGGTTCCGGATCGGCAGCGTGACCAAGAGCTTCGTGGCGACGGTCGTCCTCCAGCTGGTGGGGGAGGGGCGGCTGCGGCTGGACGACCCGGTGGAGCGGCACCTGCCGGGGGTCGTCCCGAACGGCGCCGCGATCACCGTCCGGCAGTTGCTGAACCACACCAGCGGCCTGTTCAACTTCACCGAGGACGAGCGGTTCCTGATCAGGAGCGAGGCCGACCTGCAGGACTTCGCCTACGGGGGGTGGCGGTACCGGGACTACAGCCCGCAGCAGCTGGCCGCGGTCTCCGCCCAGCACACGCCGTACTTCGCGCCCGGGCAGGGCTGGCACTACTCCAACACCAACTACGTCCTCGCCGGGATGATCGTCCAGAAGGTCACCGGGCGCACCTGGCAGCGCGAGGTCGAGCGCCGGATCGTGCGGCCCCTGCACCTGGACGACACCGTGTTCCCGGGCTCCGGGACCGGCCTCGGCGGCCCGCACGCCCACGCCTACCTCGACATGCCGGCGGGGCCGGCCGACATCACCCGGCTCGACCCGACCGTTGTGGACGCGGCCGGCAACGGCATCTCCACCACCTCCGACCTCGACCGCTTCCACGCCGCGCTGTTCGGCGGGAAGCTGCTGCGTCCCGCCGAGATGGCCGCACTGACGGACACGGTGGCGACCACGACGGAGGGTGCGCGGTACGGGCTCGGCGTGCTCCGGATCGACCTGGGACCGGGCTGCGAGGCGGCCTGGGGCCACGACGGCGGCCTGCCCGGCTGGAGCACCCTGCTGCTCGGCAGCCGGGACGGGCGGCGGCAGTTCGCGCTGTCGCACAACCCGTACGTGGGCAAGGACGGCTCGGCGGGCGGGGCGGCGATCGGCTCGCTCGTGGCCAAGACGCTGTGCGACCAGGGGACGGGCGCGGGCACCGGCGCCGCAGCGGCCCCCGTCCCGCTCCCGGCCCCGGCCCCGGTCCCGGCCCCGAGGACGCTTCCCCGCACCGGCCCGGACCTCCGCGTCGAGGCCGGCCCGGCCACCCGCTGACCCCCGCCGGGTGGTGGGACCTCCCTGTCAGGGTGACGATTTCGTGGTGGCCGTGTTCATCCGCTCGTGTCGGGCCCGGCGTGGGTGCGACCCGCAGTCCGATGACCACGATGACCGAGTGCGACGACCGACCGTGACGACAGGGAAACGGAGGGACGTGCCATGACCGAGGCGAGCGAAGCGGGTGAAGCGGGTCGTGCCGATCACGCCCTGAAGGCGAAGCACCGCGCGATGTGGGCGCTGGGCGACTACCCCGCCGTGGCGTCCCAGCTCATCCCCGAGCTGGGGATCGAGCTGGTGCGGGCGTGCGGCGTGCGGGAGGGCGAGCGCGTCCTGGACGTCGCGGCGGGCTCCGGGAACGCGGCCGTCCCCGCCGCCCTGCTCGGAGCCGAGGTCGTCGCCTCCGACCTCACCCCGGAGCTCCTGGAGGTCGGACGCCGCTCGGCCGAGGCGCGCGGCGCCCGGCTGGAGTGGCGGGAGGCGGACGCGGAGGCCCTGCCGTTCGCGGACAGCGAGTTCGACACGGTGATGTCCTGCGTCGGCGTCATGTTCGCCCCGCACCACCAGCAGGCGGCCGACGAACTGGTCCGGGTCTGCCGCCCGGGCGGCACCATCGGCCTGGTCAACTGGACCCCGGAGGGGTACATCGGGCAGATGTTCGCGGCGATGCGGCCCTATGCCCCTCCGCCGCCGCCCGGCGCCCGGCCGGCGCCCCTGTGGGGCGACCCGGAGCACGTGCGGTCCCTGCTCGGTGACCGTGTCACCGACTTCGACCCCCGTCGGCGGTCGGTGCGCGTCGACCGGTTCGGGCGGCCGGAGGAGTTCCGGGAGTACTTCAAGACCTCCTACGGGCCGACCATCGCCACCTACCGCTTCATCGCCGAGGACCCCGAGCGGGTGGCCGCCCTCGACGCGGCCCTCGACGACCTGGCCGCCCGGCACCTCGACGGCGGCGCCATGGACTGGGAGTACCTCCTGGTCACCGCCCACCGCCCGGCGGCATAGCCGCGGGAGGTCCCGCCGGCGGGTCGGTGCGTGACCGAGTCGGTGCGGGCAACCTGCTCAGCACTGCGGGAAGTTGACGGCGAGGCCGCCGAGCGCGGTCTCCTTGTACTTGGTGCTCATGTCGGCTCCGGTGTCGCGCATGGTGCGGATGACGGCGTCGAGGGGGACGAGGTGCCGTCCGTCGCCGTTGAGGGCGAGGCGGGCCGCGGCGATGGCCTTGAGGCTGCCGATGGCGTTGCGTTCGATGCAGGGGATCTGGACGAGGCCGGCGACGGGGTCGCAGGTCAGGCCGAGGTGGTGTTCCAGGGCGATCTCCGCGGCGTTCTCCACCTGGCCGGGGGTGCCGCCCAGGAGTTCGGTCAGACCGGCGGCGGCCATGGCGGCGGCGGTGCCGACCTCTCCCTGGCAGCCGACCTCGGCGCCGGAGACGGAGGCGTTGCGCTTGACGATGATGCCGACGGCGGCGGCGGTGAGCAGGAAGCGCACGGTGCCGTCGTCGTCGGCGCCGGGGACGAACCGGTGGTAGTAGTGCAGGACGGCGGGCAGGACGCCCGCGGCGCCGTTGGTGGGTGCCGTGACGACCCGGCCGCCGGCGGCGTTCTCCTCGTTGACCGCGAGCGCGTAGAGCGCGACCCAGTCCATGGCGTGCAGCGGATCCCCGGGACCGCCTTGCTGCCGGAGCCGGCGCAGGAGTGCCGGGGCGCGGCGGGGCACGTCCAGGCCGCCCGGCAGTGTGCCGCCGGTTCGGCAGCCGCGGTCGACGCAGTCGCGCATGACCTCCCACAGCTGCAGAAGCCGGGCGCGGACCTCGCCCTCGGGTCGCCGGACGCTCTCGTTGGCCAGCATCAGGTCGCTGATCCGCCCGTTCCCGGCCAGGTCGACGAGCTGCTTCGCGTCGGTGAAGGGATGGGGCACCTCGTGTGGGGCGTCGCGGGCCTCGTGGAGCAGGAAGCCGCCGCCGACGGAGTAGAAGGTCCGCCTGCCCAGGACGACGTCCTCCCGGTCCAGTGCCGTGAAGGTCAGGGCATTGGGGTGGGCGTCCGGCAGGAAGCGGTGATGGAGGACCAGATCGAATCCGACGGCCTGCATGCCGGGCAGCCGGACCCGGCGCTCGGCCGTGATCAGGCGGAAGCGCTCGTCGGCGGTGGCGATGTCCACCGTCTCCGGCCGCTCGCCGGCGAGTCCGAGCAGGACGGCCTTGTCGGTGCCGTGGCCGACACCGGTGGCGGCCAGTGAACCGTACAGCTCGACGTCGATGGTCGCGACCTCGGCCAGCACGCCCGCCAGGTCGAGTTCCCGGACGAACTGATGGGCGGCGCGCATCGGTGCCACCGTGTGGGAGCTGGACGGGCCGATGCCGACGCGGAACAGGTCGAACACGCTGATCAAGGGAGGACTCCAGGGGAGCGGCCGGGGTTGGGGCTATCGGTCTACCGCCGACCGGACCCGTGCGGTGGCGACGGACCGCCAGTGGCGTGGACGGGCACCCGGTCGAGAACACGGGACGCCCGTCGGGTGCCGCGCCGGTGCGAGGCCGGCCCCGGGTGGTGTGGATCTTCGTCGGGCCTGGTGTGGATCTTGGTTCCGGGGCGGTCCGGCCCGCCACCTACCGGCGGGTACGTGCCACGATGCCCGGCACACCGCACGCAGCCGGCAGCGACGGGGCTGGAGCGGCCGTGCCGCTTCCGGCGCACGCCCGAGCCGGCCCGCCCCTCACCGGGAGGAACGCCGATGACCGACGAGGACCTGCCGACGCACCTGTGTCGCCTGGGGCTGACGCGCCGTGAGGCGCAGACCTACACAGCGCTGCTCGCCGTCCGCTCCGACGACGGCGAACCGTCGGCCGGGAACCCGGGGCTCGACCGGGAGGCCCCCGGGTGCGGCGGCCCGGACGGGGAGCCGGCACGGGAGGAGGACCTCGCGCAGCTGCGCAGACTGGGCCTGGTCACCGTCTCGGAGGCCGGAGGTGGCCGGCACGTGCCGGTGGAGCCCACCATCGCGCTGGAGTTCCTGGCGCACAGCCGCGCCGCCGAGCTCCGTGAGGCCCAGCAGGCCGCCGTCAACGCCTACAGCGGGTACCGGCGCACCGTCAGCCCCCAACCGACCGAGAACCTGGTCGAGGTCGTCACCGGTGCCTCCATCGTCGAGCGCATCGAGACCATCGAGGCGGCGGCCGAGAGCGAGGTCCTGCGCTTCGACTCGCCGCCGTATCACACGCACGGGACGGCCAACCCGATCCAGATCGAGAAGCTCCAGCAGGGGGTGGAGTACCGGGTCGTGTACTCCCGGTCGGCCGTCCAGAACGCCGCGTACTACGCCGTCAACATCAAACCCTGCATCGCCGCCGGGGAGCAGGCCCGGATCCTGCCCACCGTCCCCGTGAAGCTCACCATCTTCGACGGCAGACTGGCGATCGTGTCGATGTCGTTCGTCGAGGCCGAGGTCAACGACTCGCTGCTCCTGGTCCGCCCGTCGAGCCTGTTGTCCGCGCTCACGGGGTTGTTCGAGGCGTCCTGGCGGACGGCGCTGCCGATGCACCTGAGCGGGCGCGTGCCATCGGCACTCACTCCGATCCACCGGCGCATCGTCGAGCTGCTGGCCACCGGGGTCACCGACGACACCATCGCCGAGCTGCTGGGCGTCAGCCGCCGCACCCTCTCCCGCCACCTGGAGCAGCTCAACTCCCGTGCCGGATCGGTCACCCGCTTCCAGATGGCGCTGCACGCGGCACGCAACGGCTGGATCTGACCGGGCGGCGGGCGGTCCCCCGCGAGCGCGGGCCCCGACACGACTCGCATCCGACCGTGTCCGACCTTTGTGGCCAAAGCGCGCCAATGGCGCCAAGTCGCTCCTCCCGCGGCATCTCTGACGGTATCTCTGGTGCACCGGGCTCACCGCCGGAGCGGAATTCGCCCGACGGGAGGGCCCGGTCCCCCCGGGACCGATCACGACCACGGACGGACCGGGGTGACCGGCCCGCCCGCGACGCCCGATCTCCCTGCCCCCCACACCAGGAGATGTTCATGTTGGGAAGTTGGTCCTCGGAGCCGGCATTCGTCCTCTGCGGTGCCGCGCCGGGTCCCGGCCGGCGCCCCGGCCTCCACCGCCCGTCACCGGCACGGGAAACCGCGACACCGACTTCAAGGGCGGCCACTGCGAGAAGGGCTTCGAGCTCCCCGAACAACCCTCTGGGCTGACGGTCTGACACATCTCGTGCAGATCAAGGCCGTTACGCTCGGGCTCCGTGGACCGCGCCGGGAGCGGTGAACCCCTGCGAACCGCGAACCGTCCAGCCGACTGCCAGCCGGATGACGTTTCCCGTCGGGTGAAGTTCCCTGCCGTGCGAGCGGTCACGAGCGACGGGAGCGGAGAGTCCACGAGCGCCGCGGCCACCGTCCGCGCGATCCCCGCGCGGTGAACCGGGTCGCGACGACTCACCGGCCGTGGCGACCCGGCCGCCACGGCCGGGCGGCGTCCTGTGCCCGCCGAGGCCGACGCGCCCCGCCGTCACCACTCAGCGGCACCACCGCGCCGACCGTCCGTCCCGCGTGCCACGAGCCGGACGAACCCGCCGTCGCCGATCCGCGCGGACGACGACCGGAGCCCTCCACCGGCAACGCCACGCGACCACTGTCGTGAATCCGAGGCGGCGAAGCCCAGCCGCACCCTCCCAGGAGGTCATCCTTGTCCCAGCACAACGCACGCCACCGTCATGCCCGCAGGGCGAGGCCGACGGCCGTGGTCGTCGCGGCCACCGCCGTAGCCGCCGTGGCGGCCGCGGTGGTGATCAGCCCGGCGAACGCCGCCCTGCACGCCACCGGCCAGGCGCAGCCGGCCGCGGAGCCCATAGCCGGCCGCTACCTGGTGGTGCTCAAGGACGGCGCGGTGCCGCCCCCGGATGCCGATGCCGCGCAGGGGGCCGCCCCGCCGACCGCGCAGGGAGCCGCCGAAGGCGTACAGGCCGGGCAGACGTCGGTGGCGTCCATCGCGGACCGGCTGGCGAAGGCCCACGGCGGCTCCGTCCGGACGGTCTACGACACGGCGCTGCACGGCTACGCCGCCGAGATGACACCGGCCGAGGCGAAGGCGGTGGCGGCGGATCCGGCGGTCGAGTCCGTGGAACAGGACGGCGTCCAGCACTCGGGCTCGGCGCCGCAGGCCGCCCAGGCGGCGTCGGTGGCCAGCTGGGGCCTGGACCGCATCGACCAGCGGAACCTGCCGCTGGACAACAGCTACACCGCGCCGAACACCGCCTCCAACGTCACGGTCTACGTGGTCGACAGCGGACTGCGCACCACGCACAGTCAGTTCCAGGGACGGGCGGGCATCGGGGTGGACCTGGTCGGTGACGGTCGCAACGGCGCCGACTGCATCGGCCACGGCACCCACGTCGCCGGCACCATCGGCGGCAAGGACTACGGGGTGGCCAGGGGCGTGAAGCTGGTCTCCGTCCGCGTCACCCCGTGCAACGACTCCATCCCCACGTCCGCCATCGTCTCGGCCGCCGACTGGATCACCAAGCACGCGGTCAAGCCGGCCGTGGTCAACATGAGCATCAACGGCGGCGTCAGCGCCGCGGAGGACAAGGCGATCCGCAACTCCATCGCCTCCGGCGTCACGTGGGTGGTCTCCTCGGGCAACAGCGGCGCCGACGCGTGCAGGAACTCGCCCGGCGACATCACCGAGGCCGTCGTGGTGAACAACTCCACCACCGACGACCAGCGCCGCTCGGACTCCAACTGGGGTGCGTGCACCGACCTGTTCGCCCCCGGTACCGGCATCACCTCGGCCTGGAACAGCGGTGACCAGGACAGCCACCGGCTGACCGGCACCTCGATGGCCGCGCCGCACGTCACCGGCGCCGCCGCCCTCTACCTGTCGGCCCACCCCACGGCCACTCCCGCCCAGGTCCAGGACGCACTGATCAAGGCCGCCACCACCGGCAGGATCGGCAGAGCCGGGACGAACACCCCCAACCGGCTCCTCTACGTCGCGGGCCTGGGCGACCACCCCACCAGGTGACCGCCGGCCCCCGGGGCCGAGCCCCCCCGACCAGCCCCGCGCCGGCCCGCACCCGAGGTGCCCCAGCCGGCCGTCGAGCCCCGTCCGGACCGGCGGCAGCGTACCGCCGCCCAGGTGCCGGACCACCACCGGACCACCGTTCCACACACCCCGACACAGGAGACAGCATGTCCACCGGTACCCCCGGCCGTCACCGCCGTTCCCAGAAGAAGATCCTGCTCGCCGTCGCCCTGCCGACGGCCCTGGTGGCGGGTGCCGCCACCGCCGTGGTGGGCATCGGCTCCGCCTCGGCCGCGGTGGCCGTGCCGAAGCCGGACCACGTCGTCGTGGTCATGATGGAGAACCACGCCTACAAGCAGATCATCGGCAGCAAGGACGCGCCGTACCTGAACTCGCTCGCCAAGGGCGGCGCCGTCCTCAAGGCCTCCTACGGCATCACCCACCCCAGCCAGCCGAACTACTTCGCCGTCTTCTCCGGCAGCACCCAGGGCATCACGGGCGACGACTGCTACCACCCCGGCTCCATGTCCGCCCCCAACCTGGCCTCCGAGCTGATCGCGGCCGGCAAGACCTGGGGGAGCTACAACGAGTCACTGCCCAGCGAGGGCTCCACCACCTGCAAGAGCGGCAAGTACGCCCAGAAGCACAACCCCTGGTTCGCGTTCAAGAACGTGCCGGCCAACAGCGGTCACACCTTCGACCAGTTCCCCACCGACTTCACCAAGCTCCCCAAGGTCTCCTTCGTCGTCCCCAACCTCTGCAGCGACATGCACGACTGCTCCGTGGGCACCGGCGACAGCTGGATCAAGAACAAGCTCGACGCGTACGCCGCCTGGGCCAAGACCCACAACAGCCTGCTCGTCATCACCTACGACGAGGACGACAAGCACAGCGGCAACCAGATCCCCACCGTGCTGTACGGGCAGCCCGTCAAGGCCGGCTCCGCGCCGACCGCCAAGTACAACCACTACGACATGCTCCGCACCCTGGAGGACCTCGCCGGGCTCACCACGCACGCCGGCAAGGCGGCCGGTGCCACCGACATCGCCGGCGTCTGGAACTGACCGTGTACCTCGCGGACAGCCGACGTCCCGCGGCGTCCGCCGCCGCCCCGGCCCCCGGGCCGGGGCGGTCCGCGCGGATCGCCCCCACCGTCCTCGCCCTCGGCACGGTCAGCCTGATCACCGACGTCTCCTCCGAGATGGTCACCGCCGTCCTGCCGCTCTACCTCGTCACCGCGCTCGGCGTCTCCCCGCTCGGCTTCGGCGTGCTGGACGGCGTCTTCAACGGCGCCTCCGCCGTCCTGCGGCTGCTCGGCGGCTTCCTCGGCGACCGCGGCGGCGGACGCCACAAGGCCGTCGCCACCGCCGGCTACGGCCTCTCCGCGCTCTGCCGGCCCGCACTCCTCATGGTCCGCACCACACCGCTGATCGGCCTCGTCCTCGCCGTCGACCGGGTCGGCAAGGGGCTGCGGACCGCCCCCCGCGACGCCATGATCTCCCTCGCCACCCCACCCGAACGGCGCGCCCGCGCCTTCGGCGTGCACCGGGCGATGGACACCCTCGGCGCGCTGGCCGGACCCCTGCTCGCCTTCCTCATCCTGCGCGCCGCCCCCGGCGGCTACCACGCCGTCTTCACCGTCAGCTCCTACGTCGCGGCACTCGGCGTGCTCGTCCTGGTCCTCCTCGTCCCCGGCCGCAGCCTGCGCACCATGCCCGACCCCGCGGCGCGGCTGCGCCTTCGTGAGCTGCTGCGCCTGCCGGCCCTGCGCCGGACCACCGCGTGCGCCGCCCTGCTCGGGCTCGCCACGGTCAGCGACTCCTTCGTCTATCTGCTGCTGCAGCGGCGGCTCGCCCTCTCCGCGGGCTGGTTCCCGCTGCTGCCGCTGGGCACCGCCGCCGTCTACCTGCTGCTCGCCGTCCCGCTGGGCGCGCTCGCCGACCGGACCGGGCGCCGACGCATGTTCGTGCTGGGCCATGCGGCCCTGCTGACCGGCTACGGCCTGCTGCTCGCACGGCCCGGCGGCGGTGCGGTCCTCGCCGCCGCGGTCCTCGCCCTGCACGGGCTCTTCTACGCCGCGACCGACGGCGTCCTCGCCGCCGCCGCGGCGGGCGCCGTGCCCGAGCAACGGCGCGGCGCCGGCCTCGCGCTCGTCGGCACCGGCCAGGCCGCCGGACGCTTCGCCTGCTCGCTCGCGGTCGGCGCGCTCTGGAGCCGCTGGGGCGACACCGCCGCCCTGGCCGTCATGAGCGTCACCCTCGCCGCCGCCGTCGCGGTCGCCGCCCGCCTGCTGGGCCGGCTCACCGGTGACCCGGGGCCGGGCAGCGGCTGACCGCCCCGCCACCGGTGCCCGGCCGTTGCGCCTGCCTGTCCACCTGCCTGCCTGTCCGTCCGTCGAAGTACCCACTGGAAGAGGACCCCGTATGACTTTCGGCCGCCGCCTCCTCGTTCTGTTCGCCGCAGCTGCCGTCCTCGTCGCGGCCGGCGCATGGACCGTCCTGCGCGCCGGCGACACCGGCCGAGGCGGCGACCGGGCGGGCGACGGGCCGCCGGCCAGGGCGGGCGCCGTCACGCTGGGACCGCACACCGACGGAGCGCAGCTGGTGTTCCGCTCCATGACCTGGGGCTCCCGGCGTGATCATCTCGCCGCGGTCCCGCTCGCCGATCCCGGGGCGACCCGAACGGTGGCGACGCCGGCCTGCCTGCGCTTCCACGCCGCGGCCGGCACCGGGATCTGCCTCCAGGCCGTGCACGGCGTCCTGGAGGACACCTACCGCGCGGTCGTCCTCGACGCCGACCTGCACGAGCGGCGCCACTACGACCTCGCCGGCATACCCACCCGGGCACGGGTGTCCCCCTCGGGACACCTCGTCGCGTGGACGGTCTTCGTCGGCGGCGACTCCTACGCCGGCACGGACTTCTCCACCCGGACCACGATCCTGGACACCACCACCTGGACCCTGCAGGAGAACCTGGAAGGCTACGCCGTCACCCTCGACGGGAAGCCCTACCGCGCCGCCGACTCCAACATCTGGGGCGTCACCTTCGCCGACGACGAGCACTTCTACGCCACCCTCGCCACCGACGGCGAGACCCACCTGGTCGCCGGCGACGCCGTCCAGCACACGCTCGCCACTCTGCACGACAACGTCGAATGCCCGTCCCTGTCGCCCGACGGCACCCTCATCGCCTACAAGAAGCGCGTCCCCGGCCTGCCCGAGGACGCCCCCTGGCGGCTCTACGTCCTCGACCTGAAGACCATGGCCGAGACGGCGACGGCCGAAGACCGCAACATCGACGACCAGGCCCTCTGGCTGGACGACCACACCCTCGCCTACGCCCTCCCCAGCGACGACGGCAGCGACCTGTGGACCGTCCCCGCCGACGGCACCGGCACCCCGACCCTGCTCGCCGCCGCCGCGCTCGCCCCCGCCGTCGTGCGGTGACGGGACGAGCCGTGCGGCGGCTCCCGTCCCCGCTCGACGCACCCGAGGGACTGCCCGGTGCCGGGTTCACCGTGCGCGGCACGGTCCGCCGGGACGACAATCTCTCTGCTTTCAGAGGTAATTGGATGACTGGGCCTTACTTTTCATGATCCATTTGGTCATTGACGCAAGATCACTTGGGTTAGAGTAGCCGACGGGTAGTCAGTTTCGGCTGAGCCCGTACCATCCATCTTCGAAGGAGAACCATGCTTCGACGCCTTTCGGCTGCCGCTCTGGCCGCCGCCATCACCGGTGGCGCCCTGCTCGCCATCGTCCCCGCGCAGAGCGCGTCCGCCGCCGGGACCATCACCTGCAACGTCAACGCGATGCGGGACCAGGCGCAGCGGCTGCGCAGCCAGGGCCACTTCGCCCAGGCGAACGCCATCGAGGCGCGAGCCCAGGCCTGCGAGGACGCCGAGAACAACAACCGCCCGTGGCACTGACGCCCGTCCGGCGCTGACGCCTCGTCACCGGCCCGTCGCCACTTCACCGGCGGCGGGCCGGCGGCGCCTGTCCCTCCTTCGCCGGGTAGCCGCTTTGCGTGATGATCCACTTTGCTGAGAGTCTGCGCCGTGCAAAGAAACCAGGTCGCCCGGCTCATCGGCGCCATCTTCGGACTCGTCTTCGTCCTGACGAACGCGGCGGCCCTCCCGTCGGCCGTCGGCATCCCCCTGCGTGTCCTCGCCGTCCTCGCCTTCCTGCGGCTGTTCATCGTCCTGCGGCGCGACCGCCCGGCTGACGCGGCCACCGGCGGCGCGACGGCAGAGACCTTCGGCCGGGGCTACCGCCTCGTGGTGGCCGCCGAGGTGGCCGTCGGTCTCGGCGGTCTCGTCGTCCTGAACCCCGTGCTCCACCTTCCCAAGGCATCGGTCGGCTGGATCACCGTCGTGGTCGGCCTGCACTTCTTCGGCCTCGCCGCGGTCTGGCGCATGCCGTCGGTCCACGTACTGGCCGCGATGCTGACCTCCTGTGGCGCCGCCGGCCTGGCCCTGGCCTGGGCGGACGCGCCGGCCGCGGCCATCGCGTCGATCTCGGGCATCGCCCCGGGCGCGCTGCTGCTCGGCGCCGTCGGCTGGACCCTGCGCACACCGAACGGCCTGCCCCGCGTCGACCACGCCGCACGCGGCGCAGCGGGAGGACCGGCCGTCGACGACTGAGCGGACGCGGCTTCTTTGGTCTTGGCCCCCGGCCCCGGCGTGCTCCGCCGGGGCCGGAGTGCTGTCCGGGCTGCGCCTGACGCCATGTCGCATCGCGGTGGCCCGGGGTCGCCGACCCGGCCGCCGGGAGGGTCCGGTAGCGTCGCGGGCGCCGCCCGTCGGGCCTCGGCGGGCCCTTTCCTCGGGAGGTTCCGATGCCACAGATCCTGGTCGACCACTCGGCCGAGCTCGACTTCGACCGTGCAGCCTTCGTCAAGGAGGTGCACCAGGCGATCACCGAAGTGATCGACACCACCGTGGCGGACTGCAAGACCGTCTTCCGCCCGGCCCTGCAGTACGCGGTCGGTGACGGAACGACGGGGCAGGCGGTGATGCTGGTGGAGATCAAGATCCTGGCCGGCCGCAGCCTGGAGCAGCGCGCCGAACTGACCGCCCGGGTGCTCACCCTGCTGGAGTCGCACCTCGGCGTGCCCGCGGCGATCGGCGTTGAGATCACCGAGCTGGAGCGGGCCACCTACCGCTTCGTCCACCACCCCGGCAGGTAGGGCGCGCGGTGGCCCGGGCGTGGGCGGGTGTGTTCAGGCCAAGTTGAGTCCTTCACGGGCAAACCATCGGACATCCACAAGATCTCCGAACTAAGGTAAGCCTGATCTACCGCTCGGCCTTCCCCCCGCCCAGCGGGCATCGAGCATGCCCGCCGCCAGGACTGGAGTGAACCGACCATGCATCCTCGTCATCTCTGGAAGCGCCTCGCCGGCGCGGTCGTCCGCCGCGGCATCGGCGCGACCGTGGGCGCACTCGCGCTCCTCGCCGCCTTCGTCCTCGCGGGCACCGCGGCCGGCACGTCGAACGCGGCCGCCCAGCCTGCCGGCCGCGTCGGCCAGTGGGCCTGCTCCGGCGCCGCCATCCCGGACGGATGGGCCATCACCGCCTTCAACAAGGACGGCTGCAGCGGCTGGGGCTCGTGGTACCAGCAGCCGGAGGCGGAGGGGCTCTACAGCTGCGGCGGCTCCCCGATCTACCCGGGGTGGGTCACCACCGACTACTCCAAGCTCGGCTGCAACGGCGTCGGCTCCTGGCGGCACAACCTCGTCAAGGACGGGATCTGGACCTGTGGCGGCTCCCCGATCGTTCCGGGGTACGTCGTGACCGGCTATCAGCTCCTCGGCTGCAACGGGGTCGGTGCCTGGTACCACCAGCTCCCCAAGGTCGGCCTGCTCACCTGTCCCAACTCGCCGGTCCCGGCGGGCTGGCGCGCGGGCGGCTACTGGCCGAACGGCTGCACCGGCCACGGCGGCTACTACCTCAGCCGCGCCTGATTCCGCGCCCCGTTCGCCACGCCGGAGGCACCGCACGCCGTGCGGTGCCTCCGGTGCGTCCGGCGGTGCTCGGCGGGGTGGGGTGGGGTGGGGCGGCGGTGCGGGCCCGGCCGCCCGGGGTCGGCGTCAGTGCGCCGTGCCGTACCTGAGTCCGTCCAGAAGGAGGTCGAGGAGGCGTTCGGCCTGCTCGCGCTGGTCGGGCTTGCCCGAGGCGAGGGCGACGCCGGTGAGGGCGGCGAACATGTCGGCCGCGCTGATGTCCGAGCGGACGGCCCCGGCGGCGGTCGCGGCGTCCAGGAGCGAGGTGAGAGCCGTCATCATCAGCTCCCTGCTGTGGGCGTAGGGGTTGACGCCGGAGTCGACGACGGCGCGAAGGGCGTCGGCCATGCCCAGTTTCGCGGTGGCGTAGTCGATGAAGCGCCCCATCCAGGCGCGCAGTGCCGCGCGGGGCGGCATGGCCGCCAGGAGGTCGGGGGCGGCGTCGCACAGCCGGCTCAGTTCGTTGCGGTAGGCGGCCTCGATCAGCGCCTCCCGGGTGGGGAAGTTGCGGTAGAGGGTGCCGGAGCCCACGCCCGCCTCCTTGGCGATGCGTTCGAGGTGCGCCTCCAGCCCGTCCTCGGCGAAGACGCGTACGGCGGCGGAGAGGATCTTCTCCCGGTTGCGCCGTGCGTCGGCCCGCAGTGGTCGCCCGGTGCCTGTGCTCACGGGATGGGTTCCTTCCTCGCCGCCGTCGAGGCCGCCGTCACGTGGAGGTTCTCCCCGCGTGCAGGTCGAGCCACTTGCAGGTCTCCAAAGCGGCGGAGCCTCCGCTTCGGAGTGTAGAGCACGCGCCGCCGCCGTCCGCGGATCACCTCGCGGCGGAGGGCGGCGCCCGGCGCACTGCGCCGCCACACACAGGGGCCGGGGCGGTCCTCCTCCGGAAACGGCCGGGAGAGGGTTCAGCGCCCCGTCCCGGCGAGTTACGGTCGAAGTAAGCCGACGTATCGGAGAAACACCGTTGCATACGGGAGATCACCGTGAGCTACACACTGTTACGCGGCACGTTCGTCATCCGCTATCCCGACCTGCCTCGGCAGGGGCCCGAGCCGGACGGTGACACGATCAAGTTCAAGCCGGACTCGCCGGCCCTGGTCGAGGGCCTGCCCCGCCCGTCCGGCACCCCGCCGCAGATCAACGGCCGGGGCATCTCGGTGCGGCTGGAGGCCATCGACGCACTGGAGACCCACTTCAACGAGACCCACCAGGAGCTGGCCGGCGCCAATGCCGGCCGCGACAGACTCCTGGA
Source organism: Kitasatospora sp. NPDC090091 (assembly GCF_044747365.1). NCBI lineage: Bacteria > Bacillati > Actinomycetota > Actinomycetes > Kitasatosporales > Streptomycetaceae > Kitasatospora > Kitasatospora sp. NPDC090091. Next base: position 151,494 of record NZ_JBIVDY010000012.1, read on the forward strand.
ACTCCTCGGATTCACCAACGTCGTCTTCTTCGACGACCAGCCCAACAAGGTCCAGTCCGCCGACCAGGACAGCATCCGCGGCCACGTGCTCTCCAACGGCATCGACGCCAACGGCCGACTGATCGGCTTCGTCTACAAGGGTGAGCCCACCGAGCCGGACGGGACGCCCGTCTTCCTGGACGACGCCCGGGTCGACCTCTCGGCCAACGCGGTCCAGCTCACCGAGGGCAACGCCTATCCGGCGTTCTACGCCACCCTGCCCGCCACGCTGCGCACCCACCTCGCGGACGTCTCGCGGTCCGCGCGGGCGGCGAAGGTGGGGCTGTGGCCGCGCTCCAAGGCCGACCCGAACGGCAAGGCCACCGTCCCCGATCTCGCCGCGCTGCAGCAGCTGGTCATGTGGCCCAAGCTGTTCCGCCGGCTGGTCCCGTTCCTCGCGACCGGTGCCCCGGACCTCACCGGGTTCGACGCCTGGCTGCGGCAGGACCCGGTGCACCGTGACGACCCGATCTTCCTCCTCGACCGAGGGGAGCACGGCAACCTGCACGACGTCATCGAAGCCGTCGGCCACGACATCCAACTCACCGTCTGGCCCGAGGACTTCATCATCAGCCCCGACCCCGCTCCGGCGGGCGTCACCCGCAACCCGTAGACACCGTCCGGCGCCTGCCGAGCGTTCGACGACGTCCTGCGGCGTCCGACGCGCGAGGCGTCCGGGTGGACGGACGGCCGGCCCGCCGCGGGCCGGCCGTCCCGTAGCCGTCAGCGGGCCGTCAGGATCCTCACGCCGTTCGCGGTGAGTCGATCGAGGACACCGTCTGGACCGGCATCTACCGCGGCCCCGGCAGACCCGCCAGGATCACCCTTTCGGTGGACGGCCGGACCGTCTCGGCCAAGGTGTACACCCTGCCCGGATCTCCGGGCTGGGCCGCCTACTACGCGGATGCCCCGTGCCGGGCCTCGCCGCGGCCAAGCCGACCGTCCACGCCTACGCCACGGACGGCACCCTCCTGCTGACCACCCGCCCGTGACGGCGGACGACGCCCCCCAGCCCCGGTCTTCCGGCGCCTCCAGGAATGTGCAGGGCGGTGCTGCGCTTCCTCCCGGCGCTATCCGCGTGGTGCGGTGACCCGCTGGACGGCGTGGACGACGGCGGCGCGGTGCCGGGCCAGTCGCTGCGCCGGCCATGAGCCGCTTCCGCCGGTCCGGCTCATGCCGTCCGCGGCGGTGAACCAGGCCTGGGTCAGCGCCAGGACGAGAGCGAGCAGGTCGGCCGGGTCGAGGTCCGCGTTGATGCGGCCCTGCTGCTGGGCCGCCACGACGGCCGCGTTCTTGGCGCGGTAGGCGGTGGCCTCCAGGTCGGTGGCGCCGGGGCGCTCCAGCTGCTTCCAGGTGAGCAGCCGCGCCAGGTCGGGCTGGGCGACCAGGAGGTCGAAGACCTGTCCCGCGTAGTCGGGGAGGTTCTCGGCGTCGAAGGGCACGGTCTCCGCGCCCATGGTGAGCGCCCGCTCGATCACGGCGTCGAACAGCTGCTCCTTGTTGCCGAAGTAGACGTAGATCAGTCGCTTGTTCGCGTTGGCGGCCTCGGCGATGCGGTCCACCCGCGCGCCGGCGATGCCGTATGCGGCGAACTCGGCGAAGGCGGCGTCGAGCAGGCGGGCCTTGGTCGCGGCGGAGTCTCGTGCCATGCCGCCACCCTAGCAAGTAACTATCCGGTTATTGACATTCCCGGAGGACCTGCCGCACTCTTGACCTATCCAGTTAGTTACATGCGGCTGGACGACGGGACGACCGCGACGACCGCGACACAAGGAAGATCACGATGGAACTCCGCACGCTCGGCAGCCAGGGCCTCACCGTCTCCACGCAGGGACTCGGCTGCATGGGGATGAGCGCCTTCTACGGCACCACCGACGAGGCCGAATCGCTGGCCACCATCGACCGTGCCCTGGAACGGGGCGTGACCCTGCTCGACACCGCCGAGGGCTACGGCCCCTTCATCAACGAGCAGCTCATCGGCAAGGCGCTCACCGGCCGACGCGAGCAGGCCGTGATCGCCACCAAGACCGGGATCGAATTCACCGACGACGGCGTGTGGGGCGGCCTCAACGGACGCCCCGAGTACATCCGCCACGCCCTGGACCGCTCCCTGCGCCACCTGAACACCGACTACGTCGACCTCTACTACCTGCACCGCGTCGACCCCGCGGTGCCGATCGAGGAGACCGTCGGCGCCATGGCCGAGCTCGTGGCCGCCGGCAAGGTCCGTTACCTCGGCCTGTCCGAGGTCGCGCCGCAGACCATCCGCCGCGCCCACGCCGTCCACCCCCAGACCGCGGTCCAGACCGAGTACTCGCTCTTCGAGCGCGGCATCGAGCACGACGGCGTCATGGCCACCCTGACCGAGCTCGGGATCGGCCTGGTGGCCTACTCCCCGCTCGGCCGCGGCTTCCTGTCCGGCGCGATCACCAGCCCGGACGACTTCGCCGCCGACGACTTCCGCCGCACCGACCCCCGCTTCCAGGGCGAGAACTTCAACCGCAACCTGGCCGTGGTCGACGAGGTCCGCCGGATCGCCGCCGCCAAGAACGTCACGCCCTCCCAGCTGGCCCTCGCCTGGGTCCTGCACCGGGGCGCGGTCGCCATCCCCGGCACCAAGCGCCGCCGCTACCTGGAGGAGAACATCGCCGCCTCCACCGTCACGGTCACCCCGGACGACCTCGCCGCCATCGACGCCGTCGCCCCGCACGGGATCGTCTCCGGCGACCGCTACGCCCCCGAGCTGATGCAGACCCTCAACGGCTGAGGACCGGGCAGCACCGAGGCCGCCCCGCCGCGGCCCGGTGCCCCGACCGGTGGCCGCCGCCGTGATCACGGACGATCGGTCACGGCCGGGCGGTCACACCCGGATCTCGTTGGCGCAGTCGGTCCACCACGGCCTGGGGGGAGCCCAGCCGAGGTACTTGGTGCCGCAGATGCGGATGGTGCCGACCTGGGGGAAGTACTTGGTCGCGTTGGCCTTGCCCCGGTCCGCCGTCAGTTCCCCGCGGTCGTGGCCGAAGTCGTCCGTGACGTGGACGGTGCCCTTGAAGTAGGTGCCACCGCCGGTGTAGATCCAGACCCAGCCGTCCGAGCAGTTGTCCACCTGGACCTGGATGTTGTCGAACTTGTAGTACTTGGTGCAGCCGGCCGTGGCGGACGTGCTCGCCGCGGCCGGGGAGGCCGACACGGCGGTCAGCGCGGCCACGGACAGGCCCAGGACTCCGGCCGTCCTCGCCAGCTTGCCCGGCAATGTCTTCATGGTGACAACTCCAAAGGTGTGGTTCCGACGTATCTGCTCGCGAAGCACCTCCACTCTTCCGCCGCCGTCACGCATGTCGCATCGGTCAATTGACTGCATGACAGTCTCCCCGTCGCGCGCAGCGTCGGCGAGGAGAAGGTGACTCTCTGCGCCCTCCGTGTCCCCCCGAAGGGGCGGACACGGAGGGCAGGAAGCCCCAGGTTGAGCGAGACGGGCCGGGATCGGCCGTTCCGCCCACCGCCTACTGCCTACTGCCTGCTGGGGGCCTGACGGCCCGGCCTCACTTCAGGTGCCGGGTGAAGAACTGGTCCGCGGCGTCCCCCGCGTACGGCGGGACGCCGGTGTGCCCGCCCATGTTGGCGTGCAGCGTCTTCTCCTCGGAACCGAAGGCGTCGAACAGCTCCAGGGCCGCCTGCCGGTCGTTGCCTTCGTCGTCCCACTGCAGCAGGACGTGCAGCGGAATGGTGACCCGACGGGCCTCCTCGAACATGGCGCGGGGCACGAAACTCCCGGCGAACAGACCGGCGGCCTTGATGCGCGGCTCGACCACCGCCAGCCGGACGCCGATGGAGATCACGCCCCCCGAGTACCCGACCGGGCCGCCGATCCCGGGCAGCGAAAGGAGCGCGTCCAGCGCGGTCTGCCATTCCGGGACCGCCTTGTCGACCAGCGGGAGGATGAGGGCGTCGACGATCTCGTCGCTGACCGGCTCGCCGGCCTCCATCGCCCGGCGCAGGTCGGCGCGGGCCCGCTCCACGGCGTCCCAACGGGGCCGGTCGCCGCTTCCGGGGAGCTCGATGGTGGCCGTGGCGAAACCCGCCGCCGCGGAGGCCCGGGCCCGGGCCACCAGCCGGGGGTACATCCTGCGCAGCCCGAGGGGAGGGTGGCCCAGCAGGATCAGCGGCACCGGTGCGGACACGGACGCGGGCATCCACAGGATGCCGGGGATCTCGCCGAGGGTGAATTCGCGCTCGATGACGTCGTCGTCGAGACGCTGCTCGGAAGTGAACTGCATGGTCGTGCCTTTCGGGAGTGCAGAGCGGCGCTCCCGGACGACCTGTCTACCGTCCGACCGTGACCCCGGAGGGGAGCACCCATGTCGATACTGCGTTCACGGGTACCACCTCCTCGTTCTCTTGCACGGCCTCCGGAAAGGTAGCAGCGGCCGCCGCACCCCGCCAAACGGGTTGTTGCGCGGGCGACGTGGCACGACGGCGGACCTGGACGAGCCGGCGCTGCCCTGTCCGCGGTGTCGGAGGGCGTGGCTACGATCCCCGGCATGGGCTACACCACGACATTCACCGGCCGGATCGCCGTCGAGCCGCCGCTCAACGAGCAGGAGATCGCCTACCTGCGGAAGTTCGCCGACACCCGGCGCATGGACCGCGCCAACGGCCCCTACTACGTCGACGGCACGGGCTACGCGGGACAGGGCCGCGACGCGGACATCCGCGAGTTCGACAAGCCCCCGGCGGGCCAACCCGGCCTGTGGTGCAAGTGGGAGCCCACCGACGACGGGGCCGCGATCGAGTGGAACGGGCACGAGAAGTTCTACGACTCACCCGAGTGGATGACCTACCTGGTCGACCACTTCCTGAAGCCCGGCGCTCACGCCCAGGGCAAGCCCGGGTTCGAGAACTTCACCTTCGACCACGTACTCGACGGCGTGATCGACGCGCAGGGCGAGGAGTCCTGGGACACCTGGCAGCTGATGGTGCGTGACAACGAGGTGTCCGCGTCCGGGCCCGTGGAGCCCGAGACGGTGTGGCTCTGCGAAGGCTGCCTCACCGTGATCGCCGATGAGAACACCGTCTGCTGCCCGGGCTCGGAACCGACACCGGCGTACGCCGTGTAGGTTGCCCGCACCGACCACGCTGCGCCCAGGGCCGGCCGGCGTTGCGCCCGGCTTCAGCAGCCGGGTGCCCGAGATCAAAGGTCGGATACGGCGACAAGGTGTCCTGGGCCGCTGGACGACACCAACCGTGAGGTCGGCGGCGGGATTCGAACCCGCGTCTCCCTCATGGAAGGAGAAGTAGCCGTGTCCTGCGCACCGGGCACCCGGATGCTGTGGCCTCCCGAGATCGGATGTGGAGCGCGGCGTGATTCACCCAAAGAAGTAGCCGTGCTCCTGCGCACCGGGAGGTGCAGAAGCTGTTGAGTTGTGCGACCAGAGGTCGAGGCCGGCGACGGGAACGTTACGCGTGCTGCCGTTACACCACCGCAGGAACACGTCCTGACGGCCGGGATTCGAACCCGGACCACGTCCACCAGAAGGGAAGTATCCGTCGCCTTCGCACCTGGGCAGGACCAGACTCTACTCCGCCGGGATGACAAGTCATCTCATTTGTCGGCGAAGACGGGAGTTGCCGGTGGGGCGCCTCGGACCGGCTGCCGACGGTCAGCCGCTCCCGGTCGATGGCTGATGCGGAGGCTGCGGTCTCGTCCTGTGGACGATCGCGATCCTCGCTGGAGCCCGTATTCGTGGCGGTCGTAAAAGCCGTTGCCCGGCCCGTGGTGGTGCGGCACAGTGGGCGCATCGCGCCAGGCAACCAGGAAGGAGCGCGACCGTGAACGTCGTCAGCCGTGTCCAGTCGTATCAGTGCTCCTCAAGTTCCCAGACCAGCGGGACGTCCTCGTAGCGCGCTGACCGGCCACCGGCCGGGCCGCCCCGGGGAATCGTGGAATCGTCCCCGTGCGGGCGGCCCGTTTTCGTGTCGCCCCGCTGTGCCGGATGGTGCAACTGGCAGCACGCCTGACTCTGAATCAGGAAGTTCGGGGTTCGAATCCTCGTCCGGCAGCGCAGTACCAGGAGAGTTCGCCGCGTGGCACCGGCGCGCGTTCGCTTCGCGCGCTCTCCGCGCAAACAGCAGTGTCTCGGAGGAGCCGGCCGGCGCCGGCCTCGGTCTCCTCCGCCATGGGCGAGCTGGGCATCGGTTGAGCCCAAGGGTCTGTAAAACCCCCGCTCCGGCTGTGGCGGTTCGAATCCGCCCTCGCCCACCGACCCGAAGCCACCCCGCCCGCAGGGACCGGGCCCACGGCCCTCGGCGTCCCCCGCCCGACGGCCTGCCCTGCCGGGACACGGTTGTCACCGTCGCCGGTCGCGGATGACGTCCTCATCCACCGGAGCCGGGCAGGGAAGTTGGCCTGTTCCCCACCCGCCGCGGCGTGTTGTGGTGCATGATCGCAGCGTGAGCACGTGGTGGGAGAGGCGCCGCAGCGCCCGGCTGACGGAACTGGCGTACGCCCTGGAACTCTTCGGCGCCGAACCGATCGAGGACCCGGGCGTCGGTGAGCTCGCCCGCTCAGCGGAGGACCTCGCCGCGGAGTACCGCGCCAGCGACCGCGGCCCCGTCGTTCACCGCACCGGCGACCTGCTGGAGCAGGCCGCCGCCGTACTGCACACCGCCGACCGCTTCCGCGGCGCACTGATCCCGGCCGTCAACCACCACCTGCGCTGCGCCGCCACAGTCCTGGCGAACGCCCGCACCTGCCTGCAGACGTCGGCCTTCCCGATTGCCGACGCCGCCGCCCTCCCACCGGGGGACGGTCCCGGCCGGGGGAGCACCCCGGGCGAACCGCGTGACGTCAAGGCGTCATACGGCCCTGCCAGGCCCGGGCCTTCTGCTCCCTCCTGACGCGGTTCCGGATCTCTTGCTGTCCGTGCCCCTCCCTCCGCACAAGGGGCCTCACGCCCGTTCGGGCCAGGGACGCAACGGTGGCCACGTCTCCTTGCTCTGACCGGTCGAAGTCGCCTGGCAAGCGGTTGATCTTGCAGGGTATCCCCGGCTTCAGCCGGGGAGGGAATGCCGCTGCCGTGAACCCCCGGGTCGTCGGACGGGGCGCGGGGGTGCTTTCCTGACGGTCGGTTGCCGTGCCTGCGCCGGAATGCCGCCCGGTGCCGCCCATAGTGACCTCATGAGGTCTGTCACGAGCGCCGCCGCTGCCTTGGCCCTGGTCTCGGTGGCCGTGGGGTCGGGTGCCATGGCCCACCCGGCCGTCGCCGCCCCGGCCACCGTTGCCCCGGCCGTCGCGGCGGCCCCGGGCGGTTCCGCGGTGGTGCGCGAGCAGGTGGCGCCCGGTGTGGTCTACGAGGTGTTCACCGTTCCCACCTCGCAGGGAAGCACCCGGGTCCACCTGGTGACGGCGGATCTGGGGCGTGCGGGGGTGGCCGCTGGCCTGCTCTACCCGGGCGCGGTCGCCGCCCGCAAGACGGTCTCCCGGATGGGGGAGGAGGCCGGGGCCGCCGCCGCGATCAACGGCGACTTCTTCAACCTCACCGAGGACCAGCACCCCGGCGTCCAGGCGACCGGTGCCGCCTCCGGCCCGTCGGTCCTGAACGGCCGGCCGCTGAAGGGCGCAGTTCCCGGGGGACAGCGATTCGGCCGGCCGAAGCCGCTCGGTGACACCGGTGAGGACGTGTTCGGTGTGGGGGTGGACGGCAGGGCCCGGATGGGCCGTCTGGTGCTGCACGGTCACATCCGCACCCCGCAGGGTGAACTGGTGCTGGGCGGCCTCAACCAGTACGCCCTGCCCGTCGACTCGATCGGGGCCTTCACCTCCCAGTGGGGAGACGTCTCCCGTGCACGCGCCGCGTGCGGGACGGACGACGACCGGGCTGCTCCCTGCACCAGCGACGCCTATGAGGTGACCGTCCGCCAGGGCCGCATCGCGACGGTCTCCGACGCGCCGGGCACCGGCCCCATCGATCCGGACACCACGGTCCTGCTCGGCCGTGAGGCCGGCGCCCGTGCCCTGCGCGGACTGGCCCCCGGCACCCCCGCCGCGGTCGACTACCGCCTCGCCTCCAGCAGTCCAGTGCCGTTCGCCTTCGCCCTCGGCGCAGACCCGTTGATCCGCGACCACCGTTCCCTGCCGGGCCTGGACGACGTCACCGCCGAACCCCGCACGGCCGTCGGCATCGCCGACGGCGGCCGCATCGTGCGGCTGCTCGCCACCGACGGGCGCGTCGGCGCCTCCACCGGACTCACGCTCAGCGAACTGGCCGGCGTCCTCCACTCCCTGGACTGCGCCGAGGCCTCCTACCTGGACGGCGGAGCGTCCGCCACCATCGCCACCCGCGACCCCGCCACCGGCCGTGCCGTCGTGCGCAACAGCCTCTACCACGACCGGGAACGACCGGTCCCCAACGGCATCGCGGTCTTCTCGGCGCGTCGCTGACGGCGGCTCACCAGGGCCACACCGGGGTGTCGACGGAGCTCCCCGGGCGGCGGCGTGCGGCACGCACCCCTCGATGGCGACGGCCGACCCGACCGCCTTCACCGTTCCTTTCCCATTTCCCCGCGCCTTCGAGGTAAACCCGAGAGCAACCCTTGAGCGTTTCTCCAGTGTCCGCCCAGGTCCCTAAGGAGAGCCCACCATCATGGGAAAGCGTCGCAAGCCCAGCCCCCCGAGTCGGGCCCGCCTGGCGGCCCTCACGACGGCCATGGCCGGCGGCGCGGTGCTGGCCTCCGGAACGGCCCACGCCGAACCCACCCCCACCCTCGCCTCCGTCAAGGAGCAGGTGGACCAGCTGAACGAGGAGGCCGAGCAGTCCGTCGAGCGCTACAACGGCTTCCAGGCCAAGCAGCAGAAGCTCCAGGGCGAGGCCAACCGGATCCAGGAGAAGGTCGCCCGCGGCCAGGAGGCCATGAACGAACTGCGCACCCGGCTCGGCGCGGTGGCCGCCGACCAGTACCGCAGCAACGGCATGGACCCGGGCATCCAGCTCATGCTCGACTCCGACCCGGCCGCCTACCTGGAGCGCGCCTCGGTGCAGAACCAGGTCGCCGGCTCCCAGGCGAACCTGCTCAAGCAGGCCCAGGACGAACAGCGCAAGCTCGACCAGGACCGCGCCGAGGCCGCCGCGACCCTCGCCGAACTCGACACCGTCGGCGCCTCGCTGGGGACGCAGAAGAACCAGATCCAGACCAAGCTCGCCCAGGCCCAGGCCCTGCTCAACAAGCTCAGCGCCGCCGACCGCGCCAGGATCAACGCCCAGGAGTCCGCCGACAAGGCCAAGGCCGCCGCCCAGCAGGCCGCCGCCGCCGACCGCGCCTCCCGCTCCGCCGAACGCCCCGGCACGAACACCCCGGCCCCGCCGGCCGCCGGCGGGCGCGCCGCCGCCATCGTGCAGTTCGCCTACGCCCAGCTCGGCAAGCCCTACGGCTGGAGCATGACCGGCCCCAACAGCTTCGACTGCTCCGGTCTCACCGGCGCCGCCTACCGCGCGGCCGACATCAAGCTGCCCCGCATGTCCCAGGACCAGTGGAACGCCGGCACCCGCATCGCCCGCGGCGACCTCCAGCCCGGCGACCTGGTCTTCTTCTACGGCGACCTGCACCACGTGGGCATCTACATCGGCGACGGCAAGATGATCCACGCCCCCCGCACCGGCAAGAACATCGAGGTCCTCCCGATCGGCGTCATGCCCTACATGGGCGCCGTCCGGCCGTAGCGGCGGACGCCGGCGTTCAGCCCGGACGACGGCTGCTCGGCGCCGGCCGGCCCGGCGGCCGGACCCGCGCGGCCCCCGCCGTCCGCTGGTCGAGCGTCAGCATCGCGTCGGCGACCTCACCGATCGCCGCACCGGGGATCGTGGTGGCGGCGTCGTCGAGGACGAGCAGCCGAGCCCCGGGGATCGCGCGGGCGATCGCCTCGCCGTTGCCGACGGGGAAGAACCGGTTGCGGCGGCCGTGGACGACGAGGGTGGGGACCTCGATCCCGGGCAGGTGCTCGCGCCAGCGGGGTGCGCAGTCGAGCTTGGAGAACACCAGGCCCAGCTGGTTGGCCATCTGGACCGGGGGCGCGGTGCCGGGCGTGCGGTCCCAGATGCGCGCGGCGACGGCGTGCGCGGCGGCGGGGTCGTCGCCGAGGATCTGCGCGCCGGCGGCGGCGAACTCCGCAACCGCCCCGCGGTCGGTCCAGTCGGGCATCGGACGCGCGAACAGCCGGCTCATCGTCGCCCGGTCATGGTCGGGGAGGTCGTCGTCCGGCGGGCCCGGGGCGACCGGCCGGGTGCCGACCAGGGTGAGCGCGCAGAACGCGCCCGGACGGTCCAGCGCGGCCACCTGGGCGACCATCCCGCCGACACCGATCCCCGCGAGGTGGACGGGCGTCCCGCCGAGCGTGCCGGCGAGGGTCTCGGCAAGGGCCGCGGCGTCGGCGGCGAGGTCGCGCAGGGTGTAGGCGGGCGCCTGCGGATCCGTCGTCGTCGACTCCCCGCTGTCACGCAGGTCGTAGCGCACCACACGGCGCCCGCCGGCCGCGAGGCGCTCGCAGAGCGCGTCGGGCCAGGAGAGCATCGTCGGCCCGCCCGCGAGCAGGACGAGCGGCGCGTCGTCGTCACCGAACGACTCGACGCCCAGGGCGACCCCGTTGGCACGGACAGTGGTCATCGGAGGATCACCGGGAGTCGTCGTTGCCGAGACCGCGGTCGGGTGCGCTCATGTCGCCCGTCCCGGGCGTGCCGTCGGCGAGCCCGTAGCGCAGGTACACGGTGCCCTGCGGACCGGCCACCGGCGGTTCGAGGAGCGTGACGTTCGTGGGCACCGCGCCACCGTCGAACACCTTCTTCCCGACGCCGAGCAGGATCGGGTGCACCCAGAGGTCGAGCCGGTCGAAGAGCTTCTCCCGCAGGAGGCTCTGCACCAGGTTCAGGCTTCCGACGACCTTCACGTTCTCGTGCCGGTCGCGGATCTCGCGCACCGCGGCGGCCAGGTCCGGGCCGAGCTGCGTGGACCCGGCCCACGGGAGGTCGGGCGTGCCCCGGGAGGCCACGTACTTCGGGACGCGGTTGAAGAGCTCGGCGATCTCGCCGTCCTTCTGGTGCGGCCAGTAGGCGGCGAAGATGTCGTACGTGCGCCGGCCGAGCAGGAGGGCGTCCGTGCCCTCGTACGCGGCACCGATCTGCGCCCCGGTGACCTCGTTCAGCAGGGGCACCTGCCAGCCGCCGAACGGGAACCCCGCCGGGTCCTCGTCGGGCCCGCCGGGCGCCTGCCCGACGAGGTCCAGGGTCGCGAACAGCTCGATGTGGATGAGGCCCATGTCTGCACTCCCGATGAGTCGGTCGTCCCGGTCGAGATATAGACCTGCCGGGGCCGGAAAACTCATCGCCGCGCCGGTACCCGGCTTCCGTACCCGCCGACGGACGCGGCCGGCACGCCGCCGCCGAAGTGTCCTCCGGCCTTCAGCCGAGGGCGCCTGCCGGTTCCGGCGGTTGATGTCGTGCACTGGGCCCCAGGGTGTCGAGTCCGACGGGTGACTCCGGCCTGGAACCAGCCCGGCGACAACACTCCCAGCTACTGGCACTGGCCAACGGCGCGCGACCGGTGTCCTGACGGAACGTCATTGATCTTCTGCAGGGCTGGAGGCACCATGCAGTCATGGCTGACGAACGCTGTGATCATGGACTGATAGTCGGGCAGTGCGGTCACTGCAAACCGGTTCCCCGAGGTCTGACCGCATCCGTCTGGACGACGCGGGGCGGCTCGGTGTTCCACCGCTCGGTGGCGTGCGAGGCACTCGCCGACGGGCAGGCCCGCGCCGCCCGCTTCGGCAGGGACGTGCACGAGCCCACCCGCGTTGCGCTGGCCGACGCCATGGCTCAGGGGCGCGGCGCGTGCATCCCCTGCTTCCCCGCCTACCGGCCGACCAGCACCACCAAACCCTGCCTGGTCCGGGTGGACGCGCAGTGGTTGCGCGGCCTCCTCACCGAGTGGCGGCGCGGTGCCGACGGCCGGTGGAGCGGAGTGGTCTCGTACGTCGCCCGCGGCGAGCAGGTGACCGTCCTCAAGGACCAGGACGACCTGCGCCCGGCGCGCTGAACGCCCTGGTCGGGCTCGCTGGTCGGGCTCGCCACAGGCGCGCACGTTCTGCGCCGGCCTGCGGGCTTGCGCCCTCGCCTGCGCCCGCCCCGAGCCTGCGCGGCAGCGGCCTCACCGACCACCTGCCCGGCCTGCTCCTCGACGGTCGCGGCCGCCTCAGCCGCGCTGCTCGCCACGACTTCCGTGCCCACGGGCACGGGCCCTCAGGGCAGTTCTGCGCCTCTGGTGGCCGGATCTGATCGGCAGGGCCTCGCAGCCCGGGGGAGGCGGCAGGTCGGGCAGGAGCGGTGCCGGCCGCTCGGGCGGTCGCCCGGGGAGGGGAGGCGTCGGCGGCAGTGGCGCGGTCGCCGCGGAAACGGTGGTCATGATCTCAGCTCTCCTCTACTCGACCCCGCCCACTGTCTCCGGCTACCCGAATCCGGCGCCGCCACGCCCGCTTCCAGCCGTCGACGGGGCCGGTGACCGGACAGCGCCGAGGTCAGACGCCGCGCAGGGGCCGAAGATCAGCGGCTCGGCCGTGCCGCCACCGTGCTCCGCCGCACGGCCTTCCTGGAGGAGGTCGTCCAGGGCGGCTGGCGCTTCGAGGGCGGTGCCGTCCGACCGATGAGAGGGGAGGGAAGCGTGACGGGGATTGTCCTTCCCTCCCGGCGGCCGTCCCCTGGGGTCAGCCGATCAGTTGGTGCAGCCCCAGCACGCTCGCTCCCGACCCGGTCAGCCCGGCCAGCACCGCTGCGGCCACCGGTCCGCCGCCGAGGAAGGTCAATCCCCCTACGACGAGGCCGATGACGACCGCCGCGACGAGGATGATGGCTGTGCGGACCGTCAGGAACGGCGCGGGGCCGGGCTGGTTCTGGGGTGTCGGGGCGGGCGAACTCACGTTGTTCTCCATAGGGCTGGCGGTGATTCAGACACCGCTTCTACGTCGTTCCGTACCCGGTACCCCACGGACGAGTTTGCCGCGGGGCCGTTCTGAAGAATCTTGAAAAAGTCCGTGGGGTACCCGGGGGAGGGCTACTTACAAGGGGTCGGCCATCCGCCGAAGGCTGAGGGAGTCCGGCGAAGCCTGATGCCCGGCCCCGTTCCTCCAGCGGGCCGGGCAGACGATCGGAAGGGGTGCGGATGCAGGGCGACGACGCGGGCGGGCAGTCCACGGCCGCGCGCGCCCGGGACCTACAACCCGCAGGCCGCCCGGACAAAGTCGATCTTGGCGCGCCCGTCCCCATGAAGACCCTGGAGAAGCTGTACGCACAGAGGTCCCGCGAAAGCGAGGCTGCACGCAAGCAGCAGGAAAGCATCGACCGGCGGATGGCCGACCAACGGATCGTCGAGCTGCTGTCCCATGACGGCTTCGAAGGGCAGCGCTACGAGCGGTTCGTTGAGGAGCTCGTCCGGTACGGGATCGCGGTGCTGCGGGCCTGGATGCACTCCGGGTACATCTTCAAGCTCGTCGGGGGCCGCGGGTTCGGCCTGAACCCGAACGAACTGGAACTGGAAGAGCTGCACCTCAACGATGACCTCAGGGAGGAGCTGGCCACCATGACCGTGGCCTGCGCGCTGCCTCGCTTCCGCCGGCGGGCGTTCGTCGAGGGCGGCTGGCGTTTCGAGGGTGGCGCCAGCATCACCACCTACTTCATGGGCGCCTGCATCTACGACTTCCCGAACGAGTTCCGCAAGTGGCGGACCAGCGAGGAGAAGTACTTCCGGGCTCTTGGCCGCCAGAAGGCCTTCTACGAGGACCCCGTCCGCACCGTGGGTACCGACGAGGAGGTGCTGAGCAAACTGAGGGTGTTGCTTGAGCTGGAGGACATCGACGACCCCAGGACGAAGGCCGCGGTGGCGATGGTCATCGACGGCTACTCGCAGGAGGAGATCTGCGAGGTCCTGAACGCCAGGACCGTGCGTGCGGTCGAGGGACTGCTCTACCGGTGGCGGACCAAGATCAAGCGGCAGGAGGGTCGTGGAGCGCGTGGATGACGACCAGGACTTCGATGCGCTGCTGGAGCAATCCTCCCTGGGTTCTCCAGGGGCTCGCCGACTGCGTGCCCGCACCCCGGCGGAACGGGCCGAAGTCGTCCGCAGGATCGTTGAACTGCGCAACACCGACGCCCCTTCCCCGGACGGCGACGCAGAGAACGACACGACTGCCGCCCAACAAGAGGATGCTGACACCGGCCTCACGACCACGGCCATGCTCATCCTCATGGCGACGGTGTATGCAGAGACCGGGGACCACCGTACGGCGGAGCGCTTGCTCGTCCCACTCGCCGACGACGGCCACACCCACGCCATGATCAAGCTGGCCATCGTGCGCGAACGGATCGAGGGGACCGACCGTACCGGCGCACCGCGCCCTGACCCGGCTGCCGACCACATCAAGGCCACGAGAAACCAGGTCGTCGAGATCGATCGGATGGATGAGGGCCGGCCGGCGGCCCCGGCGAAGGCACGGGAGATCTTCGGGGAGAACCTCCCGCGTGCCGTCCGATACACGGAGCTGCTGGCGACTGTCGGGATGCAGCGTGGGCTGATCGGTCGGCGGGAGGTGCCGCAGCTCTGGGAGCGGCACGTGCTCAATTGCGCCGTGATCGCGGAGCTGCTGCCGGCCAATGCGACCCTCTGCGACGTCGGATCGGGCGCCGGACTGCCGGGCATCCCTGTTGCGCTGGCCCGTCCGGACGTCTCGGTGACCCTGCTGGAGCCACTGCTCCGCCGCACCTTCTTCCTGGAGGAGGTCGTGCGCGAACTCGGGCTGGAGAACGTCACCGTGCTGCGCGGCCGGGCCGAGGAGGTGGTCGGCAAGGTCTCGGTGGACGTCGTGACCGCGCGGGCGGTCGCCCCGCTGTACCGGCTGGCGGGCTGGGGCCTGCCGCTGCTCCGCCCGTACGGGCAGATGCTGGCACTCAAGGGCGACACCGCCGAGCAGGAGCTGGCCGACTCGCGGGCGGCGCTCGGCCGACTGGGAGCGACGGAGTGGTCGGTGATCCCCGTCGGAGAGGAGACGCTCGGCGCCCCGACCCAGGTGGTCCGGGTGAGAGTCGGCGAGAGCCCGGGCGGTGTGAGAACGACTCGCCGGACCAAGGCAGCGTGGGCCGGCCGAAGTGTCGGGAGAGCAATCCGGTCGGCCCACGGATCTGAACGGTCTGATCAAGCAGAGGGGACGTGATCGGGCGGAGGATCGGTGACCAGGTGGTCCGAGTGCGGTGGCCGTCCACCCGGGCCTACAACCTTGGTGTGTTCCACGACCGCGCCCAGCTCTCCGCTTGTTCCGGGGGCCACAGGAAGCGGGCGCCGAACTCCCTCTCCTCCCCGGGCTCCGCCTCCGTCAACGCACGCACCAGCGCCGGACTGTAGACGGCACGGACCCGGAAGTTCACCAGGAATCGGCTCTTGATCACGATCCGCGTGTAACGCCGGCTGTTACCCCGGTGGCGTCCGGCCACAATGACGCTCTCGCCGCCGTCGCCCCAGGCCGGCGGCGCGATCCACACCTTCGCCCCCGATGCGAAATGCCGCAGCCCCTGACGGATCTCCAGTCCGCCTTCGCCGCAACCGGTCTCCTGCGCGACATTGGCCACGAGACAGATGCCCAGCGGCTCCGGTCCGATTGCGTCCGTCATGACCGCCATGATCGCCCAGGGGCCTGTCGGGGCGACCAGCAGGGGGGCTCCGGAGCCGCTTGCGCGCGGGGGCCGGCTGCGGGCTGCCGGCTCTTCGGCTCGGTGTGGTACCTGGCCGAGACGGTCCACGCGATGGGCGGACCGTGGGTCTCGCGACGCGGGGCGGCGTTTCGAGTCAGAACAGGCACGCTGTGGCCGGGAGGGGCTGAGTCCACCCCCTCGGCGCGCACGCGAAGGAGCGGCCGGTCGGTGCGGTGACCGACCGGCCGCTCCGGGCCTCGCTGCGCCCGACGACGGCTCAGCCCATCGTGCAGGCGAGCTGCGCCTTCACCGCGTTGCGGAGATCCTCCTGCGCACGGCAGTCGGCGCTGAAGACGTCCTCCCACTTGGGGCTGATGAGGTGGACGTTCACGATCTCGGTGACGACGTCGACGTTCTGGGCCTTGATGGTGTTCTGGGCCACCAGCACCTGTTGCGTCGGAGCCGTCTGGGCGCCGATGACGCCGCCCTCACCGTAGTAGAGGTTGGTGATCTTGGTGTAGACGGTGACCTTCTTGCCCTGGATGTTGTTGCCGACGATGGCGACCGTCCAGTCCTTGTAGTTGCGCTGCCAGGCGTAGTTGGTCCGCTGGTTCAGGGCGGACACGGCGGCGTACCCGAGCTTGGCGATCCAGTAGTGCTTGATCAGCGGGCGGCCGCCGGGGTGGTCCCGGGGGTGGGCGGGCTCTCCCAACTGCACGCCGCTGGAAAGGTTCTGGGCTGCGATGCTCAGGCGGTCCGCCGCCCGACCCGGCTGGGCCGCGGCGCTGGCCGGCGCGGCGATGCCGCCGGTGACGGCAAGGGCCGCAGCCCCGGCGACCACGGCCGTCGTCCACTTCCCGACGGGCCGCTGACTGGTTGCCATCCTGGTACTCCTCGTTCAAGTGCGTAGACATGCGCACGGGCACGCCCTCGCGCCCGCCACCGGGCAACACCCGGCAACCTCGACTCTCGCCGACCCGCACCCGGGCGCACATCAGTCATTTGACGGCCGGCCACGGACGACCCGTCGGTGTGCAGCGTGTCAGTCATGAGGCCAGGTCGTCCGGGCACCTCGACACCTCCGACCTGCCCGAGCCGCGACGAGGCGCCGGGCTCCCGGCGCCTGTCCTCAGCCCTTGCCGAAGTGCACCGACGGGAAGGCGCCCGCTGCCCTGAGGGTGCTGGAGAATCCGCCGGCCAGATCGGTGAGGCGTGCGGTGGCGGCCGGGCCCAGGTGGTCGTACGGGGCGGCGTCGAGGCGGTCGGTCAGTGCCTCGGTCTCCTCGCGCAGAGTCGCGCCCGCCTGCGTCAGGTCGCCTGCCCCGTCCAACAGGCCGCGCTCGCGCAACTGGTCCCGGGCGGCGCCCCACTGCTGCGCGGACCACCCGCGGGTCCGCATGAACAGTGCCGAGGTCGGCGCCGTGCCGGTGGCGTTGTGCAGCACCAGTGCCTCGATGCCGGACAGGCCGGCTATCGCCAGGGCGGCGAGGTGGCCGTCACCCCGGTGCTCGCGCAGCAGTGTCGCGGCGTGCCACAGGGCCAGGTGCGGTTCTTCGGGTACAGGGAGGTCGGCGTTGGCGGCGTACAGCGGCCGCGCCTCCCGGCGGCAGGCTTCGGCGGCGTGCAGCGCCAGTTCGGCCGCCTCGGTCATGTCCGCGGACGTGAGGGCCTCCTTCCCGAGCAGCCGCTGCAGCGTCCGGTCCGCGCCGCGTAGCCGTGCCGCGAGCACCGCCTCCGGTGCGGCGACGCTCCACGCGGCGGGGATGTACCGCTGCACGTGCTCGTGGTTGAAGTTGTAGAACGTCGCGGTGACGGTCCCCGCGTCGACGGCCCCGAGCGGTGCCGCGCGGCCCGCGAGGTAGACCATGGGGCCGCGTTCCAGCCCGAGTGCCGCGAGTTCGTCCTGCGGCTCCGGTGCGAAGTACACCGACACGTGCAGGGGGTTGACGGCATTGTGGCAGCGGCGGCCGGCGCTCGCCTCTAAAGAAGTCATGTCGTGGCTCCGATGTCAGTGATCAGGTTGGTCGTGTGGTCGTGTGGTCGTGTGGTCGTGCGGCCGGGCGGCCAAGCGGGCGAGGCGCATCAAGCCTCGTTCGCAGGCTCTCGGTGGGGGCAGTCGGTCAGCCCGGCCGCGGTCCGGGTGAGGTGCCGGGTCAGGACCTCGGCTGCGGTGTCGGCGTCACGGGCGAGGGCCGCCTCCTCCAGCCGGCGATGTTCCAGGAGGGCGTCCCGGTCGGGGTTGCGGTGCGCCGACCAGCGGCGGGCCAGCTCGCTCGCGGTCCACATCCGGTCGAAGGTCTCCAGCAGGACGAGGTTGCCGCACCCCTCCAGCAGGGTGCGGTGGAAGAGTCGGTGGGCCTCGGCCCATGCGCTGCTGTAGTGCTTGCCCTCCTCCGGTACGTACGCCGGGGTGCGGGCCAGGCGGTGGTGGGCGGCTCGGACGCGGGCTTCCCAGTCCAGGTCGCCGCGTTCGACGGACATGCGCAGCATGACCGGTTCGACGGCCCGGCGGGCCTCCGTGATCTCCTGCCAGCGGCGGTCGGAGAAGGCCGGGACGGCGAAGCCGCGGTTGGGCAGCCGGTCGGCGAGGCCCTCGCCGACCACCCGCACGAGCGCCTCCCGCACGACGGCCAGGCTCACGCCCCGCTCCTTGGCGAGGTCCTGGGGCTTGAGGGCGTCACCGGGGGCGTGGTCCCCGCGCATGATCGCATCCCGCAGGTGTGTGTAGACCTGCTCGGAGAGCATCTGCTTCCCCGCCGGGGGCGAGGTGTGGGTCGTCTGAGTCACATCCACATGATAGACGATCAGATCGATAATCGATTATCGGTTTCATGGTCGATCCAGGGGCTGCGCGGCGGAACCAGGACCGGCGGACGCTTCTCCGCCGTGCCCGGACCGCACGGTGCCCCCGGCCGCCCCGGCCGCCCCGGCCGCCCCGGCCGCCCCGGAAAACCCGGTGCGGTCGGCGCCGCTCGCGCGCACACTGGCCGGGCATCCCCCCGAGCCGAAGGAGCCCCACTTGCAGGGTGCCGTCACCGTGTCGCCGTCCCAGGTACCGGAGTTGCTGCTGGGTCTGGCCACCGTCCGTCCGGTCTTCCTGTGGGGAGCGCCCGGCATCGGGAAGTCCTCGCTGGTACGGGAGTTCGCCGACTCGCTGGGCCTGGAGTGCGTCAGCCTGATCGGCACCCAGCTGGCGCCGGAGGACCTGGTCGGTGTTCCACAGATCACCGCGGCCGGCCGGTCCCGGTTCTGCCCGCCGGAGACGATCGCCCGCGACGAGCCGTACTGCCTCTTCCTGGACGAGCTCAACGCGGCGACGCCGGACGTGCAGAAGGCCTTCTACTCGCTGATCCTGGACCGCCGCATCGGTTCCTACGAGTTGCCGCCCGGCTCGATCGTGATCGGCGCCGGCAACCGGGCGACCGACGGCGCACTGGCCCGCCCGATGGCGTCCGCACTGGTCAACCGGCTGGTCCACGTCCACCTGCGGGCCAGCGCCGCCGACTGGCTGACCTGGGCGGCCGGCAACGGCATCCACCCCTGGGTGCTGGACCACCTCACCGACCGACCGGACCACCTGTGGTCCGCACCGCCGAAGTCGGAGGAGCCGTTCTCCACGCCGCGCGCCTGGCACATGCTCTCCGACGCGCTGCACTCCTTCGGCCCGACGCTGGAGGAGGAGACCCTCAAGGTGCTGGCGCACGGGCTGCTCACCCCGCAGCACGCGGTGGCGTTCTGCGGCTACGCCAAGATCGTCCGCAACGCCTACGGGCTGGACGCGATCATCAAGGGCGACGCCCGCTGGCCGAACCGCCTGGAGGACCGCGACCTGCTCTACTACCTGGCGGACGCCTTCCGCGGCCGCCTGATCAAGGAGCTGCCGGCCCGCAAGGAGCACGTCTCGCCGCAGCTGAGGCAGACCGCCTACCGCGCGAAGTCGCTGCTGGTGCAACTCGCCGAGATCTCGGTCGAGGTGGCACAGACGGTGATCGCGGACGGCCCGGACGGCAACCCGGTGCTGCCCGCCTGATTCCTGATCGAGGCGGCGCGGGACATGCCCCGGCTGGTCGAGGCCCGCCGGTGAAACCCGCCCCGACCCGCCCTGACCCGGCCGCCGAGGCGTACGCCGACGGACTGGCGATGCTGCGCGGCAACCACGCCCTCGCCTCGATCGACGCCCAGTTCTGCCGCGACCCCGACTGCACCCGGACACCCGAGGACGGCTGGGCCGCGGTCGACTCCGCCGGCTACGTGCACGTCAACGTCCGCCGCCGGGCCGAACCCGCCGAGTGGGCCTGGGTGTTGGCCCACTGCCTGCTGCACCTGGGCTTCGGCCACGTGCCCGCCGCCGGCACCCCGCGCAAGGCCGGCGACGCGTACGAGCTGGCCGCCCGCTGCGCGGTCGTCAACCGCTTCCTGGCCTCCTTCGCGATCGGCCGGGCACCCTTCGAACTACCGCCGGCGGTGCGCGGCGACGAGGAGGAGCTGGCCGCCCGCTGGCGCCGCGACGGCCTGCCCCGGGTCCCCGGCACCGCCGGACGCGGCAGCGACCAGGTACTGGCCTCCCACCACCCGCACTGGGCGCCCGAGGACTGGACGGTCGGCTTCGCCGCCGCGCTCACCCGCACCATGTCCGCCGCGATGGACGTGGCCGGCGGGCGACGCGAGGAGCTGACCGGTGCCCGGCTCCCGGAACGGCCGTGGACCCGCGCGCTCAACTGGTTCATCTCCTCCTATCCGCTGCTCGGCGGCATCGCGGCCGGCATGACACTGGTCGCCGACGCCGAACTCGCCCGCGCCCAGGGCATCTCAGTCGCCGCGGTCAACGCCGAGGCCGGCGAGATCTACCTCAACCCGCTGCGCCACCACAGCGACGAGGAGTGGCGGTTCATCCTCGGCCACGAGATGCTGCACGCCGCGCTCAAACACTCCGAGCGCTGCGGTGCCCGCGACCCGTACCTGTTCAACGTGGCCGCCGACTACGTGATCAACGGCTGGCTGGTCGAGATGGGTGTCGGCGAGATGCCCGAAGGACTGCTCCACGACCCGAAGTTGAAGGGCCTGTCGACGGAGGAGGTCTACGACCGGATCGTCCGCGACCAGCGCCGGCTGCGCCGACTGGCCACCCTGGCCGGGAAGGGCCGGCCGGACGTCCTGGGCGAACCGCTCGGTGCACCGCGCGACTACGTCGACCTGGACGACTTCTACCGGCGCGGTCTGCAGCAGGGCTTCGAGCTGCACCGACGCGAACGCGGGCTGCTCCCGGCCGGGTTGGTGGAGGAGATCCGGGCACTGGCCCATCCGCCACTGCCCTGGGACGCGCAACTGGCCCGCTGGTTCGACGAGTTCGTCCCCTCGCCGACGGCCGTGCGGAGCTTTGCCCGGCCCTCCCGGCGGCAGGCCTCCACCCCGGACATCCCGCGCGCCGGGCGGTACTTCCCGCCCGAGGAGGTGGCCCGCTGCACCTTCGGCGTCGTCCTCGACACCTCGGGCTCGATGAGCCGCACCCTGCTCGGCAAGGCGCTCGGCGCCATCGCCTCGTACGCCGCCGCCCGGGACGTTCCGGCGGCCCGGGTGGTGTACTGCGACGCCGCGCCGCACGACGCGGGCTTCCTGCCGGTGGATGACATCGCCGCCCGGGCCCGGGTACGCGGACGCGGCGGCACCGTGCTGCAGCCCGGCGTCGACCTGCTGGAGCGGGCCGAGGACTTCCCGCCCGGCGCACCGGTCCTGGTGATCACCGACGGCGAGTGCGACGTGCTGCGGGTGCGGCGGGAGCACGCGTACCTGGTCCCGCAGGGCGCCGGGCTGCCGTTCACGCCGCGCGGGCCGGTGTTCCGGATGCGCTGACCCGACCGGCCGGGGCCTGCCGCGCCGGAGCCGGGGCCGGGGCAGGGTGCCTGCGGTCACTCGCCCTGGCCGGCGCTTCCCATCGGGCCGATCTTCACCGGCGCGCCGCTGCCGTTCGTGACGGGCAGCGAGCCGGCGCCCGGCCAGGGCAGGGTGACCGACTGGGTCTCGTCCGGCGGGGTCACCACCAGGCCGGTGATCCGGACGCCGGAGCCGCCCGAGGTGTTGGCCGGGTAACTGATGCCGAAGTACGTCGACTTGCCGTTCGGCACGACGCCCTCGACGACCGGCTCGCCGAAGCGCTTCGCGGACAGCGTGCCCGCGGAGGTCTTCAGGTCGACGCCCGCGTACCCGGAGAGCGTGCAGGCCTTGCCGCTGTGGTTCTTCAGCTCGACCACGACGGTGTTCTCGGCGTCGCCGGTGATGGTGCGGTCCGCGGCGGTGATGGTCAGGTCCGCGGTCCGGCACTTGCCGGTCTTCCCGGCACCGGTGGAGCCGGCCGGCGCGGCGGTGGGCGATGCGGCCGCAGGCGGTGTGGCGGCGGGCGGTGTGCTGCCCTTCCCCGAACTACCTGCGGCCGGACTACCTGCGGCCGGACCGCCCGAGGCCGGACCGCCCGAGGCCGGACCGCCCGAGGCCGGGCCGCCGCTGGGGGCGCCGGTGGCCGCGACCGGGGCGGTGGCCGGGGCGGCGGTCGGAGCGCCTTGTGCGGTGCCCGTCTCGTCGTCCTGGCAGGCGGTGAGCGAGAGAGCGGCGGCGACGGCCAGGACGGCGAAGGCGGACTTGCGGACGCGCACGGTGTTTCCTCCGATAGGACGGCAGTGCCTGGTGCTCGGTGCGAGCGGGTTTCCGAAGACCAGGACCGCCCGCCCGGAAGAACCGTTCCGTCCCGGCCGCCCCCAGGACAGTGCTGTGACATGTACGGCCGGAAACCACCCGCGCCGGCGCAGGCCGTGCTGCGCCGCACCCCGCCGCCGACCTGCCCTGACGCCCGTTCACGCCACCGCCGCGCACCGCCGACGCCGTCGCCGTCCGCCGGGACAGACCCGTGACCCGGACGACCTTGACCACACGTCCCGAAGAACCTCCCGCTCGAAGGCCGGGGGAGCGGCCGCGCGCTGCGGGCGAGTCTTTGGCGGCCCGCTGTCGGTGACCGGATCGCACAGCGCTGCCCGGCCCGAGGCGATGGTCAGAGTGCTCCCCTCAGCCCGGGGTCGGGGGCACCGAACCAGCGGTCCACGGTCTGCTCGAACTCCGTGTGGCCGGGGCGGCGGTCGGTGGTCGCCCAGGCGACCGTGCCGTCGGGCCGGACGAGCACGGCGCCCAGCCCGAGGTCGTTCCGCGCCGGCCCGGCCGCGTACCGGAGCCGGCGCTCCCGGCGCGCGGCCGGACCGTGCAGGGACCGCTCGGCGGTGAAGTCGAGGACGACGCCCCGTCCGTCGTGCATCAGGTCCGCGAGACGGGTGCCGTCCGCCAGGCGGAGGTCCGGCGCGTCGCGGCCGACCAGCGGGTGCTCGCCGCCCAGGTCGTAGCGGATCGTCGCCCCCGATGCCCGCAGGAACACGTAGGTCGTTCCGTCCCGCGTCCCGATCAGGTCGCGGATCACGTGCTGGACGGCCTGGCCGTGGGGGTCCGGCTTCATGGCCGCGGCCTGTGCTCGCGTCCAGTCGAGGGCCGACGCGCCGACCGGACGGCGTTCGAGGGTGTAGGTGTCGAGCAGCCCGTCCGGGGCGTGGCCGTGCACGGTCGCCGCGAGCTTCCAGCCGAGGTTCATCGCGTCGCCGATGCCGAGGTTGAGGCCCTGCGCTCCGAGCGGGGAGTGGATGTGCGCGGCGTCCCCCGCGAGCAGGATCCGCCCTCTCCGGTAGGTCGTCGTCTGCATCGCCCGGTCGGTGAAGGTCGACACGAGCCGGACGTCGCCCAGCGTCACGTCCGTTCCGGACACCCGGCGCAGAACCGTCTGGAGATGCTCGCGGGTCGGCCGCTGCGAGCGGTCGAACGCGCCGCCGTCGCAGTCCAGCACGCCGATGTAGTCCTTCGCCGGCATGTGCAGGTACATGCCGGTCGGGGTCAGGTTGAACCCGGGGCGCAGCTTCTCGGGGCCGGCAACGGTGGCGAGCATGACGTAGCCGGTGAACTGCGGTTCGCTGCCGACGAAGTCGAAGCCCGCGAGCCCTCGCACGGTGCTGCGTCCGCCGTCGCAGCCGACGAGCCAGCGCGCCGTGTACGTGCGCCCGCCGCCCCGCACGACCACGCTCTGGCCGTCCTGGGTGACGCCCGAGACCGTGACGCCGTGTTCGACCTCCACCCCGAGCCCGGCCGCCCGCTCGGACAGCGTCGTCCCGACTGCTTCGAGGGTCGTCAGCACGCCCTCGGACGCCGGACCGGGGAGCCGGAACGGCAGGGCGGTGACGTCGATGTCGGCCGGATCGAGCATCACACCGGCGAAATGGCCTGCGCTCCGAGGAGGTGACGGCCGATCAATTCCCGAATCCGCGTCGGAGCCCGCACCCGAATCGGTGCCGGAGTCGTCGTCGACGCCCGAGGCCGTCAGCAGCCGGTGCAGCATCCCACGGCGGTGGAACGCGGCCACCGACGCGGCGGACAGCCCCCGCATCCCGAGCGGGTCCGCCTTCCAGGGGGAGCGGAGCGCCGGCTCCCGCTCCAGGACCAGGACGGAGCAGCCCGCCAGGCCGAGTTCGCAGGCGAGGAACAGGCCGACCGGGCCGGCGCCCACGATCACGACGTCGTACACGCGGCTCACCGGCCCTGCTCGTCGAGCAGGGCCACCAGACCCCGGGCCGTGTTGCCCTCGGAGTCCACCGCCCGGGCCTCGGCACCTTCGAACACGGCTTCCTCGGTGGGGCGCAGGAACATCGCCTCCTCGTACGCGGTGAGTGCGGCCTCGACGTCGTCGGGGTGCGCGGCGAGGGCCGTGCCGAGTTCGGCGCCGTCGAGCATGGCCAGGTTGGCGCCCTCGCCGTTCGGGGCTGCGAGGTGGGCGGCGTCGCCGAGCAGGGTCACCCCCGGCACCCGGTCCCACCGGAGCCCGGTCGGCAGGGCGTAGTGGGGGCGCAGTACCGGGGCGGTGTCGGTGTCGGTGATCAGGGCGGTGAGTTCCGGCGCCCAGCCGTCGAACTCCTGGGCGATCCGCGCGGTGGCCGCGGCGGCGTCGGTGAAGTCGACGGCGGCGAACCAGTCCCGCTCCCGGGTGAGTTGCACATAGGCGTGCAGGGTGGCGCCGCTCTCCCGGTGGGCGAAGATCTCCTTGCCCGGCGAGGGCGCGATCATCGACCCGCCGCCCACCGCCCGGGAGGCGGCCGGGTGCCGGGTGTCGGCCTCGAACAGGTAGGTCTCCACGAACGACGTGCCGGCGTACTCGGGGGTGGCGTCGCACAGCAGCGGCCGGACCCGGGACCACGCGCCGTCCGCGCCGACCAGCAGGCCGGCGACGACGGTGCACCCGCAGGCGAACGTCACCGCGTGACCGCCGCCGCCGAGCCCACGGACACCGCAGACCTTGTGGTCCCACCGAACGGTGTCCGCCGGGAGCGAGTCGAGCAGCATCCGCCGCAGGGCACCGCGCATCACCTCGGGGCGACCACCGCCGTCGTCGTCGGCCTTGTCCAGCAGGACGGTCCCGTCCTGATCGAGGACCCGCATCGCCTGGCGGCCCCCGATGACGATGGCGCGGAACTCCTCCGTCAGACCGGCGGCTCGGAGGGCGAGTTGCCCGTTGTGGTCGTGGATGTCGAGCATGCCGCCCTGCTTGCGCGCGGCCGCGGAGGGATCGGCCTCGTAGACCCTGGACGCAATGCCGTTGACGTGCAGGACGCGGGCCAGGACGAGTCCGCCCAGTCCGGCGCCGATGATCGTGACAGGGCTGTTCAAGATGATGACTCCCATGGGTCGGGCCGCCCGGCGGACCCCGGCCGGCCACCTGCGCACGGGCAGGCATCCGAAGACTGACGCGGGCCGCTCACACGGGGCTCACACAGCGCTGACAGCGACTCCCGTGCTGCTCCCACGGCCGCGTGCCCCGCCGGATGCCAAGGCAGCGCACCGATGTGGCGACCCGTTCGGGAACCCGTTTGGGAACCCGAGGCCGCGCACGGGAGGATCGGAGGATGGACGGCGACACCCGGCTTCGCATCACGCTGCTCGGCGGCCTCGACGCGTCCCGCGGCGACGCCGCCCTGCCCGTGCCGGGTGCGCGGTTGCAGGCACTGCTCGTACGGCTGGCCCTGGCCGGCGGCCGCGCGGTCGCACCGGGCACCCTGATCGACGCGATCTGGGCCGAGACACCGCCGGCCGACCCCGCCCACGCCCTGCAGGCCCTCGTCTCACGACTGCGCCGGACCCTCGGCTCGGCCGCCGCCGTCACCCAGAACGCGGGCGGCTACCGGCTGGACGTGGATGCGGCCGACGTGGACGCGCTGCGGTTCGAGCAGCTCACCGCCACCGGCCGGGACCGCCTGCGCACCGGCGACCGTCACGCCGCGGCGGCCGCGCTCGGCGAGGCCGTGACGCTCTGGGGCGATCACCCGGGCGCTGAGCCGGTGGCCGTCGCCGCGGTGGCACCCGCCGCCGCGACCCGGCTGGCCCACGCCTCGGTCGAGGCGGTGGTCGACCTCGCCGACGCCGAGCTGTCCCTGGGCCGGGCCGACGCGGCCGCCGCCCGGCTGACCGCGCTGCTCGCCGAGCAGCCGGTCCACGAGCGGGCGGCCGTCGTGCTGTTGGACGCACTCGCCGCCCAGGGCCGCCAGTCCGAGGCCCTGGCCCGCTACGCGCAGATCCGCGAAACCCTCGCCGCCGAACTCGGCACCGAACCGGGCGCCGCCCTACGCGAACGCCATGTAGGCCTGCTGCGCGCCGACCGCACCGCCCCGACCACCCCGGCAGCCGATCCCGCCGGTCCTGCCGGTCCCGCACGGACCACGGCGACCGCACCGACCGCGGCGACCAACCTGCCCACGCCGCTGACCGGCTTCGTCGGACGCGACGACGACCTCGCCCGGATCGACACCCTGCTCACCACGGGCCGCCTGGTCACCGTGCACGGCCCCGGCGGCGCCGGCAAGACCCGGCTCGCCGTCGAGGCGGCCCGCCGCCGGCACCGGGCGTACCGCGACGGCACCTGGCTGATCGACCTCGCCCCGGTCACCGAGCCGGCCAAGGTCGGCGCAGCCGTGCTCGCCGGGACCGGACTGCGCGCCGGCGCGGTGTTCGAGGCCCGGCCCCGCGGCGAGAGCGACGACCTGCACCTGCTCGTGGACCGGCTCCGCGGACGGGAGAGCCTGCTGCTCGTCGACAACTGCGAGCACCTGATCGACGCCGTGGCCCACCTGGTCGCGGTGCTGCTGCCCCGCTGCCCCGGGCTGAGCGTGCTCGCCACCAGCCGCGAACCACTCGCGGTCGACGGCGAGGCGCTGGTGCCGCTCGGACCCCTCACCCTGCCCGGCCCGGACGACGACGTCGGGCAGACCCGGCAGGCGGAGGCCGTACGCCTGTTCACCGAGCGGGCCGCCGCCGTGCGCCCCGGCTTCGACGTCGACGAGGCGACACTGCCCGAGGTCCGACAGGTGGTGCGCGCCCTGGACGGGATGCC
This sequence comes from Kitasatospora sp. NPDC090091, assembly GCF_044747365.1. Lineage (NCBI taxonomy): Bacteria > Bacillati > Actinomycetota > Actinomycetes > Kitasatosporales > Streptomycetaceae > Kitasatospora > Kitasatospora sp. NPDC090091. Next base: position 178,713 of record NZ_JBIVDY010000012.1, read on the forward strand.
ACTGGCCCTCGAACTGGCCGCGGCGCGGCTGCGGACGCTGTCGCTGCCCGAGCTGGCCGACGGGCTGTCCGACCGGTTCCGGCTGCTCACCACCGGCAGCCGCACCGCCCTGCCCCGCCATCGCACCCTGCGCGCGGTCATCGCCTGGAGCTGGGACCTGCTCGGCGAGCACGAGCGCACTGTCGCCGACCGCGTCTCGATCCTGCCCGGCGGTGTCACCGCCGCCTCGGCCACCGCCCTCTGCGCCGGCACGGCGGTGCCGGCCGCCGACGTCCCCGAACTGCTCGCGGGCCTGGTCGACCGGTCACTGCTCCAGCTCGCACCCACCGCCCCGGGCCGCTACCGGATGCTGGAGACACTCCGGGAGTACGGCACCGACCGGCTGGCCGGCGCGGACACCCTCGGCACCGTCCGCGACCTGGCCGCCGACCACTTCGCCGCACTGATGGCCCGCCACGACCCCCGGCTGCGCGGGCCCGACCAGCCGGCGGCCCTGCACACGATCGGCGCCGAGTACGACAACACGCTCGCCGCCCTGCGCCGACGCTGCGACACCGGCGACGCGCCCGGCGCCCTCGCCCTGGCCCTCGACCTCACCTGGTACTGGCAGATGCTGGGCCGCACGTCCGACGCGGCCCACTGGCTCGGCGAGGCGCTCGCGGTCCCCGGCGGCGGACCCACCCCCGAGCGCGAGTGCGCCCACGCGATCCACCTGCTCAACCGGGCCGCCACCCGGCCGGCCACGGCGACCGCGCAAGCCGCGGACGACCGGGCCGCCATCCTCGAACTGGCCGACCGGCTGACCGCCCGTCCGGAACTGCCCGGCCCCTACGGCGCGCTCGCCGCGCTCCCGCTCGCCTTCCTCCAGGCCGAAAGGACACCGGGGGAGAACACCACACCCGCGATCATCGAGCGCCTCGCCGACGGCGACGACGCGTGGCTCGCCGGGCTGGCCCGCAAGTTCCGCGCCGAGTTCGCCGAGAACACGGGCGAACTCGACCGGACCCGCGCCGACGTGGAGACCGCACTGGCCCGCTTCCGGCAGGTCGGCGACCGCTGGGGCCAGGCCGAGGCGCTGCCGATGCGCGCCCGGCTCCGGCAGTACGACGGCGACCTCGACGGCGCACTGGCCGACCTGCACGAAGCCCGCTCCCTGGCAGCCGGGTTCGGCTCGCTCAGCCGCACCGACGAAGTCTTCGCCGACCTGCGCTGGATCGACCTGCACCTACGGCGCGGCGACACCGGCCTGGTGACCGAGATGATCGACTCGGCGCGGGAGCGGGCGCTGCGCACGCAGTCCCCGGCGCTCCTCCTCCTCGTCCACGCGTGGGAAGCCGGCTTCCTGGTGCGCCTCGGCGACCTGGACCGGGCCCGGGAACTCCTCGACTCCGCCGAACGGGACCTGCCCGACGGCACCCCCTTCCCCGCAGACCACGCCCGCACGCTGATCGGCACCGCACGCGCCTCACTCCGCCTCCGGACCGGCGACCGGCCCGGCGCACGCACGGCCCTGGCGACCGCCTACACGGCCGCGCTGCGCACCCGGGACCTGCCCGTCCTGGCCGTCGTGGCCGTGCACACGGCCGCGCTCGCCGACGCGCACGCACTGCACCACCAGGCCGCACTCCGCCTCGGCGCCGCCTCCCGCCTGCGCGGCACCCACGACCACACCGACCCCCAGGTACGCGACCTCACCCGCACCGGCCGCGCCGCGCTGGGCACGGACACCTTCGCCGCCGCCTACGAAGAAGGCTGGAAGCTGAACCGCACGACAGCCACCACCAAGGCCGACCCCACCCGGATCCCCGGAGACCACCGGACACACTGACCGACCCCCGCCACGCCGTCCGGGGTCCGTGCCTGCCCCGGCCCCGATGCCGGGCGATTCGCCGTGTCGACCGCGAGGCGCGCGACCGGGCTCGATGTGGTTCCCCCGCGTTTCACGGGCGTTCGGCGTGGGGGCCGGCGCCGTTCCCTGATCAGCGGGGGCCGAGGCCGTGCAGCAGGGTGTCCACGACCTTGGTCGCCAGCACGTCGGGGTCGCCCTCGGGGCCGTTCAGGGCCTCGCCGATCAGGGCGTAGTAGACGCGCCGCGCCCAGTCGAGGTCCACCGCCGGGTCGAGCAGGCCCTCCTCCCGGGCCGCGGCGAGCAGCTCCAGGCAGCGGGTGGTGATGCCCTCCCAGGTCTCGGCCACCGCACCGCCCGGCTCGACCGGCTGGCCGAGGGCGAAGCCGAAGGCGCTCTTGACCCGGAGCACGTTCACGGTGGCCCGGTGGAGGACGACCAGCGGCGGTGCGGTGTCCGGGCGGCTGTCCTCGACGGCCTGCGCGAGTCGTTCGACGGCCGAGGCGGCGAGCGTGTCGATCAGCACCTGCCGGCTGGCGAAGCGCCGGTGGACGGTGGTGCGGGCCACTCCCGAGGCCTCGGCGATCTGTTCCATGGAGGCGGCCGGGTTCTCCGCGAGGACCCGTTCCGCGGCCTCCAGGATCGCGCGCACGCTCCGCTCCGCGTCCGCCCGTAGCGGTCGTCCCATGCCCTGCCTCCTCGTCGCGCCTGATCACAAGCGGAAGGAAATGATACAGCTGCGCCGCAGGTCGATCCCAAGCTGCGTCATGCGTGTTGCAGATATTGAGATAGCTGATACTGTCGTGTCGCAGTTACCCCGCAGTGCACCAGCTCAGCGAAGGAGCTTCACCATGAACAGCACCGCTCTCGTCACCGGCGCTTCCTCGGGCCTCGGTGCGGAGTTCGCCGCCCAGCTGGCAGCACGCCGCCACGACCTGGTCCTGGTCGCCCGCTCCGGCGACCGGCTCCAGGCGCTCGCCGAACGCCTGCGGGCCGAGCACGGCGTCCGAGCCGAGGTCCTGGTCCAGGACCTCACCGAGCCCGACGCCGCCCGGCGGATCGGTGCCGCGTTGGCCGACCGGGGCCTCGCCGTCGACCTCCTGGTCAACAACGCGGGCTTCGGCACCTGCGGCCGCTTCGAGGAGATCCCCGGCCGGCGCGACCACGACCAGCTGATGGTCAACGTCGTGGCACCGGTGGACCTCGCCCACGAACTGATCCCCGGCATGCTGCGGCGCGGATCGGGCGCCGTCGTCAACGTCGCCTCCACGGCCGCCTACCAGCCCGCCCCCTACTTCGCGACCTACGGCTCGTCGAAGACCTTCCTCCTCAACTTCAGCCTGGCCCTGCGTCAGGAATACCGGCGCCGAGGCATTCGCGTCCTGGCGGTCTGCCCCGGCCCGGTGGAGACCTCCTTCTTCGACACCATCGGTACCCGCAAGGCCGCCGTCACCGGGAAGTTCTCCACGCCCGAACCGGTCGTACGGGCCGCGCTGGCGGCACTCGACCGCGACCGCGCCTACGTGACCCCCGGCCTCGGCAACGCACTCGGCGGCCACCTGACACCACGCCGGCCCCGGACACTGGTCGCCGCCATGGCAGAGCGCATCACCCGCAAGGTGCTCGACAACGAGGTCACGCAGGCCACGGACCCCCGTACAGCGGTGGACGCCGGCAGGGCCGCGGCATGACACTCGCGACCCCCATGACCCCTGAGGCTGCAACGACGCCGGGACGGCGTGATCAACCTCCGCGCCGTACCCCAGGGGCTCGCCGCAGCAGCCCTCTGTGCCGGTGCCACGCTCCGACACCCCGCTGCCTCACGGATCACTGGTCGGCGTACGCGAGGAAGCGCCACCCCCGAACACGCTTGTGGCGCTCGGCCGGGACTCCCGGCCGAGCGCCACGAGGCTCGTCCAGGGGAGCAGTGCGGTCGCCGCGGACTTCCTGCGCGAGGCGCAACCAGGACTCCAGCTTCTCGACCATCCACGCCGCGAGGCCGGCGGGGGAGTCGCCGAGGGCGATGGCGAGCGGGGCCGGCCGCCCGTAGGGTCTCTGTCCGCCGTACTGGAATGTCCGCTCGCCACCGAGGTGGGTGTGGGCGTCGCCCGCGTGCCTTCCCCAGTAGGTGACGTCGGCGAGTCCGTCGACGGATTCACCATTCAGTCCGACGAACGAGTCCAGAGCGGGGGCGTCCCCGAGGACCATGCCGCACGGGTCGACCGGCCCCATCGGTCCCGCCAAGCCCAAGGATGCTCCTCACATCGCCTTGAGGGTGTCCTTGAGCAAACGCAGGGCCTTCCGCCAGCGAGGGGCGGTGGCGCGCCAGTGCCTTTCCGCTTCCACACTGGCTCGGGTGACGGCCAGCTCCTTGCCGGTGGTGCGGACCATGTCGATCCGGTGGGTACCGTGCGTCAGCGCGTTGAGATGGAACTCCCCGATCCCCAGGTAGGACGCAGCCTCCTCCCGGGTCATCCACTCGCCGCCCTCCGGGAGGCTACGGTAGGCGAAAGGTATCTGCGGGAGATCGTCCGTCCAGGTCTTCACGCATGCATTGTCGTCGACGGCACACACGAGGCCGACGCCTGGCCGGCGCAACCCTCACACCGGTCAAGATCGCCTGGCAGGAGCCCGGCATCGATCGAGATCATTTGACAACTGGCGCTCGCCTGCTGTGCCCATCCCGCCAGTCCGGGGATGCCTGCCTTGGTGGGTGCGTTCGGGACCGGGCCGGGCCGGGCGGAGCGGGGCGCCGGGGTGCCATCAGGGTCCCGGCCGCGGGTGGGTGGGGCTCAGCGTGTGGTCGTTCATGACCGGTCAACGGCTGCTCGGTGGGCCGGGGCGCGTTCGGGACCGGGCCGGTCTGGATCCACCTCGGGGCCGGCCGCCTTCGGATGGCATGTTCGCGGCCGAAAGCTTGCAGGTCAAAGCCCTGTTCACCACGGATGTGCGGGTCTAGCATTCCGGTCACAGCAGCCCCACCACTCCCCTTTGACGGGTTGTTGAGCAGAGCAGTCGCGCCACGGCTGGGCGCGGCTTGCCTCCCCACCGGCCGGGGCCTCACGGGATGCCCCCCTCGTCCCACAAGACCCCGGCCGGCCTGCGCCCCCTGTCGGGGCCGGGGCCGAGGAGGTGGGCTACGGGGTCCTCGGTGAGCGAGGCCAGAGAGTAGTACGAGGTGCCGCCGCCGATGAGCCCGTCCAGGCGTGCCCTGCCTGACCGCCGCAGGGCCGAGACGCGGAACACGGTCGCGGTCCCGGCGAGCATGTTGGCCCGGTAGCCGTAACGGGCGATCTCCCGGGCATAGCGCCGGAACTCGATCCGCTGCAGCCCGCCGGGCAGCCCGCCGCCCGGCGCGCCGTAGGAGATCCCGCCGACCGCCCCCACATCCGGAGAAGGGCGTGGACACCGGCTCGATGCAGGACTACCTGAACGTCTTCCGCTTCGGATGCCCGCCTCACGGCGGCTTCGGCGCGGGCCTTGCTCTGTTTCCGCGGTGGATGGCGACATGACGACGTGGTTCCGCACCTACGACGGGGACGAAGACCTGTGGCTGTACTTCGAGGCCGGCGACGAGGGTTGGGTGTCACGTCAGGTCGAGGTGCGGGCCAAGGGTTCACGGCCTGTGGGGGCAGCTTCCTCGGCGGAGGTGTTGGACCTGCGCGATTATGCCGATCTCGCGGTGATGGGCCGCTGTGAACAGCAGTATGGCGTTCTGGCCGAGGGCCCCATGGACGGTTGGCAGGGTCAGCCCCGGGCAGCCGATAGTTCCGCGGAGGAGGCCGAACGGCTAGCTCGGGGCCGCCAGCGGCCCGTTCACCACGTCTCTACAAGGAGCGGGACCGAGCGATTCGACCCAGGACGCGAAGTCTTCGGACACGACGTGGAAGTCCGCAGGGTCCAGATCGCCCAGCCCGGAGGAGAACACGGCGGAGTCCGCGTCATCGGTACGCAGGAGGAATCCGCGGCCACCACTGTCATCGCCGACGAGGAGGAAACCCGGCGCACACTCCGCGACTTCGTACGTGGCGTTGCGTTCGCCGATGTCCCCGGCCGAGTACACGGCGACACCGGACTCGGCGAGAAGGCCGTTCCTCACGCTCCACAGGGCCACCAGCGAAGCCGGAAGGTCCACCTCCGTCTCGGCCCGCGCCCGCATCACCTCGGCCGGCGTTGCCGCCGACGGCCTCGAAACCGACCCCGTCACCCTGCACCCCTCAATCGCGATCCACGGCTTGAGCACTAGCTTTGCATCACGCCCGCAACACGGCGGAGGGCACCAAGGCTGGAGGAACCTGTGCGGGACGGTCTTTCCGATGGATCCTTCACGCGGACGGCGCACGACACGCATCCAGTGGACCTGATGCGCCTCTACCTGCCCCATGGCTCGGTCGAACAGATCCCTGGCCTGTTGGCCGATCGGGAGACGCTGTCGTTCGAGCACCTGAGCAAGCACGTCCGCGACGCGGACCGCTGGAACCACGACGACGCGGACACGTTCTCACCCCGAGCAGGCGTGACCGCCGGCGCGGCGGTCACGCCTGCTCGGGGCCGTGCGACGCGGGCGGGATGCTCTGCTCGTACCGGAAGACGTCGTGGGGGTCGTACTTCGCCTTGACCTCGCGCAGCCGGTCGACGCCGGCCCCCCAGTAGGCGGCTTCCCAGTCCTGCATCCCGATGTTCGGCACGTTGACGTAGGCGCCGTGCACGTAGGGTCGCAGCGCCCGGCCGAACTCGGCGATCCAGGCCAGGGCCCGCGGGGTGAGCGGGTCGCGGACGCCCGGTCCTCGGCCGCGCTTCCCCCAGCCGACGCCGGGCTCGGAGTAGAAGAGCGCGTCGCGGTGCGGGAACGCGGTGCCGCCGGCGGGGCTCCTGCCGACCGCCCCGCCGAAGGCCTGGGCGAAGAAGTTGCTGTGGCCCGTCGGGGCGTCCCGCATGAACGAGGCGACCACGTCGACCGCCTCCTCCGGGAACGGCTCCCCGGCGAACTGCGAGAGGAACTTCCAGTACGCGGGTTCGTCCTCGATCGGGATCTGGAATCCCGCGTAGACGTCGCCCCAGTCGCCCACCTGCACCGAGACCTCCGGACCGCCGACCGACAGGATCGGGGCCAGCAACTCCTCCGCCTCTTCCGGCCCTCCCTCGACGAGCACCGCGAACAACAGGACCCGGTCCCTGCGGATCTCCAGCTGGGTCCCCAGGCGCTCGTCCGCGGTCGGCGCCGTGCGCTGCCACGCGGCGAAAACCCCGCCCAGGTCCGCGAGGCCCTCCCACGTCGCCTGCACATGGGTCACGCTCCGCAGCAGGACCGCCCGGTACGTGAGTGACGTGACGATCCCGAAATTGCCGTTCCCCGCCCCGCGGAGCGCCCAGAACAGGTCCGGGTTGCTCTCCGGCGACGCCCTGATCACCTCGGCGTCCCCGGCACCCGCCGTGACGACGATCTCGGCCTCCACGAGGCTGTCGCAGGCCATGCCGAGCCAGCGGGTGAGGAAGCCGAAGCCACCGCCGAGCGTCGCACCGGACAGGCCCACGCTGCCCTCCGTCCCCGTCGTCACGGCGAGGCCCTGCCCCGCGAGCGCGGTCACGGCTTCCAGCTGGCTGAGCCCGGCGCCGACCCGTACGAGACGGGAGGTGGCGTCGATGTGGACCGACTTCAACCCGCTGACGTCCACGACGACGCCGTTGTCCACGTTCGACCAGCCCTCCAGACTGTGGCGGCCGCTGCGCACCCGCAGCGCGACGCCGTTGCGCCGCGCCCAGGTGAGGGCGTTGACCACGTCCTGGTCGTCCCGGGCGAAGACGACGGCCAGCGGGCGGTGGACGAAGAGTTCGTCCCAGCCGAGGCTCGCATCCGCGTAATCGGAATCACCGGGACGCACGACACGGCCGGTCAGCTCCACCATCGGGCACTTCCCGCCTTCCGACGCCACCGGGCACCTGTACCCACCCTCGCAACAAGACCCACGAGCTGCATCCCGGCCGGGCGCGGGGGTGCGGTGCAGCGCAGGATCACGGTCCGGGGGCGGCGCTCTCCGTGGAATCGCGCTCGATCCGGCGTACGTTCTCCCGGCCGCAGGCCGCGCAGACGATCCACTCGCACAGCCGGCCGTCCCGGACGAAGGCTTCGCTCGCCCGGTTGCAGTCCTCCCAGCCGCAGAAGAGGCAGTCCCCGTCTTCGCCGGTCAGGTACCGGAACGGGTGAAGGACCGGGCGGCCTCGGAGGTCAGGACGCCCCAGGAACCCGCAGCCGCGGCACGTCCACCACTCGTTGGTGCCCCCGTACGCCCCGGACCGGGTGACCTCCCGCACCAGGGCCTGCGCGCACCGCGGACAGAGCCCGGGCAGCGCGTCGCCCGTTCCGCCCCCGTCCTCATTCGCCACGCCGCTCCCTCCAGGACATCCGACCCCCCGGGTGGTAGCGGTAGAAGGTCGGCGCCGCCCCCCACGTGCCCCGGCTCTCCCCGCCGTACGTGCGGACGCGGACCTTCGCCGGAGCAGCCACGCTCGGCAGCCAGTGCTCACGTACCTGCCACAGCTCGGAGACCTCGTCACTGCCCAGCCAGGGCTCCTCCTCGGCCGCCCCGCCGCACGCCCGGCGTAACGCCCGCCGCACCGCCCCGGTCAGCCGTCCGCGGCGCTCGGGCCCCGTGGCCTCAGGCCCACAGGTGATCGCCCAGGGCGGTGCCCTCCGGGGCGCCGGGGAGGACGTAGGCGACGGCGGAGGCGGTGTGCTCGACGAACGGGTTGAGGGCGTCGCGGGCGGCGAGGCGGTCCTGCACGCGGTTGAACTGGCCCGGGTCGCGCATGAACGCGCAGAAGAGCAGGCCGCGGTCGCCGGGGCCGTCGTCGTAGCTGTAGCCCCGGCGGAGCATGCGGGCGCCGCCGTCGAGGCGGGGACCGGTGAGGCGGACGTGGGCGGTGGCGGGGATGACGTAGGCGCCGTCCGGGTGCTTGGCGTAGAGGTCGGGGTCGTCGTGTTCGGCGGTCCCGGTCAGCGGGGCGCCGTCGCCGGCGCGGCGGCCCACCGCGAGGTTCTGCTTCTCCTCGGAGAGGGCGGCGAAGGCGGCGGTGTCCATCCGGATCCGCCGGTAGACCAGGACGGTGGCGTTCTCGTGCGGCCCCGGCGGGCCCCAGACCCACTGCCGGGCGGCGTTCTCGTCCGGGTTGGCGGTGCCGTCCTTGAAGCCGAACAGGTTGCGGGGGGTCGCCCCCGGCTCCGTCCCGGGCAGGAAGCCGGACTGCGACCAGCGGGGCGTGGCGCCGACCGAACGGGCGGCCGTGGTGGCGAGTTCGGTGACGACGGCGAGAGTCCAGTGGTCGCCGGCGCAGAGCTGGAGCAGCAGGTCGCCGCCGCTGCGCGCCGCGTCGAGGCGGTCGCCGGGGAACGGCGGCAGCTCGGCCAGCCCGGCGGGGACGGCGAGGCCGAGCCGGGCGGCGAGGGTGGGGCCGAGGCCGACCAGGGAGGTCAGCCGGGTGGTGCCGTCGGCCCGCAGGCGTGGGTCGGGTGCCGCTCCGGTGCCGGCCGTCACCGCGGCCAGGGTGCGGCTCCAGGAGGTGAGGAGGGTGCGCAGGGCCGCCCGGTCCGCGGCGGTGGAGGTCGCCGGGAGGTCGAAGGCGACGAGTCGCACCAGCGGCAGCTGGGGTGACGTCAGACCGGCCTGACGGGCGCCGTGGAAACGGACCGGGGGCTCGGGCGGCGGAGCGCCGGCCGCGGCGGTGCGGCCCGCACCGCGGTCGCCGCCCGCCGGCTCGCCGTCCGCCAGTTCGCCGACCGCCACACCGACACCGGCGGCGAGTACCGCACCGGCCGCCAGCAGCGCCCGTCGCCGTCCGAGACCGGGCGCGACGGGCGGGTTCGACGACGACGCGTTTTCCGGTTCGGTGGGCATGCGCCCTATTGGAGACGATAGAACACGTACCATGCAACCCACGTCTCCTGATCGTCCGTCACCCGTCCCGGCCGCGGCGACGGCGGCGACCGCCGTGATCGTCGCGCTCGCCCTGACGACCGCCGGCTGCTCCTCCGCGGGCCCGGCCTCGGACGACGCCAGGCACCCGGCCGGGAGCGTGGTCCGCGTGCCGGAGGACTTCCCCACCGTCCAGAAGGCCGTGGACGTCGCGCGTGAGGGCGACACGGTGCTGATCGGCCCCGGCACCTACCGCGAGGCCGTGCGCGTCACCAAGCGCAACATCGTGGTGCGCGGGACGGACCGCTCCGCCGTGGTGTTCGACGGCGGACTCAAGCTGGTCAACGGCGTCACCGTCACCGGCCCCGGCTCGGTGGTGGAGAACCTCACCGTCCACGGCTACCTGGCCAACGGCGTCCTGTTCACCGGCGTCACCGACGAGAAGCTGCAGCAGCGCGGCGCGGGCGGCTCGGCGTACGACCCGCTGGACACCGCCCGCTTCCCGCCCGTGGAGGGCTTCCGCGCGACGCGGGTGACGGCCTACAACAACGGCCTCTACGGCATCTACGCCTTCGACGCGCGCGCCGGCGTGATCGAGGAGTCCTACGCCTCCGGCCACGCGGACTCCGGCATCTACGTCGGCCAGTGCAAGCCCTGCGACACCCTGGTGCGCGGCAACACCGTGGAGCGCAACGCGGTCGGAGTCGAGCTGACCAACGCCTCGGACGGCCTGTCGATCCTGGGCAACCGCGTGGCCGGCAACCGGGTGGGCGTCACGGTCAACTCCAACGACCTGGAGGCGCTGGCCCCGCAGCACGGCGCGGTGATCGCGGGCAACGTGGTCGTCGACAACAACGCCGCCGACTCGCCCGAGCAGGCGGACGGGGGCTTCGGCATCGGCATCGGGATCGGCGGTGGCACCGCGAACCGGGTGGAGCGCAACCTGGTGCGGGGCAACCGCGCGGCCGGGGTGATCGTCACCGACCCCGCGGGCCACCCGGCGAGCGGCAACCGGGTCGAGGGCAACCAGGTGGACGGCAACGGGGCCGACCTGGTGCTCGCCTCGGCCGACCCCGGAAACTGCTTCAGCGGCAACCGGCCCGCCGTGCAGAGCCCGGACGGCCTGGAGGCCGCGGCCGGCTGCGGTGGTCAGGGGCACGGGCCGCTGGCCCCGGGCCGCCCGGCTCCGGTCCAGGCGCCGCCCGGCGTCCCGTTCAGCCGGGTGGCGGCGCCGCCCGCGCAGGCGTCGTTGCCCGACCCGACGGCGCCCGGCCGGCCGGCGACCGGCCTGCCGGGGGCGGTGGACGCGGGGGCGTACCCGCTCCCGACGGATGCCGGGGCGCTCCCGGCGCAGCCGGCGCGCTGAGGGGAGGCCGCCGGAACCGGCGGCGGGCCAGCCGGTGAGCCGTGGTCAGCCGGTGAGCCAGGGCGCCTCGGGGAGCTTGGCGCCGTCGTCGCGCCCGGCGAAGTCCACCGTGGTCGGGGTGCCCAGGCCCGGCATCCGCATGGTCACCCGCCGCAGCGTGCCATCGCCGTCGACCCAGTAGGTCAGCGGGGACCGCCCGCCGTCGGGTGCGGCGCCCTGGGCGCGCGGGCCGGAGAACCGGTCGTAGCTCCGGCCGTCCAGGCGGTCGCTGCCGAGCCGGCGGGCGCCGGACTGGGCGAGCAGCAGCGGGTTGTCCGGCCGGTCGGCGCCGAGCTGGACCATCAGCTGGAGTCCGGCGTCCAGCGGGTCCGCGGTGTAGGCGCGTGGTGACCAGCCCTGCCGGGGGACGCGCTCGGCCTGCTGCCAGGCCGGGCCGTCGGCACCGGCCGGTTCGGGGGCGAGCCCGAGACCGCCGGCGTCCCAGATGACGAGGCCGTGGTCGAGCGGGCCGTTCGCCCCGGTGACCCGGTAGCGGCCCACACCCCGGCGGTTGCGGTAGTCCACGACGCCCTCGACCCGGACGGCGACGTCGCCGCCCTCGGCGGCGGTGAGCGTCACCGTGACCGGGCTGGCCTGGAACAGGTTCAGCCGCGACAGTGCGAGCCGGGAGGCCTCGTCGACGGTCACCGCTCGCTCGCCGGGGGCCTCGGAGACGACGGCCCGGTAGGCGAGGACGCCGCCCGCCGCGGTGGCGCACGCCACGAGGGCGACCAGGAGCTTGAACCGGACGCTTCGGCGGCGCGGCCTGCCGGTGGCGGCCTCCGCCTTCCGGTCCTCCGGGCCGGTGGCCGCCGCCCTGCGGGCCTCCGCATCGGGCGCCTCCGCCTTCGGCGCCCCCGCCCTCCGGGCCTCCGCCTTCGGCGCCCCCGCCCTCCGGGCCGTCGTCTTCGGGGCCATGCGCTTGCCTTCTCTCGTCGGTCGGTCACGACGATCGGGCGGGTCCGCGGACCGGAGTCCGCGGACCCGCCCGATCAGTGCCGGTCCGTCAGGACCGCCACGGGGCGTGCTACTGCTGTCCGGTCCTGCGCCTGCGGGCCAGCATCACGAGCGCCGTGCCGAGGGCGGCCAGCGTGCCGGCCCCGGCCAGCAGCACCGGGATCCCCTCGTTCGCACCGGTGCCGGGCAGGTGCGAGCCGGGGGCGGGGGCCGCCGGACCGGGCGGCTGGGCCCCCGGGCCGGGCGGCGCCGGAGCCTGCGTCGGCGCCGGCGCGGGCGTCTCGGTCGGCGTCGGCGTCGGAGTGGGCGTGGCCGTCGGGCTCGCCGTGGGCGTCGGCGTCGGGGTGGGGATCAGCCGGTTGACGGCCGTCACCTCGACGCCGGTGCCGAGGTTGTCGGCGTTCAGCACGAGCGGCCCGAACACCGTGACGTCCGGCGCGGCGTAGCCGTCCGGCGGCGCCAGCTCCTGCCAGTAGTACGTTCCCGGCGCGCCGCTGCCCTTGCAGATGCCGTCGGCCCCGGTGGTGCAGGGCTCGCCGACCGCCGTGTCGGGCTTCTCGCCGGTGCTCTGCAGCCCGTCGGTGCCGTTGGTCTCCTTCCACAGGCGGAACTTCGCGCCCGCCAGCGGCTTGCCGTCCTGGTCGTGCTTGACCAGGCGCAGCGCGCCCTCCTGCTGCCGGAAGCCGAAGTCGTAGGTGTGGTCGTTCTCGCCCGGTCCGCCGGTGGTGAGTGCCCGTTCGGCGTACTGCCCGCCCGCCGGGACGACGCCCTTGGAGTCGACGAACCGGTTGTCGCCGACGTCGGCGTCGGTCGGCACCCACTGGTACAGCGGACCGCCCTTGGCGTAGTCGGCCGGGTTGTCCAGGCGGATGGTGTACTTCGCGCGCGGCTTGAGGCCGCCGGTGACGTTGGAGTCGTCGAAGTAGTACTCACCGCGCGGCGTCGTCTTCGTGGTGCCGACGAGCTTGCCCGATTCGTCGTAGAGGTTGACGGTCGCCCCCGGCACGGGCCGCTGGCCCGGCAGCTGGAGACCGCTGCGCTCGGGGTCGTACCAGACCCGGTTGCCGATCTGGAGCGGGGCCTGGTCGCAGAGCACTTCCAGGTCGCCCATCGAGGCGCCCTTGCCGAACGGGGCCGTGGTGTCCTTCGGGTTGAGCCGCAGGCCGAACTTCGGGTCCTGCGTGCCGTTGCGCTGGAGGAACGACGTGCCGTAGCCGAGGGCGGTGTGGTTGGGGTCGAAGGCCGAGGTCGCGATGGTGTTCTCGACCTTGGAGAAGGCCATGCCGGCGAACGCCGTGTTGCGGTGGCCGCCCCAGCTGGTGTCGAAGAAGCGGGTGCCCCGGGGGGACAGCCCGCAACCGTTGTTGGTGTCCATCACGTACGTGCCGTTCGCCGGGCAGGCCTTGTTCAGGTCACCGCCCGACATGACGACGGCGGCGGAGCCGGGCGTGGGACCGGCCGGCGCGCGGTCGCCGAAGCGGTCGCGGAAGGACAGGAGCATCGAGCCGTCGGTCTCGAAGCCGATCTCGCCCAACTCCGGTTCGGGCTGGGCGATGGTGGAGGCACCGCACGGACGGCCGCCCTGCGAGGTCGGGTAGGTGCCGGTCCACGGGAACCAGCCCGCTCCGTCGCACGGGCCCCCTCCGACGGTCGACTGCCGCGGGTAGTCGAGGGGCTGGTCGAGCACCGACGGCGCGAAGGCGCCGGTGGCCAGGTCGAACGGCAGCACCACCGCGCGCAGGTCGGACACCTTGCCGGTCGACTCGCCCGAGCAGACGCCGCCGAGGTAGCCGGTGCCGTCCTGCAGGCCGAGGCCGAAGGGGCGCCAGTCGCCGGCTGCGGGGCAGCCCGGGTCGGGGATCGGGTAGGAGGCCTTCGGCGCGGCGGCCGTGGGCACCGTGGCGTCGTAGCGGTAGAGCCTGCGGTCGTTGAGGTTGACGACGAAGAGGTCCCTGCCGTCGTCGGTGACCTTGATGCCGCCGAGGCTCTCCTTGCCCGGCACCGCGAGGAACGCGTCGTCGGTGCCGCCGCCGTGGGCGGTCGTACCGGCGTCCGGGACGGTGGCGAACAGGGTGGTCCGCTTCGTCGCCGGGTCGGTCACGTAGATCGCGCCCGCGCCTGCGGGGCCGTAGTCCGTGGTGCGCTTGGCCACGGCCGAGGAGAACACCCGGCGGTCCGCCCGGTTCCACGCGATGCCGAACAGCGTGCCGGTCTCGGCGTTGGTGGCGAGGTCGGTGACGTTGACGTCCACACCGTCCTGACCGCGTGCGCTGTACGGGAAGGACACGAGCGTGCGCTGCGCCCCGCCCTCGCGCGTGGTGGGCTGGCAGGTGGACACCAGCGGAGCGTTCTGCTGGCAGTAGTCACCGGGGCTCCACAGCCCGGTGGTGTACGCCACGTTCTTGCCGCCGGAGAGGTCGACGAACTCCTCGTTGCTGCTCAGCTGGGTGGGCGCGCCGGTCAGGCCCTGGCGCGAGGCGAAGGCGGGGAAGAGCTTGCCCGGCTTCGGATTCACCACCTGGACACGGTACTTGCCGCCGGTGAGCTTGGTCGCGGCCGGTGCCAGCGTCACCGTGCCGTCCGCTGCCGTGGTGCCCTCGGTGCCGGCGCCCGTGTCGTCCGTGAGGGTCACCTTCACGCCGGCCAGGCCGGGCTCCAGCGCGGGCTTCCACACCCCGCTGGTGTCCACGGCCCGGACGACGCGGACCGTCACCGTCCCGTCGCCGGTCTGCGGGAAGGCCGCGGGGGCCGCCAGCAGCGAGCCCGCGCCGATTCCGACGGTCAGCGCCGCGACGCCGCCCACGGTGCGGCGGCCGAGCACCCCCGGCCGCCGTCGCTCCGGGCCGCGCGCGGCACCGGGTTCCTGTGCACGTGTTCTTGTCATCCCTGCTCTCATCGTGCAATCAGGCCTGCCGCCCGGGCTCGCGAGGGAGCTCGTATGTGGCGGAAAGCCGCCATTGGTAATGGGAGCCTAAAGGGGATTCACACAAGTTCGCAGAAGAACAAGGAACTTTGACGATTCATCAGGCGTTACGCCCCGGCTTTGCCGCCGGGCCGCCGGGCTGGGCCGCCGTGGCTTGCCGCAGCCCGCCGGTCAGCCGTCGACGTCGGCCGGGGCCGCTCCCGCGATCCCGCGCAGTGCGTCGACGCAGGCCGCGATCGCCGGTTCGTGCGCCGTGTCGTGGCGGACGGCGATCCCGATCGTGCGGGCGAGGGTGGCGTCCGTCACCGGTCGCGCGGTCAGCGCGGGCGGGAGATGCGTGGTGGCCATGCGCGGGATCAGGGCCGCGTGGCCCGCGCTCGCGGCGAGGGCGATCATGGCGGAGAAGTCGGTGCAGACGTTCCGCACCCGGGGGGTGAACCCTGCCGAGCGGCAGGCCTGGAGGACGGCGTCCCCGCAGGCGGTCTGCGCCGGGGCGGTGGTCCACAGGGTGTCCGCGAGCTCCCGCAGCTCGATCGAGGGCCGGCCCGACCGGGCGGCCGGGTGGTCGGAGGGCAGCACGGCGACCAGGGGGTCGTTCCGCAGCGTCAGGGTCTCGACGTCCCGGTACGGCGGCGTGGCCAGGTTGTCGTAACGGTAGACGAGGGCGAGGTCGGCGCGCCGCTGGGTCAGCAGCCGGACGGCGGCCTCGGGCTCCGCCTCGGTGACGTGGAGCCGCACGTCCGGGTGGGCGGCCTCCAGCGCGTGGCCGAGGGGCGCCGCCAGGGGGACGAGTGCGCTGGGGAAGCAGGCGAGGCGGAGGGGGCCCGCGGGAGCGCCGGACTCGGCGTGCAGCCGGACGCGGGCGTTCTCCAGGGCGGCGAGCACCTGTTCGGTGTCCTTGGCCAGTCGCCGGCCCGCCGCGGTGAGGTGGACGGAACGGCCGGTCCGCTCCAGGAGACCGACGCGGGTCTCCTCCTCCAGGAGCCGCAGCTGCTGCGAGACGGCCGATGGGGTGACCCCGTGGAGGTCGGCGACGGCGGTCACCGTGCCGTGCGCCTCCAGGTCGCGGAGAAGGACGAGTCGCCGGACGTCGAGCATCAGTCCATCTTAACGACCGACTGTAGGAGATGTAGCTGGACGCGGGGGCCCCTGTGCGGCGACCCTTGCTCCCGTCGCCCCCACGCCCACACCAGAGGAGTCCTTCCGTGCGCGCCACCGTGATCCACGGCCCCAACGACATCCGGGTCGAGGAGGTGCCCGACCCGGTCGTGCGCCACGCCACCGACGCGGTCGTTCGCGTGGTGAACGCCTGCATCTGCGGCAGCGACCTGTGGGCCTACCGCGGGGTGGCCTCGCGCACGGCGGGGCAGCGCATCGGCCACGAGTTCCTCGGGATCGTCGAGGCGGCCGGCTCCGAGGTGCGGGACGTCCGCCCCGGCGACTTCGTGGTGGCCCCGTTCGTGTGGTCGGACGGCACCTGTGACTTCTGCCGCGAAGGGCTGCACACGTCCTGCCCGCAGGGCGGGTTCTGGGGCGAGATCAGCTCCGACGGCGGTCAGGGCGAGGCCGTGCGGGTGCCGTTCGCCGACGGCACCCTGGTGCGGCTGCCCGAGGAGACCGCCGGCGAGGAGAAGCTGCTGCCCTCCCTGCTCGCGCTCTCCGACGTGATGAGCACCGGCCACCACGCGGCCGTGACGGCCGGAGTGCGCCCGGGTGCCACCGTCGCGGTGGTCGGCGACGGTGCGGTCGGCCTGTGCGGCGTCCTTGCCGCCCGGCGGCTCGGCGCGGAGCGGATCATCGCGCTCGGCCGGCACGAGGCGCGCACCGCGATCGCCCGCGCCTTCGGCGCCACCGACGTCGTCGCCGAACGCGGCGACGACGCCGTGGAGGCGGTCCGGGAGCTGACCGGTGGCCAGGGCGCCCACGCGGTGCTGGAGGCGGTCGGCACCGAGCAGTCCATGCGGACGGCCGTCGCGATCACGCGCGACGGCGGCGCGGTCGGCTACGTCGGCGTGCCGCACGGCGGCAGCGCCGGCATCGACATCGGCCGGATGTTCGACCGGAACGTCTCGCTGCGGGGCGGCGTCGCCCCGGCCCGCGCCTACATCCCCGAGCTGCTGCCGGACGTGCTCTCCGGCGCGATCGAGCCCGGGCTGGTCTTCGACCGCACCGTGGACCTCGACGGGGTGCCGGCGGGCTACCGCGCGATGGACGACCGCACCGCGCTGAAGGTGCGGATCGCCTTCTGAGCCCGTCCGCCCGGCCGGCGGCGGAACGCCCGAGGAGCACCACCGAGGAGCACCGCAGGGGTGTTCCGCCGGGGTGCTCCGCCGGGGTGTTGGGCCGCCGGCAGCCGTCCGCGCACGGGCTACAGCAGGGCCTCCGAGCCGTGGAGTTCCACGAACCCGACCACGCGCCGCAGGTCGTCGAAGCTCGTGACGTTGTTGCCGATCACCCGCACCGACGCCGTCCGGCCCTGCCGCCAATTGTGCGCGGCCCGGGACAGCGCTCCCCACTGGTTCTCCAGGTCGCGGTAGTCCGGGCTCAACTGGTAGGCGGTGAACCCGTTGATGTTCCCGTAGACGCGGTTGAGGATCGGCCCGAACCGCGCGGCCTCCGAGAAGATGGTGATCGCCATCAGCATGCCCCGGTCGATGCGCGTCTCGTCCCACTCCCGCACGGCGTGCAGGTCGCGGAGCGCGTTGAAGATGTTGGTGGAGCCGAGGTACAGGTTCTGCCGGGTGGAGCCCCCGTTGATGCTGGCGTAACTGCCGTCCCGCGGCATGAAGCGCACCTGCACGCCCAGGTCGTTCTGGAACTGCTCCTGACGACCGTCCTGGAAAGCCCAGTGCTGGTTGGCGCCGGGCGAGTAGAAGCCCGCGACGTAGAGGCTGTCGGCCCACAGGTAGACGGAGACGAGGTCGGTTCCCTCGTTCCGCACGCGCACCTGGATCAACCGGTTGGTGTTCCGGGTGGTCTGCTGGACCAGCCCGCTGCCGGTGTCGGTCGCGTCGCCGTAGGTGTTGCGGTGAATCGCGTCGATCAGGTTCCAGTAGCGGTTCGCGTGCTCGCCGCGACCGGCGGTGATGTCCGTGATGTCCCAGTCGATGATGGGCCAGTTCTGGAGCGCCGCAGCGCTGTTCGCGGCGGCCGGCCGCACCTGGCCGACGCCCGCCGGCGTCACGCCCGGGGCGGTCGCCGCGGAGGCGGTGCCCGCCAGGGGGGCGAGCAGTGCGGTGGCGGCCGCGATCGACAGCAGCGCGGAGTGGGTCCTCTTGAGCACGGTTCCTTCTCGGATGACGAGGTCCGGGCGGGTACGGCGGATCACGGCGACCGGACGCGAAGCGGGTGTGTGCGGCGGCGCCCGACCGGTGTCGGAGCGACCGCCGAGAACGTCACCGTGACCGGCCCCGACGTTCCGGTCCAGCGTGCCCGCACGCCCGGCGTCCCGGTTGCCTTGCGGCGCACGCCGCCTGACCCGTGCGTGCACGCCCCGTCGCCTCACGTCGGGCTCAGCAGAGGAAGAGGGACAGGTCTTCCATCGAGCCGGGGCCGGTGAAGAAGGCTTCTGCGGCAGCCAGGTTCTTCGCGAACCGTGGCTCACGCCGCGCCAGCGCCTGGTCGAGGCTCTCCCGGTGCCCCGGAGGCCGGCTGCGGGCCGCCGCGTTGCGGTCCGCGATCGCCGCCAGCATCTGCTGCTGCCACCGTTCGCCCTGTTCGGCGAGCGCGTAGATGCCGGAAAGCAGATCGGCCATGCCGATGGGCCGGGTGAGGGAGGACGGGTCCGTTCCCACGACGGGACGGAGTTCCCAGCCCCCGGCCCGCGCGGCGAGCCGCACCACGCCGGCCCAGTTCCTGATGCGCCCGAGACGCACGTGCAGTGACTCGTCGTCGTGCGGCGGCAGGCGGCCACCGTGCAGAGGATTGGTGGCCGCCACCAGGTCGTCCAGGGTCCGGCGCTCGACGGTGGTCAGTACCCAGGATCCCTCCTGCTGGGCTTCCAGAGCGGCACTGGTCCAGTCCTCGGCCGCAGCCAGAAGGGAGGCGAAGCCGACGGGGTCGTTGACGGGCGTCAGCGGGGCTCGTTGATCACAGCAGCCAGTATCGGACGGCCCGTCGTCCAGGCCGACGGTGAGCACCGGAGCCGATGTGATGTGTGTCATCTGATACCTCCGTGGATACTCCCGGCTTCAGCCGGGAGAGGAAACGGATCGCCCGCGTAGCGGGACAGGAGACGCCAGACCGCCGCTGAGGCGGTATGGCGTCTCGGAAGAGGATCACCCGGCGGATGGGGGTGCCACCGCCCGGTCCCGCCGGGCCGGGCCGGGCCCGGCCCGGCATGCCGGGTGCGCGACACCGTCCGCCCGGGCCTCATCCGGACCAGCCCGCCTGGCCGCCGGTCGATGACGTCTCCGACGATGGGCCTGTATCGATTCGTGCCCGATCGAACGCATGTGCGGAGCCCGACGGAGGAAGCATGACCACGACCAACACCACCACACACGTCGATCAAGTTGTTGCGACGCCGACGTACCTGGCGGACATCCGCTTCTTCTTCCGCCCTCAGGACGTGGAACACATGGCCGAGTTGGGAATCGAGCTCGGCACCTACGACGGGGTGAAGGAGAACGCGCACTCGATCTACACGCTGACCGCTCCGCCGGGCGCGACGATGCCCCCGGACGAGGAGGGCGTGTGGAGTGCCGAACGCTCGCAGACGTTCCGGAACTGGATCCTCACCGGATTCCCGCTCGGCACGGCGACACCGGTCGAGCCGCTGCCGAACGGGGCACGCCCGACCCGGCTGCGCAAGGACATCACGACGTTGAGCGACGCCGAGTTCGACCGGCTGAAGGCGGCGTTCACCGGCCTGATGGACCGCGACCCGACGGATCCGAAGAGCTACTTCACCCTGGCCGGGCAGCACGGCCTCCCGAAGCGCTGGTGCATGCACCACCAGGACCGCTTCAACCCCTGGCACCGCCAGTATCTGCTCGACTTCGAGGACGCGCTGCGCTCCGTGCCGGGCTGCGAGGACGTGACGATTCCCTACTGGGACTTCGCGACCGACCTGCCGGACCGGCTGCAGCATCCGCCGCTCGACGAGTACGTCCTGCCGGCCGATCCCGGCGCAAGCGCGACGCCGCAGCCCGTGAGCGGATTCTTCCCGTACACGACCAGCCGCTACTCGGTCGCCGACATCGCCCAGAACATGACGGACTTCGAGGTCCTGGCCGACACCGCCACGTCGTTGACCCAGTCGCTGTGGGGCGCCTCCAACGTGAACGGCTACCAGGACTTCTCGATCCAGGCCCACGACAGCGGCCACGGATCGATCGGGCCGACGATGGGCAGGCAGAACGTCGCGGCGTTCGACCCGGTGTTCTGGTTCTTCCACTGCAACCTCGACCGCCTCTGGCTGAGCTGGCAGACGCGCGTGGGTGGGACCACTGTTGCCGGATTCCGCACCACACTGGGGCAGAACACCGGGTGGCTCACGCCGCCGTCCAACGTGATGCTCGGGACCAGCGTGACCGCCGACCAGACGATCGAATCCAAGGTCTCGTACGATCGACTGGACCTCCCCAGCCCCGTGGAGGGCGCGATGGAGAACCTGTCCGGAAGCATCGACGCCGCCCGCAGCTTCGCGTTCCGCAGCGACAGCCCGGTCTCGGTGCGGGTGAAGGGGATCGACCGGCTCAACATCCCGGGGTCGTTCGTCGTGAGCCTGCTCGCCGGCGGCGAGCCGGTCGCGAAGCGCTACTTCTTCCAGCCGGACGACCCGCGCAACTGTGAGACGTGCGTGCAGTACGGCATCGTCAACCTCGACTTCCGGCTGAGGCAGGAGCAGATCCTCGACCGGAAGCTGACCGTCCGCATCGACGTGCCCGGGCAGTCCGAGGAGATCGGTACGGCCTTCCCGCTCTCGCAAGCAGGCAATCCCACCATCAACGCGCGGCTGCTGGTGGGGGAGGCGTAGGCCCCGGCACCCGACCGCCGGCCGGCGCCCAGTGGGCGCCGGCCGAACCGGGCCCGGCCGGCGGTCAGCTCATGCCGACCAGCATGTAGAACATGCCGGTGGCCATCACCGTCCGCCGTGCGGCGACCAGCCCGGGGGAGGTCAGCACCACCGGTTGGCGGGCGCTGGTCAGCCGGACACCGGCGATCGGGCGCGGCAGCATCGCACCGGCGCCCCGGGCGGCGTAGACGAGGAAGTACGCGGCCAGCGCGAGCAGCGCCCATTCAGGCACCGTGGCCTCGGTGCCCGCGTGGGCGGCACCGCCACCGGCGTGGTGATGCGCCGGTGCCATGGACAGCACCAGGGCGGCCATCGCAGCCGCGCTGAGGACGTGGTGGGGGTAGTGGTGCCAGGTACCGGCCAACGCCGGGTGATGGTGACGTCCCACGCCTCCCGGACGTCCTGCACCCCCCACACGCCTCATACGTCCCACGCGCCCCACGAGAAGGAGCGCCGGCCAGGCCGCCGACGCGGCGAGCAGGGCCGCCCACACGACCTGCGGCAGGGGGTCGAACGCCGGTGCCATCATCGCGACCATGGCGAGCGCCATCACGATCTCGGTCACTTCCAGCCGGCGGTCCGCGCATCGGCGCCCCGCGATGACGAGCGCGCAGTGGACCGCACACCAGCCGGTCAGGGCGATCAGCAGGGCGGTGGCGATCACGGGTTCTAACACGGGAACCCCCGTTCCGGGGCCGTGCCCGGCCCGGTGCGAAGCCCGTCGGCTCTCCTTCCCCCCACAGTAGGCCGGGCGCCCGGTGGACGCCCGGTGGACGCCCGGGGAGGCCGGACGGGTGCCGGGCGCCGGGTGCCGGGTGTCGGGTGCTGGGCCGCCGGCCGTGCTCACACCTCGCAGCCACACCCGGCATGCAGGTGGCCCCGCACCCCGGGAACGGGGTGCGGGGCCACCGCGGGTGCCGACCGTCAGCAGTGGGGCACGCCGGGCACGGCGTGGAACGCTCCGGCGCCGTCGACGAACGGCGCGAAGGTCCAGGACGACCCGACCCCGACGATCGGGCTGCCGTGCTGGTAGTACACGTACGTGGTGTGGTACCAGACGTTGCCGGCGTTGCCGACGTAGTCGCCGGCCACCCAGCAGTCCGCCCAGACGGCGTCGCCGTTCGAGAGGAGAATGCCGGTCGGGTAGTTCTGGGTGGGGTCGCCGAAGACGCGCGCGTGGTAGCCGGTGTTCAGCCCGATCCACTGCGGGGCGGAGCCGTGGTTGTTCGGGTTGGGGTCGGCGGACGCCTGCGACGTCACGCCGAGGGCAGCCGCCCCGGCCAGGGCGAGCGCGGCGAGCGCTTTGATCGTACGGTTCATGGCAGTGGTTCCCCCGGTTCCTTCCGGTCCTCTGCTTGAGGCCGGTCGGGACGAGCAAACCGCAGCGCGGCCGGGCGGTCCAGGCAGCAAACCGGTCAGGCTCCCGTTGCCGCGATCCATCCCAGGCGGAATGCGGGACGTGGCTGCTCCGGGGCGTTGCCGCCGGACGGCAACGCCCCGGAGCAGCAGCGGGCGGGCGGTGGGCCGGCCGGGCGCACAGCAGAGGTGAGGGCAGGTCAGGGCACGGCGTCCGGGCCGGGGGCCGGCCCCGGGGACGCCGCAACCTCGGCCGAGAACAGCGGGTCGCCATCGAGAAGGTCCCCGCCTCGCTCCAGGCATCGCCCCGAGCAGACGCCCACTCCCGCCGCCGGCGTGGGCACGGAGCCTGGCACGCCAGTGCCCGCCACCGGGCTCGGACCGGCCGACCGGCCCCGCAGCCACCCGTATGCCCGTCGCGTTGTGCCCGTCCCTGCCCTGCTTCTTCCTGACCGTCCACCGGGCTGCTGCCGGGACGCGTGCCGCCTTCTCCGGCCGATGCCAGGCTCAGAATCCGTGCAGGAAATCGGCCGCGGCTTCGCGGACGAAAGAGGCCACTGCCAGCGCACCGTAGAGCCCGGCCGCGACGAGTGTGCCGGCCAGGACGCCGATCGCAGCCAAACCGATCAGCAGGGCCAGCAACCGTGGGCCCGAGCGTTCCGCGTGCCGCTCTTCCTGCTCCTCTGCATCCACCCACCCACCCCCGGGTCTCAGAATGCCCGGGCAACCCGTGCCCGCCAAGGCCGGGGACGACCACCTGTCAGAACGCGGCGGGCCCCAGCACCCACCGGGGCCCGCTGCGCATTCAAGATCACGCGCCTACGGGCCGGGATCGGTTACCCCTGATGGGCCTTGATCTCAAGTCCGGTTGAAGTTCCATGATGGTCGCCATGGAGACGACAGTGATCGACCAGCAGGCACAGGAAGCCGAGATTGAAGCGATCAAGCAGGTGATCGCCAGGCTTGAACACTCCCAGCAGAACGAGTTGCCCGAGGAGTTCGTCGGCCTGTTCCGGGCCGACGCGATCTGGACGACGGGCCACGGCAAGCGCCTCACTGGGCGCGATCAGATCTCCTCCTTCACCCACCAGGTGCTGCCGGGCGCCATGAAGGACTCGACGGCCACGTACGAGGTGGCGGACGTGCTGTTCATCCGCCCCGACGTCGCCGCGGTCAAGGCCCACGCCCAGTACCTGACGCTGGAAGGGGAACCGATCGGGAACGCGGGCACCCCGCTCTACGTGATGGCCAAGGAGGACGGGCAATGGCTCCTGGTCGCTTGCCAGAACACGGAGGTGATCGCCGAGTGACGTGAGGAGGGAGTGGGGGAGGGCGACGGCCCAGACGGCCGGGCTCCGGCCCGACGGGCGCCCCACACTCCAGCCGGCGAGACCGGGCCGAACGGAGCACTGCCGTGCGCAGGCCTCGGAGGGCCTGGGCCGGCAGTGCCCCGGACGGGCATCGGCGAGGGTGCCTTCGCACGGTGCTCAGCGGAAGGCGGCGACGTTGCGGGCGGCCCAGTCGGCGAAGGGGCGCGGCGGGCGGCCGAGCACCTGCTCGACGGCCGGGCTCACCCGCAGTTCCGCCTCGGTCGGGGCGCCGAGGATGTCGAGGGTGTCGTCGGCCAGCTCCGCCGGCATGGTGCGGGCCATCGCCGTCCTGGCCTCGTCACGGGTGAGTTCGTGGAACCGCAGGGGCACGCCCAGGGCCGTGGCGAGGGCCTGCGCCTGCCCGCGCGGGGTGATCACCTCCGGGCCGGTCAGGTCGTGGACACCACCGTTGTACCGGTCCTCCAGCAGGCAGGCCGCCGCGACGTCGGCGATGTCCGCCGGGTCGACGACCGGCGCACCGATGTCGCCGAACGGGGCCACGACGGTCCGCCGCGTCCGGACGGACTCGGCCCACCAGAGCACGTTGGAGGCGAAACCGCCCGGCCGCAGGACTGCCCACTCCGGGGCGGACTCCCGGACCACGTCCTCCAGCGCCCGCATCGCCACCCTGGTCGGGCCGAACGGCCTGGTGGACACGCCCTGCGTGGAGAGCAGGACGACCCGCCGGACCCCGGCCGCCACCGCCCGGCCGACGAGGTCGGCCGGGGCCGTCCCGGGGCCGTGCAGGTCGCCCGAGAGCAACAGGAACAGCGCCTTCGCCCCGTCGAGCACGGGCTCCAGGGCGGCCGGGCCGCCCGGCCCGGCCAGGTCGGCCACCACATGGCGGACGCCGTCCGGCACGGCCGCCGCGTGCCGCGACACCGCCGTCACCCGTTCCCCTGCTGCGGCCAGCGCCCGCGTCAGCGGCCGGCCGATGTTCCCGGTGGCTCCGGTCACCACGATCATGATCTGCTCCTCGCTCGAACGTCCGTGTTGCTGTGCGGTGCTGACGCTAGGAGGAAGGGCTTACTGCTGGTAAGGACATACCTGGGGGTAAGCTCCGGACATGACGGAAGGTCTGCAGCCAGGACGCGGTGACACGGCCAAGCGGTATGAGGTGTTTCACACCGACTGCGCGGCACGCGACACGGTCGACCACGTGACCAGCCGGTGGGGCGTCTGGGTGCTGATCGCCCTGCAGGGCAACGACCTGCGGTTCTACGAGCTGCGCGACAGCATCCGCGGCATCAGCGAGAAGATGCTCGCCCAGACGCTGCGCGCGCTGGTCCAGGACGGTCTGGTGTGGCGGACGGTCGAGCCGACGACACCGCCCCAGGTCACCTACGGGCTCACCGAGTTCGGCCGGGACGTCGGCGAACCGCTGCTGGACCTGTTCGACCGGATCACCCGCCGACTGACGCCGGCCGGGGGGCCACGGGCGGAGCGCTAGCCTGAGGCCATCCGCGGAGGTGACCGCCGGCGGGCCCCGGCGAGGAGGGCGAGGTAGCACCCGAGCCCCCGGTCCCGTCCGTCACCCCGAAGGGAGCGCCCCGTGTCCGTGGACGCCGGCCTGTATCTGCGCTGGCCCGAGGGCCGGGCGCCGTCGGCCGAGGACCTGGCCGAACTGTTCGGCATCACCGCCCGGAACGGGTCGGGCATCCAGGGCAGGATCGTCTCGGTCGACGGCCGCAGCAGGATGTGGGTCACCGTCTCCACCGACCCGAGCGACCTCGTCGACCCCTCCCGCACCTTCGAGCACGCCTACGACCACTGGCTCGACCTCTCTCCCTCCAAGACCGCTCCGTACCCCGAGGACACGTTCGCCGTGCTCCGCGCCCAGTGCCGGGAGATCATCGCCCGGCTGCGCCGCACCGGGCTGGTGGAGAGCGCCTTCTACGTCGACGCCGACAGTCTGACCAGCTACTGGACCGACAGCCGGTCGGCCCTCGGCCCCGCGCCCCTTCCGGCCGTCGAGCTGGACGTCTGGTGGGCCGCCGAGGCCCCCACCACGTCCACGCTCCCGCCCGCCCTCACCCCGAACCTGCACCCCGCCCCGGCCGACCCCGCCCGGACCGCCGGCCTCATCCCCGCACTCGCCGAGGCCTCCGGCGTCCTGTGGGACATCGCCTACCGCGCCGGCGAACTGCCCGTCCGGCACACGGCCCGGTTCACCGGCCACCACGTCACCCCCGGGGAACTCGACGCCTTCTCCGACCGGCTCGCCGCCGAACTGACCAGGCCGGGCGAACAGATCGACGTCGCCCTGTGGGTCAACGGCCGCCTGTGCCGCTACGAGGTGGCCGGCCGGCCCGTGACCGACCTCCGGGTGTGCTGACTCCGATCGGCCGTAGGACGTACGGGGTCCGCGGGCGGTGTGAGGCATCCCTCTCCCCGTCGTCGTGGCGCTGGTGGCCCGGCAAGGTCGACCATGGAGTCATGACCTCCTCGCCCCGCCCGCCGCACGCCGGCGGCCGACCGGATCCGACAGCCAGGACGGCAGCGCTCGGCGGGGAGTCCGCCCCCGCCCGCGGGTACCTGCTCGACAACGCGCGCGCCGAGGCGGGCGAGCGGTTCGTCTGGCTGGCCGAGCTGTTCGACGGCGTGACGCGCGGGCACTTCGACCGGCTGGGGGTCGGGGCCGGTTCGCGCTGCTGGGAAGTGGGGGCCGGCGGCCCCGGCATCCCGGAGGCGCTCGCGGCGGCCGTCGGCCCGACCGGGCACGTGCTGGCCACGGACATCGACCCGTCGTGGCTGAAGACGGGCGACGGGTACGAGGTGCGCCGGCACGACATCGCCGCCGATCCGCCACCGCAGCCGGGGACGTTCGATCTGGTGCACGCCCGGCTCGTGCTGGTCCATGTACCCGACCGGGCACGTGCGTTGGCCACGATGGCGGCAGCGCTTCGGCCCGGCGGCTGGCTGCTGGTCGAGGACGCCGACACCGCCCTGCAGCCACTGGCATGCCTGGACGACAGCGGCCCCGCGCAGCGGCGGGCCAACCGGCTGCGCGACGCGGTCCGGGAACTGCTGGCGCGTCGCGGCGCGGACCTGCGCTACGGCAGGACACTGCCGAGGGCTTTGCGTGAGGCCGGCTTGGTGGATGTCGCCGCGTCGGGCACGTTCCCGGTCGGCGGGTCGGCCTGCGACCGGCTGGAGGCGGCGACCATCCGGCATGTGCGCGGCGAGCTGCTCGCGGCCGGCCTGGCCGACGACGCGGAGATCGACGCGCACCTGGCCGCCATCCACGCGGGCGAACTCGACCTGACACTCGCGCCGCTGATCTCGGCCTGGGGCCGCCGTCCGGCCGAGCACCTCCCGGCACCCGGTTAGGCCGGATCCGGTCGATCTTGCCGGGCGCACAACGCTGGGCATCCCGCCTGGACGCACGGATCTGACCAGGCATCAACCGACAGGGGGCGGAGCTGGAGCGGATCGAGGCCCGCTACGACGCCAGGCTCAGCGAGATCACCGGGGCGTAGGAGCGCGGTGCCGGGAGCGCCGCGGGCGGTGTGAAGACGAGCCGACCGGGCTGCAGCGCCGTCGGCAACAACGGCTGGGCGCGGCGCGTGAGCGCGCCCACCTCCCGCCGGTACGGCGGCCCGCCGCGCGCAACGCGGCGGGCCGGGGCCGTCCGCGGACCGGTTCGCCAAGGCTACGCTGCGCCCGCGTCCGGAGCTGACGGGGCGTCCGGGAGAGGTGAGTGACTCCCGGGCAGGCAATGAGGAAGCCCGGGAGCCGGGCCGATCTTCTCACTCCCAGGTCCGCCCTTCTGTCCCGGGCCCCGGCGGCCCCGGAAATCAATTTCCTCCATGCAGCCGCGGTGTCGTAAAGTCGGGGGCACCGACGCGGGGTGGAGCAGCTCGGTAGCTCGCTGGGCTCATAACCCAGAGGTCGCAGGTTCAAATCCTGTCCCCGCTACCAGTCGGGCCGGGCCCGGTGCGCCGCAAGCGCACCGGGCCCGGCCCTGTTCGACGAGTTGCTCGCCGACCCGGCTGCTCCCGGCCGGGCGCTGGGCACGTCGTTCTCCAACCCCCGGTCGGCCCGTGTCAGCCGCCTACTCCTGTGGCGGTGGGCGGCGGTCCCTCCGGGGAGGCAGTCTCCGCCACAGCCCTGGTTTCGCCTGGACTACATGTGACCACGCCCTGACAGAGGCCCCCTGGTGGTCACGTGTTCGCAGGCGCCTTGCCGCCGGCCCGTTCCAACTGGCGCGACTCCCGGATCAGCAACGCGAGAACGCCGACCAGCAGACCGGCCGCGACCGCGATCGCCGGCTCGCCGAACCGGCGCGTGCAGATCACCCCGACCAGCGCGCCGCCGGAGAACGCTCCCACGACGACCCCGTAGAGCTGCGCTCGGCGTGCGCTCCTGCGATCCCTCCGGGTGAGGCACTGGTGCACGGCGACGACGAACTGTCGGAGGTTTCCGGTGGTCATCAAGGTGGCGTACGGCTCGCCGTGCAGTGTCGTGAACGTCGAGAACTGCAGCGCGGCGACGAAGGACACGGTCACCGTCGTCACCGGCGCCGGCAGATTGCCCGGCAGGGTGGCGAGCATGGTGAGCAGGGCGATCTCGATCGTCAGCACCAGCCGGATCGGTCGACGCACGATCGTGACCGCGCGAGGTGTTCCCAGCAGTTCCACGGCGAGCACGCCGATGATGAACGCACCCACGGGGACGAGCCGCAGGGCGGCGGCGTGCCAGTGCCGGGATGTCACCTGCACGCAGAACAGCACGACGTTGCCCGACTGCAGGTTCGCGAACACTCCGTGGCGGGTGAGCGTGTACGCATCGAGGAAGCCGCCGACCGCCGCCAGCAGCGCGCCGGCGGGAAGTTTGTCGGTTCGGCGGTGGATTGTCACCATACGGTCATTCTTCCGGACACCGGTGGTCGCGCCCGCTACCTGCGTTCCCCCGAACCACTTCCCGGACCGGACGTGCCGGGAGTCGGCGAGGCGTCGCGTGTGCGCCGGCTCGACGGCAGCCGGGGCTTCGTCGACGCCCGTCGGCGGGCATCGACGGAATACCGTGTCGCCTGGCAGGCCTTGGACGCCCTCGCCAAGCCCGAGCTCCAGGGCATGGGTCGGCAGGCGGCCACCGTCAACGGCGAGCAGGGCGTGCTGTTCACCATGGGCGGCCACCCGGTCGGCGCGCTCAGCCCCCGCACCGGCGCCTCGGGCGTTCCCCAGGTCGGCCCGTCACCGACGGGCACCTGCGGACCTTTCAGACCGATTCGCCCGGCCGCAGATACCGGTAGCCGTTGTCGGTCTCCTCGGCGAGCCAGCCGTTGACGCTGCTGAGACCGCGGTCGTTGATCTGGGCATCGTGAATCGCGAACGCACGCTGCGGTTTGATCGCCTTGACGAAGTCGATCGCCCCAGCCGTGTTCATCCACGATCCATGCGCCGGAACCAGGAGCGTCTCGATCGGCTGATCGGGCACGTGTAGCGAGTCACCGGGATGGTAGACCGCCTCATCGAGGACGTAGCCGAGGTTCGCACAGTCCGGTTGGCCGCCGTAGATGAACGCATGACGCCCGCCCACCGCCCGTACGCGGAAGTCCGCGACGGTGAACTCCGTGCCGGAGGACACCCCGGTGAACTCGAGCCCCGGAATGTCCGCGTCGGCAGGGGCGTAGACCGGCACGCCGAGCCCGGCCAGGCGGAGAACATCGACGTGATCGGCGTGTTCGTGAGTCACCAGCACGGCGTCCGCACCAGCCAGGGCAGCCGGCTCGCTCCACACGCCGGGATCGATGACCACCACCCGGTCCTCGTGTTCCAGCCGTACACAAGCGTGGGTGTACTTCGTGATCCGCATGGCGTCCAAACATACTGTGCCTGCGCCACTCGGCGCCCGCAGATTCCGGGCTGCACGCATTCGGCCGCGCCGAGCGCACCGAGACCCGGCCCTCCCGGCCGGGCGCCTGCTCGCCCGAGCCGATCACGAGCCGGCAGCGGAGAACCGCGTGACTGTGAACCGGAGAGCCGGGTCGAGGTGTTCGGGCGGTCCCGGCTCCCGGCCTTCGCCGCGCGTGGTTTCCGCCCGGTTCACCCCGCCCCTCTCCCCATGATCACTTCCGGTGGGCTAGGCTCGCCGCCGCATCGATGGTGCACGACTGAACAGCGCCGGGGGGACCGAGCGCGTTGACCTGTGGGGGTTTGATGGAGCGTCGTACGCTGCTGCGCGGCCTGGTGGGCGCGCCGATCGGCGCGATGGCACTGTTCTCCGGCACCGGCCGGGCCTGGGCGGCGGATCCTGCGGTGATCCGGCGGCCCGAGAGGTCCTGGGGTGTCTGGGAGGGCTGGGGGACGTCGCTCGGGTGGTGGGCCAACAACCTCGGCCCCCGGGAGGACCTGGCGGACCTCTTCTTCACCCGGAACACCGTCCCGTTCGGCGGGCGGCAACTGCCCGGGCTGGGGCTGAACATCGTCCGGTACGACGCCGGCGCCTCCGGGACGAACGTCGTCGAGGGACGCAGGATGCAGCGGACGGACCGCGAGCCGGGCAGCCCGCTGGACGGCTTCAAGGAGATCGAGGGCTTCCAGCTCGACTGGTACTCCGCCGACCCGTACTCGTCGAGCTTCGACTGGACCGCGGACGCCAACCAGCGCGGCATGCTGAAGCTGGCCAAGGACCGGGGCGCGGACACCTTCGAGCTGTTCGCGAACTCCCCAATGTGGTGGATGCTGAAGAACGACGACCCGCGCGGTGCCTACGACGGCCTGTGCAATCTCCAGGACGGGAACTTCGACCGCCACGCGGCCTACCTGGCGACCGTGGCGCGTTACGCGCACGACCACTGGGGCATCGACTTCGCCTCGGTGCAGCCGGTCAACGAGCCGGGCCTCCTGTGGGGGGCGGGATACCCCGGCGCCGGCCGCAGCCAGGAGGGGTGCCACTATTCGTTCGCCCAGCAGGCCGAGCTCATCCGGCTGACCCGGGCCCACCTCGACGTCCGCGGGCTGCAGTCGGTGATGGTGGCGGCGCTCGACGAGAACACCGTCGACGCGGCGACCGCCACCTGGACGGACCCGGCCTTCGACGCCGCCACCCGCGCGGCCGCGGGGCGGATCAACGTCCACGGCTACGACTACCTCGGCGGCGACCGCGCAGCGCTCCACGACGCGGTGTCGCCCGACAAGAAGATCTGGCTCTCGGAGTACGGCGACGAGTACGCCCACGGCCTGGCGCTCACGCAGAACCTGCACGCCGACCTGCGCCGGCTCCACCCGACGGCCTGGATCAACTGGCAGATCCTCGACTGGGGAGGCTGGGGGGCGGTCAACTTCGAGCAGGGGGTGATCGGTGAGGTCCTGCCCAAGTACTACGTGCTCGCCCACTACACCCGGCACATCCGGCCGGGGATGGAGATCATCGACGGGGGCAGCGAGAACGTGGTGGCCGCCTACGACGCCGCCGAGCGCAAGCTGGTCATCGTCGCGGTGAACTACGGGGACACGCAGTGGCTGGACTTCGACCTGTCCCGGCTCGCGCAGCCGGGACGGAGCGACGCCCTGGTCCACCGCTGGGTCACGGGGGTCGGCCCCACTGGGGAGCGCTACCAGCACTACGAGGACACCTACCTGCACGGCGCCCGCTTCTGGTCGGAGGTGGGCGCCACCACCGTGAACACCTTCGAGGTCTCCGACGTGGACCTCTAGGAGCTTGTCCTACCTGGTCGCCGGGCCGCCGGCCGGTCACCGGCGGCGCAGCTCACCGACGCGCCTCACACCAGTGATGGTCCTCCGCTTCGGCCGGAATCTCCGGCCCGGCAGGGCAAGGGGCGCAGGTCGGCCTGTACGTCGGGTGGCGCCGGTCGAGCGGCGGATGCGCATCGCGCCGCCGGCACGCCGCGTGCCGCGCCGCTGACCGGTGTCTCCCCGGTCCGTCCCGGCAGGGCATGGTCGGACGGACCGGGGAGGGGGCGCCGGGCCGGAGCTGGGGGGAGGTCGCTCCGGGCCGGCGGGCTCGGGTGTCAGTTGGCGCAGCGGGTACCGGGGGCGGGCATCGTGCCGGCCACCAGATAGGCCTCGTATGCCGCGTCGATGCAGGTGTTGCCCCGGCCGAAGGCGCCGTGCCCCTCGCCCTCGCGGGTGAGCAGGGTGGCGTGGGCCAGGCCCTTGGCCAGGTTCTCCGCGGCGGCGTACGGCGTGGCCGGGTCGCCCGTGCTGCCGACGACCAGGATCGGGGCGCTGCCCTCGGCCCGGACGACGTGCGGCTTCTCGGGGGACTTGAAGGGCCAGTTCTCGCACCTGCCGCGCCGGTAGTCCTCGACGGAGACGCCCTGCGTGACCAGCGGGGCCTCGGCCTTGAGCCTGGCCACGACCTTCTGCGCGCGTTCCGGGGACGGTGCGGCGGCGGCCCCGTCGGCGCAGGAGATCGCACTGTGGGAGTCGTTGAGGCTGGTGTAGTGGCCCTGCTCGTCACGGCCGTGGAAGCGGTCGGCGGACGCGAGGAGGAGGTCGCCGCGCTGCCGGACCATGGCCATGGTGAGGGCGGCGCGCAGGGCCGGCCAGGCGTCCGTCTCGTCGCCGTAGAGGAGGGCCTGGGTGCCGGCCCAGCCCAGGTCGCTGGTGAGCTTGCGCCCGTCGGCGGTGTCCAGCGGGTGGTCGTGCAGGCTCTCCAGGTAGTCCGAGGCCTTCTTCGCCGCGGTGCCCGGGTCGCTGCCGAGCGGGCACTCGTCGGCGTGGGCGCGGACGCAGTCGTCGGCGAAGCGCCGGAACGAGGACTCGAACCCGATGATCTGGTCGGTGGACTCGTCCAGGGCGTCGGCGGCGGGGTCGACCGCGCCGTCCAGGATCAGCCGACCGGTCCGGGCGGGGAACTCCTCGGCGTAGAGCGCGCCCAGGTAGGTGCCGTAGGAGATGCCCAGGTAGTTGAGCTTCGGGTCGCCGAGCGCCTGGCGCAGGACGTCGAGGTCGCGGGCGGTGTTGCGGGTGCCGACGAAGGGGAGCAGCTTGCCCGACCTGGCCGCGCAGGCGGTGGTGAACTCCTTGTCCTGCCGTTCGAGCACCACACGACGCTTCGCCGGGTCGACGGGGATGTCCACCTGGTCGCGGTCGTCCCGCTGCCGGTCGGTCAGACAGGTCACCGGGGAGCTCGCCCCGGTGCCCCGCGGGTCGAACCCCACGACGTCGAAGCGGTTGTGCAGGGCGCCGTCGAAGAGCCTTCGCCCCATTTCGACCATCTCCACGCCGGACCCGCCGGGTCCGCCGGGGTTGACCACCAGGGAGCCGACCCGCCGGGCGGGTTCGGCCGCGGGCAGCCGGACCAGCGCGACGCCGAGGGCGTCGGCGGCCGGGGTGGCGTAGTCCAGCGGAACGCGCAGTTCGCCGCACTGCAGCCCGGTCAGGTCCACCGGTCGGCTCCCGGCGTCCGGCGGGCAGGCGTGCCAGTCGATGTGCTGGCCGTAGAAGGCGCCGAGCCGGGGGTCGTCGGCTCCGGCGGGCTTCGCGGCGGCGCCGGCCGGGCCGACGGTGCCGGCGTCGGCCGGCTGGTCGCTTGCCAGGTCGTTGCAGGCGGTGGTGAGCAGCAGGCTGCCGGCGGCGAGTGCCGCCAGCACGAGGCGGCGGCCGGTCCGGTGGGTGGTCAAGGTGGTTCCTGTCGAGGGGGTCGGGTGTGACGGTGGTTTCGGTGCGGACGCCCCGGCCGTCGACGGGCGGTGGTCCCGCGCGGCGGCGCGTTCCGTCCCGTCGTGCCGGGTGCGAGGGGCGGCCTCCGGCCGGACTCGCGCTCTTACCGGATCAGGTCGAGTTGTGATCAGGCAGTGCGTCAGGGTCGTTTCCCGGGACATCTCCCGGTGTGGTCCGCCCCGGGGCCGGGGCTTCTCGTACCCCTGGCGGGCTGTCGCGCCGGTCGCTGCCCGCCGGGGTCAGCGCCGTGCGGCGGCCGTGTCCAGGTCGGCGGTGAACCGTGCGAACTCCTTCCGCCAGCCGAGGCGGACGTTCATCCGGATGGGCGCGCCGTGCCCGGGGAGAACGAACGGGAAGGAACTCCACAGCAGTTGGCGGCGGACCTCGCCCATCCGGCGCGTAGCGTCATCCCGGTCGAAGCTGTAGACGAGGCTGCCCGGCCGCTGCCCCAGCCCCTTGCTCCTGACCTGGTGGAAGTGGACGGACCGCGCGGTGGCGGTGACGAAGTAGGTGTCGGCGTCGAGGCCGCCGCCGAGCAGGCAGGAGAGCCACGGGCTGTCATCGAGGAACACCCCGAAGACGGTGAGCGGGGGATCGGTCGAATCCATTTCCCGCACCGTCTGCTCGACCTGCCTGATCGTGGCGGCCTTGCGCACTGCCATCCGTCCGTCCTCCCGCCCCGGCCGGCCCGGCGTCGGGGCCGGCCCTGTCCGTGACCGATCGGGCGTCGGATGCCGCCCGGGGGTGGCCGGGGCGCATCCCGTGCCCCGGCCGTGGCCCAACGTAGGGGCGGCGGGGGCCGGCGAGGATGACGGTCGGCACCGAAAGACTTGGGACGTCCGGAACCCTTCGGTCCGCAAGGGCCGGGCCGGTGACCCGGCGGTGGAAGGCACCGGGGAAAGTCTGCGGGCCGTCCAGTGCCGCTTCGGGTCCGTCGACCCGGTCGGATCGCCTGACAGCGTGTCCCATGTGGTGACGGAGAACGTATACAGGCGAGTTGCAGGAGCGGTGCCCGGCCGGGAGGTCCTGGTCGGCCGGATCCGCCGCGGCCTCACCCAGGGAAGCGCTCCGCCAGGAACCGCTCGAAGGTGACCGTGCCCACGGCCCGCTCCGGGGTGAGGTGCCCGCCCGCCCGGAACGCGCGGTAGGCCGATCCGGCCAGGGGCACGTTCAGCAGGCGGCGGTGCCGGTCGCTCGCCCGCAGGAAGGCCCGGGCCAGCTCCGGGAACGTCCGGACCTCGGGGCCGCCCATGTCCGCCACCCTCCCCGCGGGCGCGCCGACGGCGAGCCCGGCCAGCCGCTCCGCGACCTCCGCCACCTCGATCGGCTGGTCCGCGACGCCCGCCGGCAGCAGCATGACCGGCAGCTTCGCCGAGGCCTGCAGGACCCGCAGCACCAGGTCGTGGAACTGGGTGGTGCGCAGCAGTGTCCAGCCGATCCCCGACCCCTCGACGAGCCGCTCGACGGCGAGCTTGGCCCGGTAGTAGGGGAACGGCACCCGGTCGACGCCGACGATCGAGATGTACACCAGGTGCCGCACGCCGGCCTCCCGGGCCGCCGCGATCAGGTTGCGGGCGGCCTGCTCGTCACCGCCGCGCGGCGAGCTCGCGCAGTGCACGACGGTGTCCACACCGGCGACGGCCGACGCCAGCCCGCTGCCCTCGCGCAGGTCCACGGCGTACGGCCGGGCGTGCCGGCTCAGCACCCGCACCTCGGCGCCGTCCGCGCGCAGTCGTTCGGCGACGAGCCGGCCGAGCGTTCCGGTACCGCCGGTCACCAGGATCGTGGTCATGGCAGTTCGTGTCCCTTCGGTGGGCGGGCGCTCCCCGGTGGAGCCCCCGTCGACCACTGAGAACCGGCGAGGCCCCTGGAATGTGACAACCCGTCCGGCCGGGCCCGGCCCCGGTGCCGCCCGCCGGTCAGGCGTCGGGCGCCGGGGCGGTGAGCTGCCGGGCCGCGAAGGCGAGCTTGTCCGGGTTCATCACGACCCGGACCTCCGCTATGGCGCCGTCGCGCAGTTCGAAGGAGCTGACGGCGACGAGTTGCCCCGCCACGTGCGTGAGCAGAGCCGGCGCGCCGTTGGCCTCGGCCGTCGTGTGCTCGGCACCGCCCCCGAGCCGCTGGGTGATGCCCGCCAGGAAGCGCAGCACCGTCTGCCGGCCGACCAGCGGCCGCCGGGCCGAGGTGACCTTGCCGCCGCCGTCGCTCCACCAGACGACGTCCGCGGCGAGCAGCTTCTCCAGTCCCGCCAGATCACCCTCCCGGGCCGCCCGGACGAAGGACTCGACCAGTTCCTGCCTCCGGTCGGCCGCCGGGGCGAAGCGGGCCTCGGGCGCCGCCACCCGCTGGACCGCCCGGCGGTAGAGCTGGCGGCAGTTGGCCTCGCCGAGGTCGAGCACCGCGGCGATGTCCCGGTGGCTGTAGTCGAACGCCTCGCGCAGCACGTAGACCGCGCGCTCGGTCGGCGTGAGCCGCTCCAGCAGCACCAGCAGGGCCGTCGACACGGCCTCGCGCTGCTCGGCGGACTCCAGCGGGCCGAGCGCACCGTCCGCGGTGAGCACCGGGTCCGGCAGCCACGGCCCCACGTACGCCTCGCGCCGGGCTCGGGCCGAGGTGAGCCGGTTGAGGCAGAGGTTGGTGACGACCTTGGCGAGCCAGGCCCCCGGGTGCCCGACCGCCGCCCGGTCGGCGGCGCTCCAGCGCAGGAACGCGTCCTGGACCGCGTCCTCCGCCTCCTCGGCGGAGCCGAGCAGGCGGTAGGCCAGGCCGAACATCCTGGGGCGGTGGGCGGTGAACTCCTCGGCGGTCCCTGACGTCACCGCCCCAGCCTGCCAGAGCCCCGGTCCGGTCCGGGGACGGGGGCTCGCCGCGCGGGAAGTCGGCCGGCCCGGCCGCCGCCCGCAGGGCCGGAGTCACCGAAGGGTGACGCCGCGTCCGCCACGTGCGAGGACCCGAGCGGCCCGGTTGCGGGGTCGGCGCCGCGGCGTTTCACCGCCGCGCCGTGCAGGGCCACGGTCTACCGCTCGTCAAACGCCCAGGTGACCACCACCTGCCCCGCCTCCGGGATGCCGCCGGCACGGCGGTACGTCGCTCGTGCCGCCGCGTTGTCCTCGTCCGTGAGCGTCCACACGCCGTAGCAACCCCGTTCGCGCGACAGGTCCGCAAGCGCCGACACCAGAGCCCGGCCGATGCCCCGCCGACGGAACGGCTCGTCCACGCCCAGCTCGTACAGGAACATCTCGGTCCCCTTGTCCGGGTGCGTCATCTCGACGCCGGTGACCATCCCCGCCGGGACATCGTCCACGTAGGCGATCAGGAGGTGATGGCGCTCATCCGCCAGGAACCGCTCAGTCGCCTGCTGTCCTGGGGCGGTGTCGAACAGGTGCCCGGCGGCGTTGACGGCCTCGACCTGAGTGACGCGACGGATCTCCATTCGGGGATCCTGACAGGCTTCGGCATCGAAAGCCGGCAATTTCGCCGTCAGACCGTCCCCGCCCCGGAACCCGGCTGCGCATCTGGTGCCACGACCTTCGAGCCACCCCATCGCCGCCCCGGCTACTCAGAGTCTGCGGGCCAGGAGGTACGCCCGCTCGGTGTCCGCTTCACCCGGGTACGGTCCTCGCATCAGCGTCGCCTCGATGGCGAAGCCCGCGGTGGCGAGACCTGCGGCGACGTCCTCCGGGCGGAGGGCGAAGAAGTCGAGGGAGACCGAGCGGTCGAACCACGAGTCCCGGTGCCGGACCTCCTCGCCCGCATGGAAGGCCGCGAGGACGAGACCGCCGGGGCGCAGCACCCGGGCGAATTCGGTGTAGGCGCGTGGCCGCTCGTGGGACTGCAGGTGGATCAGTGAGTAGAACGCCACGATGCCGGCGAGTTCTTTGTCTGCCAGTGGGAGGTCCAACATCGAGCCGACCCGTACGTCGAGGCCTGGACGGCGCTCCTGCGCCACCTTGACCATGCCGGGTGACACATCCAGGCCCACAACCGGAACACCGAGATCATCGAGGTGGCAGGCCACCTGGGCGGGACCGCACCCGACGTCCGCGACGGGTCCGTCCTTCGGAACCTGCTCGGAGAATGCCGTCAGCATGGCGCGGTCCAACGGCTTCGTCGCCAGATCCGCGGTGAAGCCCTGCGCATACACATCCGCGACCGCGTCGTAGGAGTCCCGGATCAAGGTGCTGTCCATTCGGTCAGTATCCGTGATCTCCCGAAGGGTTGTGCTACGTGCGTATGAAAAGCGGATGATCACTGTAGCGAGGCCGCGTTGGTGGACGGGCCGGCTTCCGGGCGACTTCCGGCTGACGTAGGAGCGGCTTCTCGAACGGGCGCTGACCGTCCGGATCGACGTGCCCGGGCAGT
The DNA here is from genome assembly GCF_044747365.1 of Kitasatospora sp. NPDC090091. Lineage (NCBI taxonomy): Bacteria > Bacillati > Actinomycetota > Actinomycetes > Kitasatosporales > Streptomycetaceae > Kitasatospora > Kitasatospora sp. NPDC090091. The sequence continues at coordinate 216,493 of NZ_JBIVDY010000012.1, forward strand.
CCGAGGAGGTCGGCACGTCCTTCCCGGGTGACGGGTGACGGGTGCCGGGTGCCGGGTCGTCGGCCGTGCGAGGACGAGGGCGACGGGCGGGTGCCGCCAGCGCATGGACGCCGGGCGGGCGGTGGCTCAGACGATCAGGACCCGGCGCCCCCGGGTGTGGCCGGCGCGGCTGTCGGCGTGCGCCGTCGCGGCTTCGGTGAGCGGGTACGCCTTCTCGACCGGGATGTGGAGTCTGCCCCGGGAGATGAGGTCGACGGCCTCGGCGAGTGCGTCCGGCACGCTCCCGGCCACGCCGGAGAACCGCACGCCCAGCTGCGGCGCGCCGAGGTCGGCGATGGAGACGACCTTGCGCGGGTCCCCGGTCAGTTGGACGAGTTCGCGGATCACGCCCGAGCCGGCCAGGTCGAGGGCGGCGTCGGCCCGGCCCAGGTGCCGTACCCGTTCGACCCAGCCCTCGCCGTAGGTGGTGGCGAGGGCGCCCAGGCCGCGCAGGTAGTCCTGGTTGGCGGCCCCGGCGGTGCCGATCACCGTGATGCCGCGCTCGCGGGCGATCTGCAGCACCGCCGACCCGACGCCGCCGGAAGCGCCGCTGACCAGCAGCGTCTGCCCGGGCCGCACGCCGACCTCGCGGATGATGCGCAGTGCCGTCTCCACCACGGACGGGTACCCGGCCGCCTCCTCGAAGGACAGTCCCCCGGGCATCCGGGCCCAGGCCGACAACACGGCGAACTCGGCGTACGTGTCGGCGCCTTCGCCGAACACGTGGTCGCCGATCTCGATCCCTTCGACGCCCTCGCCGACCTCGTCCACCACCCCGGCGGCGTCCAGCCCGACCCCGGCGGGAAGCTCGACCGGATGGGCTCCCAGGACCTGGCCCTCCCGGATCCTCCAGTCGACGGGGTTCACACCCGCCGCCCGTACGGCGATGCGTATCCGGCCGGGGCCCGCGTGGGGCTCCTCGGCTTCCACCAGTTGCAGGACCTCGGGACCGCCGAACTCGGCGAAGCTCACTTTCCTCATGCCGCCGAACATAACCCTAACCGTTAGGGTTTAACAACTGTTAGTGATTCGTACCTGGTAGTGTCAGGGCATGAGTGAGCCGCCCGGACGCCGCGAACGCAAGAAGGCCGCGACCCGTCAGAAGATCGCCGACACCGCGCTGCGGCTCTTCCTGGAACGCGGGTACGACGCCGTGGGCATCCGTGACGTGGCGGCCGAGGCCGACGTGGCCGTCACCACGGTCTTCGCCCACTTCGCCTCGAAAGAGGCCCTCGTGTTCGAGCGCGACCAGGACTTCGAGCAACGCCTCACGCAGGCGGTCACCGACCGGCAGCCGCACGAACCGCTCATCCCTGCGCTGCACCGTGAGGTCCAGGCCCTGGTGCGGCACTGCACGGCGGAGGGCAGCGCCCCCCTCCGGCGCATGATCGAGGGGTCACCCGCCCTGCGGGAGTACGAGGAGTCGATGAGCCTGCGTCACGCGCAGGCACTGGCGGCGGCCCTGGCCGCCGATCCCCACCTGTCCCGGAGCGCGACGGCCTGCCGGGCGACCGCGCGGTTCGCCATCGACGCCTACGCGCTGGCCTGCCGCGCGGACGATCCCGGGGCCACGGTGGACGAGGTCTTCCGGATGATCGAGGCGGCCTGGGAAGCCACCGCGCCCTGAGCCCGCGACGGCGTCGTCGTGCAGCCGATGAGGATCCGCGAGAACGGCCAAGCCCGCTCTCGCTTCCCGCTGCCGCACCTGTTGTTCTCGGCCGAGATCACGGCGTCTCCGGGGCGGCTGACCCCTGGCCCGGAGCTGGTCGGGGCCGCTGCCCACTGCTGACAGTCGGCACCCCGCAGTGGTGGCCCCGCACCCCCCGCCAGGTCCCCACCATGCCGGCCACTGCGTGCGAACTGATCTTCACCAGGCCGGCGTAAGCAATCTGGCTATGGAATCCAGATCCAGATGGACCGCAGAGTCACCCCATGGCACCTCTCGCTCCTTCCGTCCCCCCCGTTCCCTCCGTTCTCCCTGTTCCCTCCGAACATCCCCCCGTTCTGTCCGAACGTCCCTGCGTCCCGTCCCGCCGTGACCGGATCGTGCCGGCGCGCATGAGCGCCCTCGCCCAGGCCCGGGCCGGCCGAAAGGCCCGGCGGATTCCCCAACTCCTTTCCGGGATCGTGGGGTTGGGGGCCGCCATGATGATGCTTGTCCAGTCCGGCCTCGGGGCAGGGAGCTGGAGCGTGCTCACCGGGGGGACGGCCGACGCGCTGGGCATCTCGTTCGGGTGGGCGACGAGCCTGATCTCCGTCCTCGTGCTCCTCGCGTGGATCCCGCTGCGGGAGCTGCCCGGGCTCGGCACGGTCCTCAGCGTCGCCGTCGTGGGATTCGCCGCGGACGCCACCGCCGCCGTGCTCCCCGAGCCGCCGGGGGCGCCCGGCCCGGTCGGTTACCTGCTGCTCGGCCTGCTCGCCATGGCGTTCTTCGACGCGCTCTACCTCGGCGCGCAGTTCGGATCGGGCCCACGCGACGGCCTTATGACCGGACTCGTGCGGCTCACCCGGCTGCCGGGCACGGACACCGTGGCCCGTGACCGGGACCGGGGGCCGCGTGCTCAATCAGGGTGCTGACACCTGGGGCACAGCTCGTGGCGGCCTTCGGGTGTGATTACGGTGCCCCAGCTACGGCATTCTTCGCAGCCGCGGGCCCGGTCGATGTTCGCGCGGACGGTAGGAGCTTGGGGGTGGGCTCCATGAGTCATGGGTGATCTTCCTCTGTAGAGCACTATCACTTACGCCCAGTTTGCCATGGTTCGTATAGGTATGCGGCATGGGTTGCCGGCGCTCGTAATCCCCATGAGTACCGCCTCGGGTTGCGCCGGCAGGTTGTGCCGGCCGCGCCGGTCGGGCCGGCTCGCACGGACCCCGCGGCGAAACGGGCTGTGGAGTCGATGACGGAGTTCGACATCGCCGAGCTGCGGCGGGCGCACGCCGGCCGGTAGCCGCAGAGGCGACCGGGCCTCAGCCGATCCGGAAGGTGGCCGACACGATCTGGAAGAAGCGATTGGCCTCATCGAGCCGACCGGTCGGCGCGGAGACCCAGAAGTCGTAGCTGCGGCCCTGCTCGGTCCAGGAGATGTCCTGCACACGCCGGGCACCGAAGCCGTCCTCCGGGTAGCCGTTCCAGGTCCACAGCCACAGGGCGGCGTCGGTGGTGCCGTGGAAGACCGTGGGCTGGACGCTGCCGCCGCGGTAGCCGGGGTTGGTCCGTGGGCCGGCGGCGTCCTGCTTCTGGAGTTCGGCCAGCATGCCCTGACCGCTCGGGGTGGTGGGGTGGACGCCGATTCGGAAGGCGTGGTCCGGCGAGAGGTAGAAGACCCGGCCGGAGGCGTCGGTGCTGCGCACCCAGCCGTCGGGGACGGCCAGCGAGAAGCCGGCCGGGTCCCGGCGGATGCTGGACCCGGCGGGGACGGCCGCCGGGCCGGTGCCGCCCGGGACAGCGGGGGAGGACGCAGCCGGGGACGGCCCGGCCGGGCTCACGGACGACGCGCCGGTCGCGCCTGCCGGGGACGACGTCGCCGGGGACGGCGCCGGTTCGGCCTGAGCCTCGTGTCTTTGGGAGTGGAGGCCGCGGTCCAGGACGAGGACGCCGGCGGCGGCTGCGGCGGCCACCAACGCGGCGGCGACGGTCCAGCGGAGTCCGGTTCGGCGGCGGGTCCGCCGCCCGGCGGGGCGGGCTGCGGGTATGGCGGGCAGGTGGTCCCCGGCGAGGGCACCGGGTGTGACCAGCATGCCGGGTGGCTGCGCCACGCTGTGCGCGTCACCACCGGCTGCGGGCCGGGTCGCGGCGTGAACGGGGGCTCCACCGCTCCTGACAGCCAGGCCCGGGCCGTGCTCCGCCCCGTCCACCGGCTTCGTCCGCCTGGTCGCGGTGTCGTCGAGCAGCAGCTCCGCAACCTCGGCCGTGGGCCGCTCCAGCGGCTCCTTCTCCAGCAGCGACCCGATCAGCGGCGTGAGCGGACCGGCGTGCAGCGGCGGCTCCGGCGGGTCGGCGGCGATCGCCATGGCGGTCTCGATCGCGGTCGCCCTGCGGAACGGCGGCAGCCCCTCCACGGCCTGGTACAGGGTGACGCCCAGCGCCCACAGGTCGGAGGCGGGGGTCGGGGTGCCGCCGCGGACCAGCTCCGGTGCCAGGTAGTCGACGGATCCCACCAGTTCGCCGGTTCTGGTCAGGCTGGAGGTGCCCGCGATGGTGGCGATGCCGAAGTCCGTCAGCACCACCCGGCCGTCGAGCGCGAGCAGGACGTTGCCGGGTTTGACGTCGCGATGCACGACGCCGGCGGCGTGGGCGGCCCGCAGCCCGGCCAGGATCTCGCGCCCGATCCGGGCGGCGTCCGCCGCGGGTAGCGGTCCGTTCTCGGCGAGGACCGCAGCAAGGGTGCGGGAGGGGACGTACTCCATCACCACGCAGGGGAGTCCCTCGTGCTCCACGACGTCGTGCACCACCACGACGTTGCGCTGGTTGATCCGGGCGGCGCTGCGTGCCTCGCGGCGGGTCCGCTCCAGCAGGGTCGCGGTCTCCTCGGGCGACAGCTCCGGGCGGATCCGCAGCTCCTTCACGGCCACGTCGCGGCCCAGCAGCTCGTCCTCGGCCCGCCACACGGTTCCCATGCCGCCGCTGCCGATCCGTTCCAGCAGCCGGTACCGGCCGGTGATCAACCGGTCCTCGCCCACCTGGGCACCTCTTTCGTTCTCTGCCCGCCCACCGCGGTCATCCGTCCGTGACGGGTGATTCCCGAGATTCTCGGCGGCCGGGGGCTCGGACGCCAGTTTCCGGGGAGAACTCACCGTTGCTCCCGTGCGCGCCCGGGCCGGCGCCCCGCAGCGCCGTGCCGTGCCGGCACGCCAATTCCCGGTCCTCCCTGCCGGCCCGGCCCCGTCGACCGGTGACGACGCGTTGACGCGTTACAGATCACGATCTGCGGGCCCCCGTGCAGGAGGTCGGGATGCCGGTCGTGAAGAATGAGCGCATGTGGAAGCCCGCCGTCCCCGTCGTCGTCAACCTGGCATTGGGGATCCCAGCCGTCGTTCCGCTGTTCCTGGTGTGGTACTTCCTGGTGAACGGGCCACTGGCGACCCTCGGATGGACGGTGAGGGACCCGAACGAGAATGACGGGATGCTTCTCTGGCTGGTCATCATCGTGCCGGTGCTCTGCCTGTTCGGCCTGATCTGGGGGTTGGTCAACGGGTGGATGCGCCGCAGGACGACGGCCGTCCGGGCAACCTGGTACTGGCCTGTGTGCACGGCTGCGACGCTCGTCCCGTTCTTCGCGCTCTTGAGTCAGTCCTGAAGAATCGGAAAGAGGACGGCAACCTCGACATCGGCGACGCCGTGGGCCTGAAGCGGCGGCCATGCACACGCCCTTGCGCCACGCGGTCACGCTGCCCGGCGTCCTTCAGGAACACCCTCGCCCGGGGTCGTCACCGCCCACGCCACGGCGAGACCACCCCGGACGGCCGGCCCGTGTTCGCCGACGACGCCGGCAGCCGACGACGCCGGCACCTTCCGCGCCGAGTCACCCGCGGCGTCGCCCGGCCCCTCGCGGCCGCACCCGGCCCCGGCCGGGACACCTGCCTGCACATGGTCCCGCTGCCCTGACCGCCGGACTTGGCCCGCTCTTGTTCCCACCACCTCCCAGGGTGCGGTCGGCTCAGGCGGAAGCCTGGTCCGGTCACGTCCAGTATTCGATGCAGATACAGGGCAGGCCCCACCATTCGTCGGCGTAGCAGCCGCAGTGTCCGGTGCTCACATCGACGCCGATGGAGGCGGGGACGACCGCCCTGCGAAGGTCCCGGTCACCGCCCGGCGCGGGGACGCGGTGCGGCGGTTGCGGACGTTGCGGGCGTCGCGGTCGCTGCAGGACCGCTTCGGCCGTGAACCGGGGGGTACTCATGATCGCTTCCCCGTTCTGATCTTGACCTGCTCGGGCGGCATCGAACCGCAGCACGGGCAGTCCTCACCCGTGATGCACACGCAGTTCGGGATGCATCCCTTCGGCCCCCAGGGGTACAGCGCCTGCGGCACGACGGCCATGGGCGCCGCACGCCCGGACGTCGAGCCGCCCACTCCGTAGCTCCCCAGGGCGGGTTCGAGGGATGCTTCGCCGGTGAAGCCCGGCAATTGGGCTTGCCGTGTCATGTCGGTCACCAGTCCTTCCTGGCGAATTCCTCGGATTCGGTGAGTCGTCCTCGACGACGGGACGGGATCGTCGATGCGTCGTCGGAGGTTGTGTCCGTGTCGGAGGTCGTCGAGGGGTGCGCGCCTGCCGGCCCGGCCGGGTGATCGCGCCGGAGGAACCACCTCGGGGATCACCTCGCGAAGTAGGGCGCGAGCTTGCTGACCAGGAACGGGTACTTCTCGGTGACGTCGACCCGGACGAAGTACCGGTCGACCACGTCGGTCTGCCGGTCGCGGTAGGAGAAGATGACGTTCACCACCCGGCGGGTGGTCGCCAACCGGGAGGTGTCCACGTCCACCGTGGTGAGCGCCGCGTTCGCGGCCAGCCTCTCCGCGGCGACGTGGTAGATCGCCGGATAGCGCACCGACAGGTAGTTGAGCGCCCGGTGTTCGTCGGTCGCCCCGGCGTTGTCCGCCAGCTGGACGACGTTCAGGAAGAGGTCCAGGGCCACGGATTCGAACCGCTCGGCCGGGACGTTCTCGGGCCGGGGGATCGAGCTGATGAGGGAGTCGGCGTCGAAGGAGTAGAGCTGGTCGAAGAGGCAGACGGGCAGGGTCAGCCCGTTGCACACCTCCGGCGGCGCAATCGGGCCGAGCGTACCGATGACCACGTCGACGTCGGAGTCCGTGAGCCCCTCCTCCGGTCTGAGCGACTGGATCAGCAGCTTGAAGTCCGCCGGGTCACGGGGGTGCAGCAGATACGTCTCCACCCCTTCGACGGTGAACACCCAGCAGATCTCCCGCGCCAGGTAGCGGTTGGCGCGCTTGCCGAGGAAGCCGCGGACGGCCTCGCGGTCCGTGAGTCCGGCGGCGTCCGACCGCCCCACCACCTGCGCCCATTCCTTCTCGACCCCCAGGCTCGGGAAGCGCGGCTCGATCCGGCCCAGCGCGTACACGTGCCTGGGCGGCGCTTCGGTCGCGGGCTCCCGCACGGTGGCCGGCAGCGACTGCAGGGTCGCCGTCTGCGGCATCGCGGCGGCGGGTGGCGGCGGCGGTGCGGGCTCCGGTGACATGGGCACCCGGGCCACGGTCACGGGAGACGGCGGCTGTGCGGCCGGTGCGGCCGACGGTCCGTCACCCGGCAGGACCGTCAGGTCCTCGTGCTCCACTCTCGGCTCTTCCATGATTTCACTCCGCGTTCTCCGGCTGGGTGGTCGGCCGGGTTGCACGATCGAAGGGGTCGGGTCAGTCACGCCGGCCGGAGAAGACGACGCGGCGGTTCAGGGCCTCCGCCCGGCGCAGGCATCCGCCGCAGGGCCTTATCCCGACGGTGGACGTCGCGTGCTTGACGGCGTCGCCCAGGCCGATGTCCTCGTCGGAGACGAATCCCGGCAAGCGAATCCGGGTGGCCGCCCGTGGCCCCCGCTGTCCCTTGGCCATCGCTGTCACCGTTCCCTTCACCGTCTCGCTCTCCTCGGCCGTCGGCAGTAGGCCGTCTCGGCCGCCCTCGCCGTCACCCGCCACCGCTCAGCAGCGCGTACGCGCGCCAGGCGTCCAGCAGCGGTGGTGCGACACCGCGGCGCGGCCACGCGACCGCCTGCAGCAGGGCCGAGCGCACCGCGGCCCCGCGTGCCTGCGGGACGCACGACCACACGAGCGCGGCCGCGCCGGTGACGAGGGGGGTCGCCGCACTCGTCCCGCTCGACCTCGTACCACCGCCCCCGGGCGTGATGCCGTCGATGTCCTGACCGGGTGCCCCGAGCCCCCGCCGACCCATCGACGCCGCCAGATCGCAGCTGGGCAGCGGCACCGCGTCGCGCCCGTAGGCGACCACCGGAACCGCCCACGGATGGCGCGTGAGCATCGACCCTCCGACCAGGCCCCGGTTCCCGGCCGCGACGAAAACCACGACCTCCCGGTCACGCGCGAAGTCGAGGGCCTCCCGCAGGTACCGCTCACCCGCCGGCGCCAGTCCCACCAACGCGGCGCTGATGTTCAGCAGCCCGGCGCCCGCGCGCACGCAGTCCACGATCGCCCGTGCCAGTTCCTCAGCCGTCGCCCACGGTCCGCCGTTGTCGTCGGCCCCACGGACCCTGCCGGCCCCTCCTGCTTCCGGCGGCGCGCCGTCGGCGAACACCGGGCGCACCAGTAGCGTGCACGCCGGACAGATCCCCGGGGCCGGCGTCCCGCGCCGCGCGTGGAGCAACCCCGCGACGAACGTTCCGTGCGAAAGTGCCGGAGCCGCTCGAGTCACTGGAGCAGCCGCCGCAGATCCGGCCGCCGTTGCAGGCGCGCCGAGCACCCGGATCCGCTCGCCCGCCAGCGCAGGATGCCCCACCACCACCGGACCGTCGATCAGCCCCACCACGATCTCGGGAACGCCCTCGGTCGCGGCAGCCAACCGGCCCAGCGACAGCAGGTCGCCCTCGCGGGCCCTGGCATCGCCCAGCTGTACTGCCATCGGTCCTCACCGGCCCGATCAGAACGAACCGCACGCAAGTCGTCCGTGTGCGACATTTCCACGCTAGCATCGATTCAACTCTCCTATTCCACCGGGCAATCCATGAATCCGGCACAGTGTGCGCACGGTAGCGACGCCCCGGCGAAAACCGGGCAGAAGGCTCCTCGGCGGCCGATCTGACTACACCCCGTCACTTCACTCGTTGACGATGCAGAGCCGCGGCCGAGCCCCGGCCCGATCGAACGCCTGCCTGGCGACCGTCCGAGGTGCCCGGCCCCCGTCATCCCGCTATTGGCACCGGCCCGGACAGCTCACCCGGGGGTGCCGGGCGCCACCCTTCCCGGCATGGTCGGCCCGGTGATCTCCGGCTCCCCCGTCACGCCGAGCGCTCGTGAAACCGGGCCGGGGCTTGATTCCCGTGCGTATGGTTACTGGCACGTAGAAGTGAATGTCATGGACGCATCCGCATGTGTGCCGCAGGCCTCACCGCGGGCACGGGCGGACGAAGGCGGCGCGCGAGGCGGGCGTACACCCGGCGGGCGGAACCACCGCCGCCGCCCGATGCCGGGCTCACGGGCACCAGGAGTCGCCGCTCCGGCTCGCCCGGGCCTCCACCGTGTAGCCGAGGGATGCCCAGGACACCGCGAGATGGGACGTGGTGCCGTTGACCTGCTTGGTGAAGCAGAGGCCGAGCCGTTCGCCGCTCGGGTCGTGGCGCCAGGCGGGCTCGTCCGGGGCTGGCGGCGCCGGCAGCCAGCCGTTGCGGGCGGCGGCCGCCCGGTAGTGAGCGACGACGTCGGCCCGCTGGGCGGGCGCGGCGTAGCTCTGGCCGAAGTACGCGAAGTGGTCGTCATCGTCGCAGCCGGTGTACGACTCGCCGTCGGTCTGTGCTTCTTGCGGGGCGCCGAGCGTCCGGACCTGGGATGCCATCGGGTCCTGCAGCGCCGCATCCGCGAAGGTGCAGCCGTAGATCCCGCCGTCGAGGACCCACCAGCCACCGATGACGGCGAGTGTGCCGAAGACCAGTGCGCCCGCAACGGCGGACGCCCCCACCCGAAGATCCTTCATGCGCGGGAGCGTACAGGCCGCAGCGGGTGACAGATGAGGTGGCCTGGCCCTTCACCCCTCGTGATCGGGGACTGCACGAAGGCGGCCCGGCCGGCCCCGGGGCAGGAGTCGCGTCCTCACGCCAGGGCGGCTGGTTGTTACCGGGGGAAGGGGGCCCGCCGAGCCCGCGGAGCCAGTCGGTGAGGCGGTTCTTCTGGGCTTCGCTGCCGAAGTGCGCGGCGGTGTTTCCGGTGGTTCTCCTGGATCGTCGTGGTGCCGCCGGGAGTTGCACGGCCGCCGCGTCGCCCGGTGGCGGTTGTGCGGGTGTCGGTCCCGCCGCCGACGGGGCGCCGTCGGCGGCGGGCGGGTCTGGTCCGACGTGGTTCTGGCGCCCGGGACGCGTCACCGGGGTCTCGGTCGGAATGCTGCGGGGTCAGCCGATCAGGTGGGAGATGCCGCCGTCGCCGGAGGACTGGGTGTTGTGGCCGACGTTGCAGATCTGCTTCGGGGTCTTGTTCAGGACCGGGACCTCGATCGGGACGGCCACCCCGATGACGGCGCCGACCCCGAGGTTGTGGACCTCCGGCAGGCAGACGTTCGGGTTGTCGAGGGTGTGGAAGTTGGGGCTGTGGTCCCCGTGGGTGCCGGTCTGGTTGGTGCCGCCGTTGCCCTGCACGGAGGCCGCGGCGCCGTCCGAGTCGGCGATGGCGAAGGCGGACCCGGCGGACATCGCGATGACAGCGGCGGCCAGGCCGGCGGCGGCGAGGGAGTTCTTGAACATTTTCGCATTCCTCTCAAGACGAATTCGAAGCACGGCCGACCCGGTGGCGGTCGAACAGGCGCCGGCTGAAGGTGGTGCACGCCCCGAACCGGTTGCAATCACTGTTGTCCGGACCAAAGAACGGTGGGCCGGAAAGTTACGACCTCCGGCAGAACCGGCCGTCACCGACACCCGCACGGCTGAGCCCGCCCCGGGGCGCCGAGGCGTGTCACGGCACGGGCACTCGACGCGGGAGGCGGGCCGCTGCTGCTCCCGGCGACGACCGGCCGTCCTCCCACCAGTGGCGCTGACCTTCTCAGGATGGTTGGCCGGGCTTCGAAGGAGCCCCCGAGGGCAAGCCGCCCGCCCGGCGGTTCGTGAGGGGCTGGCAGTACTGAGCCGGGTGGGTCGGCGAGTGCGTCAGAAGGGCAGTGTGGCAAGCCATTCGGTCAGGAGCTGGTTGAGCTCGGCGGGGCGTTCCTGTTGGATCCAGTGGCCGCAGCCGTCGAGGAGGTGGGAGGAGATCAGCCCGGGCAGTGTGGTGGGGAAGGCGTTGATCGCGTCGGCCAGCCACGTGGTGGAGGCGTCCTGGGTGCCGCCGATGAACAGGGAGGGCTGGGTGACGGGGGCGCCGTCGAAGGCGGCGAGGTCCTCCCAGTCCCGGTCCATGTTCCGGTAGCGGTTCAGCGCCCCGGTCATGCCGGTCCGTTCGAACTCTCCGGCGTAGAAGTCGAGTTCGCTCTCACTGAGCCACGCGGGCAGCGGACCGGACGGGAAGCGCTCGCGCATCGTTCCGCCCCTCGCGACGAAGTGCGGGTCGGGAGCGTCGGGTGCGGGCATGGTGTCGGCCGACAGGGCGGTGTAGAAGCCCGCGAGCCAGCCGCGGACATCGGGTTCGATCTCGGCCTCGGCTCGGCCGGGCTGTTGGAAGTAGGAGACGTAGAACTCCTCGTCCCCGCCCAGCTGGGCGAAGATCTCGCTGGGCCGCGGCCCGCCTCGCGGAGTGTAGGGGACGCTGAGCAGCCCCACTGCGCGGAACACCTGCGGGTGGAGCAGAGCGCAGTTGGCGGCGATCGTCGCGCCCCAGTCGTGGCCGACGACCACCGCTGATTCCTCGCCGAGGGCGCGCACCACGGCGACGCTGTCCTCGACCAGGTCGAGCATGCGGTAGGCGGCCGGGACCGCGGGTTTGGAGGAGCGGCCGTAGCCGCGCACGTCGAGGGCGACCGCGCGGTATCCCGCCGCGGCGAGAGCCGGGAGTTGGTGGCGCCAGGAGTACCAGGACTCCGGGAAGCCGTGGACCAGCAGCACCAGCGGCCCGGTGCCCTGCTCCACCAGATGGATCCGGTGCCCCGGCGAGTTGATCAGTCGGTGTGTGAGCGCTACGTCGTGCTGTGGCATGCGTCCTCCCGGGCTGTCGATCGGGTGCGCGTCGGGAGCGGCTTCGTCTCGCCGATCCACGAGCACCGTACCGATCTTGTGGGAGATTCCGCCGAAACGGCGAGCCGGTTTGCCGTTCCGGCAAAGCCGACCGTGAGCATCCGACCCCCTGCTGCCGGCTTCACGGAGTGACGGGTCTGCAGGGGACAGAGCCCCGGGACCTGGTCGGCGTCGGCGCGGTGGACGAACCGTTCCGGAGCCCGTGCGAGCGGGACCGGTACCAGTCTCTCCCCGCCCGAGCAGCCGGCCGGGCCGTCGCCCGCATCGGCCGGCCGAGGACGGCCAGGAGCTGTCAGCCGCGGGACGAAGCGTCGCCGGTCAGCCACGCCCGCAGCCGGCCGGGTCCTCCGGAACGGGGCACCCGGGTCCGGCTGTTGGAGGAACTCGCTAGGCCCCGGGCTTGATGCTGAAGATCGTGAGCAGGACCACAGCCAGCGCCGCCGTCGGGGCGAACGAGATCGCCACCCGTGCCTTGGGCATCAGGTAGGCGGCGGGCCACTGCAGAACGAGCAGCACCACGACCGTGATCAGCGAGTAGTCCGCGAAGTCCAACTGCGCGTAGGTGGCGGGGCAGGAGTGCGGTCCGTTGCACGGGTCGGTCGCCATCTCGGCGAGTCCTCGCAGACCGGTGACCGGCAGTAGGAGAGCCCCGTTCACCAGGCTGGAGATCATCGGGGCCGTCCACCACTTCCCGCGCACCGGCCTGGCCGGGCGGCTGACGGTACGCATCGATTCGCTCATGTCGGCCATGCTTCCGGGCCGTCCCGGGATTCGGCAGCGGACGGATACTCAGGCCCGTCGGAGAAGGTACTCGAGTACATGCGGCGCCCGGCTCGCCGAACCGTGTCGGCAACGAGTGCCGGCCGACGGCGCGCTGCGTGCCATGGCCGTCGCGTGGCGGTGGCGGGCGATTTCGCGGAACGCTTTCTGCACCGGCGGCCGGTGCCGCCGTGGAAGGCCCCTACCGGCAGGTGGCTTCGAACAGGACGGGGACTGTTGTTGGCTCACGCTTGTGCCTGGTCGCGAACGGCTCCATGGTCCGGGCTGGTCGCCATGGTCGCCGACGGTGCGGTGCGGGGCCAGGTCCAGGCGTACCGCACGATGAGGGCGAGAAGGATCAATTCCAGTACGACGCCGAGGCCGTAGAAATACAGCCAGGACGCGCCCACCACGTTGAATGCCGTGACGGGGACGTAGAGCGAGGCCACGATGAGGTTCGTGATGCGGTTCGCCCGGGCGGGCAGCGTCATCGACAGCACGACCATCAGGATCGGGATGGCCACGAGTGTCAGCGCCGTGGTCGAAAAGGTCTGGGAGAGGTCGAACTTGAAGACCTTGCCGTCGAGGATGTCTTCGACGACGCCGGGCGAGAAGAAGTTGAGAATGTCCACGTAGGCGTAGAGGAACATGAAGCTTGTCCACGTTGCGGCGAGCTTGGCTCTCACCGGGATCCGCTGGTCTTCCAGTGTGGCGGTGGCGGGTTGAGGTGTTCCCATCATCGGCTCCGGTGTTGTGGTGAGGATCGGTAGGTCCACGATCGCTGAGCCCGGCGGCGGGCGCCTCGGCCCGGGGGCTGGGGTTCGCCTGGCCGATGGAATGGTCTGTCTCTCGTTCTTTCGGCGGGTACGCCGAGGCGCGCCGATCCCTAGGCTGGAGCCGTGTTCACTTTCCGGCGCTCCATCTGGCATGAGCCGCGGCCTGCTGACGCCCCACCCCTCGGTCGGCTCGACTGGCTGCTGGTGGGTGTGTTCACGGCCGCCGCCTTGGTCGAGGGCATCGTTCGGCCGGGCCTGGCCTGGCGACCCCTTGTGACGGGGCTTGCCCTGGCGCTGATGCCTGCCCTGCTCTGGCGGCGGGGCCGCCCCCTGATGGCCGCCCTGGTCGGGTGGGGCGTCGCCGGGCTGCTCTCGGTCCTCCAGCTGACTGCGCACGCCGGGGACCTCGACCTCTACTCCATGATGGCCGTCCTGATCCTGCTCTACTCCCTGGTGCGGTGGGGCTCGGGACGGGAGATCGTCCTGGGGACGGCGTTCGTGACAGTCGTCGTCGCACTGGGGATGCACGCCTCCTCCGCGGGCCGGGCCGACGTTTTCGGCGGGAGCGTCCTCTTGCTGTTGGTCGTCGCCCTCGCGGCGGTGTTCCGCTACCGCGCTGACCTCTGGCATCGCCAACAGCGCGAGATCCGCAATCGGGAGCGGGTGGCGCTGGCGCGAGAGCTGCACGACACCGTGGCCCACCACGTCTCGGCCATCGCGGTGCAGGCACAGGCCGGTGGCGTGGTCGCCGGCATCCAGCCTGAGAAGGCTGCCGAGGTCCTGGCCGCGATCGAGTGTGAAGCGTCGCGAACCCTGGCGGAGATGAGATCGATGGTGCGGGTGCTGCGTGAGGAGGAAGCCGTCGCCTACTCACCGCAGCCGGGTGTTGCGGACCTGCCTGCTCTGGCGCGCGCCGACGCGACGCCCACCGTCGAGGTCTCGCTGGACGGTTCGTTGACCCGGCTGGCGCGACCCGTGGACGCCGCGCTCTACCGGCTCGCGCAGGAGTCGCTGACCAACGCCGTACGGCACGCCCGGAGCGCGACCCGCGTCGCGATCGACGTCCGCCGGGAGGGCGACGCCGTCAGGCTGCGGGTCAGCGACGATGGACAGACCGAGCCGGCGCCGGCCCCGGGGCCTGGGTTCGGCCTGCTGGGCATGGCCGAACGCGCCCAGCTCCTCGGCGGATCGCTCTCCGCGGGGCCGGGGCCCGAGGGTGGCTGGGTGGTCGAGGCCGTGCTGCCGGTGGAGGCGCTGGCGTGAGCATCCGTGTTGTCGTGGCCGACGACCAGGACTTGGTCCGGACCGGGCTGGTGATGATCCTCGGCGCGCAACCCGACCTCGAGGTCGTGGGGGAGGCGGCAGACGGGCTCGCAGCGCTCGACCTGGCGACCCGGCTGCGTCCCGATGTCCTCCTCGTCGACATCCGGATGCCCGGGCTCGACGGCGTCGAGGTGACGCGGCGCCTGGCCGGGCCAGACGTGCCGGACCCGATGGCGGTCGTCGTGATCACCACCTTCGACCTCGATGAGTACGTCCTCGGCGCCCTACGCGCCGGCGCCCGCGGCTTCCTGCTCAAAGACGCCGGGCCGGAGCTCCTCGTGCAGGCCATCCACGCGGCGGCCAACGGGGACGCGCTGATCGCCCCCAACGTCACCCGCCGGCTGCTGGCGACCTTCGCCGACCAGGCGCCGGTGGTACCGGTCCAGCCGACCGACCCGCTCACCGAGCGCGAGGAGGAGGTGCTCGCGCTGGTGGCACGGGGCCGGACCAACGCCGAGATCGCCACCGAGCTCTTCGTCGGCCTGAGCACGGTCAAGTCCCACGTCGCATCGTTGATGACCAAGCTCGGCGCACGCAACCGCGTCGAGATCGCGGTGTGGGCACACGACACCAGACGCGTGAGAGCCGATTAGCGGGTACAGATCGCAGCGTAGGCACGTGGGGTTCGGTAGCCGGGCGAAGAAGTTCTTCGGCGGGGCTGTCACATCCGGTCCGGGCGGCGGGTCAGTGGAGTGTTCGAGCAGGTGCAGCACAGCGGGCCGCAGCCGGTCCGCCCTGTCCCTCCTTCACTTCCTCCTCTCCTGAATTCGGGGTTCCGTCATGTCTGTCGCCCACGTCGTCCTCGCCGTCGTCAGCGCCCTGTGGGTCGGCTTCTCCGGTTTCTCGCTGGCCCGCCGCGCCGAGTTCGTCACCCAGCCGCTCGTCGAGTACGGCGTTCCCCGCTCGTGGTGGACCCCGCTCGCCCTCGCCAAGCTCGCCGGCGCCGCCGGCCTGCTGGTCGGCTTCGCGATCCCCGCCATCGGCGTCGCCGCCGCGGTCGGCCTGATCCTCTACTTCCTCGGCGCCGTCCTCACCAACGTGCGGGCCCGCTCGTACAAGACCGTGCCCTTCCCGCTCCTCTACCTCGTCCCGGTCGCGGTCACCCTGGGTCTGGGCCTCGCGGCCTGACCGGGGTCCCGGTAGGTCGGGTGGTCAGCGGGCGACTTCGACGGTGATGGGCTCGTCGGGGCAGATGGCGGCCAGACGGGTGAGGGCGGTCGTCTCGCGCGGGTCGGCGGTGAGGGACCAGCGGGTCTTCACGGTGGTCCAGTCGGTGAGGTAGGTGCAGGCGTAGTGGGCGGCCGGGGGCATCCTTCGAGCGGTTCGATCCGGCGCACGTGCCCCCGCCAGGTGGCCGCCCCGGGTGGGCGGTACTGGACGGCCGTGCGGCCCTGGACGTCCTCGACTTCGACGGCCGATCTCCACCTTTTGCCGGTCGTCGGCCGGGCCGACCGATCGGCGCCACCGCGGGCCGCGGGCTCCGCTGCTGTTCACGGTTTGCCGGGCCGTGTCAGCCGGTGGTGTGTGGGGGCAGGAGGAGTTCCGCGAGCAGGCCGACGCCGGGGGCGGCGGAGAGTTGCGCGGTTCCGCCGTGGAGTTCGGCGACCCAGCGGACGATGGCGAGGCCGGTGCCGGTGCCGGTGCTCGTGGTCCCGGTGACGCGGCGTTCAAAGACCCGTTCCCGGTCCTTTGCCGGCACGCCGGGCCCGTGGTCCCGGACGGCGATGCGGCCGGCGGTGACGCTCACGTCGACGGGGGTTCCGCCGCCGTGCCGCAGCGCGTTCTCCACGAGATTGCGGACGGCCTGGGCGAGCAGTTCCGGGTCGCCGTTGACGACGACGGCCTCGGCGGTGACGGAGACGCGGGTGCTGTCCGGCAGCTCCTCGACGGTCTGCTCGACCAGCTGGTCGAGCCGCAGCAGGGTGAGCTCGATCTCCTGGGTGCCGGCCTCGACGCGGGCCCGGGCCAGCAGCCCGGTGACCAGCCGGCCCAGGCGGTCGACGAGGCGGACTGCCTCGTCGAGGGCGGCGGGCGCCCGGGCGGGTGAGACGGCGCCGCTTTCGACCACCAGGCGCAGGGTGGCCAGCGGGGTGCGCAGTTCGTGCGCGGCCTCGGCGAGGAACTGTTCCTGCTGGTCGAGTCCGCGCAGCGCGGGTCGCATGGCCCGTCCGGACAGGAGGTGTCCGATGGCCGCGGCGGCCAGCACCAGGGCCGAGCAGCCCACGGCGAGCCGGCGTACGAGGCGGTCGTGGGCGGCCTGGCTCTCGGCGGGGTCGGCTCCGACCAGCACGGCGGCGCCGATCCGGTCGCCGTCCCAGACGGGGGCGGCGGCCCACTGGATCTCCCGGCCGCCGGCCTCCAGGGAGACGAAGACGGTCTCCTGGTCGTGCTCGACCTGATTCCAGATCTCGTCCAGCCCGGCCTGGTCGGGAAGAGCGGCCCGCTCGGTGGGCGCGTGACCGATCTGGGGTCGGCCGGTCACAGGTGCCTGGATGACGGCGAGCCGTTCCGCGCTCAGGGCCAGGTCGTCCTCCGCCAGAGCGTCGAGGTGCAGGACGCCGGCGTCGTAGTAGAGGGTGCGGGCGAGGCCGTCGGCCCGCCGGCTGACGCCGTTGTCGAGATCGTTCGTGCGGGACCGGTCGTCGGTGCGTACGGCCAGGACGGAGAGGACCAGCAGACACAGGGCGGTCGTCGCGGCGAAGAGCAGGGTCGTCGCCCACCGGACGCGGTGCAGGCGAGCGACGGCGGGACTGGACCGCATCACAGGTGCGTGGCGGGGTCGGCGAGCCGGTAGCCGACGCCGCGCACGGTCGAGATGAGATCGGGCGGGCCCAGTTTGCGGCGCAGCTGGCCTATGAGGACGTCGACGACGTTGGAGAGCGGTTCGGTCTGCTCGTCCCAGCAGCGTTCGATGAGGTCGGTGCGGGTGACCACCTCTCCGGCGCGCAGCATCAGGACCTCCAGGACCGCGAACTCCTTCGCGGTGAGAGTGAGCAGTACGCCGTCGCGCCGGACCCTGCGGCGGGGCAGGTCGAGTTCCAGGTTGCCGACGCGCAGTTCCGGCAGCCGTGCGGGCTGGGCGCGGCGGCACAAGGTGCGGACGCGGGCGTTGAGTTCGGCGAAGGCGAAGGGCTTGACGAGGTAGTCGTCGGCGCCGTGCTCGAATCCGGCCACGCGGTCGCTGACCGCGTCGAGGGCGGTGAGCAGCAGGACCGGCAGGGTGGAACCGGCCTTGCGCTGGGCGGCCAGGAGAGTGAGGGCGTCCCCGTCGGGCAGGCTGCGGTCGGCGACCAGGCAGTCGTAGGTGTTGACGGCGAGTTTGAAGTCGGCGTCGGCGAGGTCGGTGGCGAAGTCGACGGCGAAGCCTGCCTCACGCAGACTGCGGGTGATCACGGGGCCGAGTTCGGGGTCGTCCTCGAGGACAAGTACACGCATGGCGGGCGAGCCTACTGGGTCGAAAACCGCACGAACGCCGGGGTGGTCGCTATTGAGGGGATATGCCCGTCCGTCGGGCATCGCTCGAACAGCGGGAGCCCGCTCACCGGCGTCCGCTCCCGGGGCTGCCGAGCCGTATCCGCCGGCGCCGGGACGGGCTGCGGTGGATGGGGATCCGCAGGCAACATCGGGTGCCGCGGCTTCCTCATGATCGCCTCATGGACCGACCGGCAGTCTGTGGGCATGGCAAAGATTCGTATGCGTAAGCGCGTCATCGGCATGACTGCTGCCGGCCTGGCAGCCACCGTTGTCGCCGTCTACTGTGTCCAGTCCGCGCAGGGCGCGGACTCGCCGGCTGCGGGTGGTCCGCGGGCGGTGGTGCGCGTCGACCAGGTCGGCTACACGCCCGGTGAGGCCAAGCAGGCCTACCTGATGACCTCGGTCTCCGCGTCCAAGGCGTCCTTCCGGGTCCTCGACGCCTCCGGGAAGGAGATCCTCAAGGGCAAGGTCGGCTCGTCCACCGGCGGCTGGAACAGCAGGTACAAGGCGGTCCACACCCTGGACCTGTCCGCTCTGACCGAGCCCGGTGACTACCGGGTCGAGGTGTCCGGGCCCGTCAAGGCGGTGTCCCCGACGTTCCGCATCGCGGCGGCGGCCGATCTTTTCGGCACGCTCATCCAGGACAACGTCCGCTTCTTCCAGGCCCAGCGCGACGGCGCCGACGTCATCCCCGCGGAACTGCAGCGCAAGCCGTCCCATCTGGCGGACCGCCAGGCCACGGTCTATGACACCCCCGCCTACGCGGAGGACGAGACGGTGCTGACCGCGCCCCTCAAGCGTGTCGCAGGCCCGATCGACGTCTCGGGCGGCTGGAACGACGCCGGTGACTTCCTCAAGTTCACCCACACCGCCTCCTACTCCACCGCGAGCCTC
Organism: Kitasatospora sp. NPDC090091; assembly: GCF_044747365.1. Lineage (NCBI taxonomy): Bacteria > Bacillati > Actinomycetota > Actinomycetes > Kitasatosporales > Streptomycetaceae > Kitasatospora > Kitasatospora sp. NPDC090091. The sequence goes on from NZ_JBIVDY010000012.1 coordinate 235,590, forward strand.
CTGCTCGCGCACCGCACCACACCCGTCGGCGGGAAGGAGCTGGCCGCCGAGGCACGTCACGGGCTGGACTGGCTCGACAAGATGTGGGACGACAAGTCGCGCACCCTCTACGTCCAGGTCGGGCTCGGCAAGGGCGACACCGCGGACGGTAGCGGCAAGATCCGCTCCGACCACGACGTGTGGCGCCTGCCGGAAGCCGACGACGCCCTCGACGTGAAGCCCGGTGACCCCGACTACCTGATCAAGCATCGGCCGGTCTTCCGCGCGGCACCGCCCGGCAAGCCGATCAGCCCGAACCTCGCCGGGCGTGTCGCCGCCGCCTTCGCCCTGGCCGCCCAGCTCGACGCCGCCGAGGACCCCGAGCGGGCACACGAGGAACTCGAGAAGGCTGCACACATCTACGCCCTCGCGAACACCGACCCCGGCGACCAGCTGGTCACCGCCTTCCCGCACGGCTTCTACCCCGAGGCGTCCTGGCAGGACGACATGGAATTCGGCGCCGCCGAGCTCGCCCTCGCCGCCCGAGCCCTGGACGACAGGCGCGCAGCCGACTGGACCGGGCAGGCCGGACACTGGGCCAAGCAGTACATCACCTCGGACAGCCTCGGCACCCTCGGCCTCGGCGACGTCAGCGCACTCGCCCACGCCGACCTCGCCCACCTGCTCGACGAGGGCGCCGCCCGCACCGAAGTCACACGCGAGCAGCTCGCCGCCGACCTCAAGCGCCAGCTCGACGACGGCAGTGCCCGCGCCGCCCGCGACCCCTTCCGGGCCGGCGCCGTCTACACCGACTTCGACTCGGTACCCCACACCTTCGGCCTCGCCGCCACCGCCCAGCTCTACCACCGGGCCACCGGAGACTCCCGCTACGCCGCGTTCGCCACCCAGCAGCGCAACTGGGCCCTGGGCGCCAACGCGTGGGGGTCCTCCTTCGTCATCGGTGCCGGAACCACCTTCCCGCACTGCCCCGAGCACCAGGCCGCCAACCTCGCCGGCGACCTCAACGGGGACGGCGACATCCTCCTCGGCGGTGTCGTCAACGGCCCCAACGCGGCAGACAAGCTCAAGGACCTCAACTCCTTCCCCGCCATGCGCGCGTGCCCCGCCAACCAGGGAAACCCCTTCGCCGTCTTCGACGGCCGCGGCAGCGGCTTCATGGACCACGTCGGCGCCTGGCAGACCGTCGAATCCGCCGACGACTTCACCGCCACCGCCCTGCTCGCCTTCACCCTCGCCGCCGCACCCCAGGGCACCAACAGCAAGCCATGAACGGTGGTGCGCCGCGACGTCCACCTCGGCAGGGTGTGGTCCGCCCAGCCCCACCGGGCGATCTCCGACCGTTGATCGGGTGGCGCTGTAGGGGCACCAGGTGCACCACAGTGGACGGCGACCGGCGGGTGCGTGCGGCACGGGCGCCGGGCCTGTTGTCATGCCGCGTTGCGACATCCGGTGAGGAGGAGGGCGACCATGCGTTTGGCGTCGGCCTGATCGTAGTCGGGGCCGGTGATGCAGAGGTTTCCGATGGCGCGCATGAGCGTGTAGGCGGTGACACCGGAGCGAAGTTCGTCGTCGGCGGCGCAGGCGTCCAGCAGCGTCGCGCAGGCAGGGACCAGGGTGTCGAGCATGAGGGCGTGGAGGTTCTCCAGCCCCGGATCTCCGGACCCCAGCGCCGCGCCGAGGCCGTGCTTGGTCACGAGGAAGTCCACGAAAGCGTCCGTCCACAGGGCCAGCGCGGTGAACGGCGCCTCGGACTCCTCAAGGAGCCGGGGCGAGAGAGCGGCGCAGGCGTCGATCTGGTGCCGATAGACGGCGGTGACGAGGTCTGCGCGGGTCGGGAAGTTCCGGTAGACCGTGCCGACACCGACGCCGGCGCGTTCGGCGATGTCACGGACGGGCGCCTGGACGCCCTGCTCGACGAAGACCGCCGCAGCAGCCTCCAGTACGCCACTGCGGGTGCGTTGCGCCTGTGCTTGGCGCACCCCGATCGACTCCGGCACGGATGGCTCCCTTTACTCGCGGAACAATGTTCCGCTAAGTTGGCGGAACGTCGCTCCGCCAAAGTATGGCAGAGCCGCTCCGCAGAGAAAGCACAGGTCTCCCATGCCTTCCCGCCCCCTCGGTCACCAGATCGTCTCGGTCAAGCCCATCCCCGTTCCCGCTCCCGACCGCGGCATCGACCTGCAGGTGAAGGTCACCGCCCCCCGGTCGGGCCGGCATCTGCCCGTGATCGTCTTCTCCCACGGCAACGCATGGTCCATGGACGGGTACGAGCCCCTCGTCGACCGGTGGGCCGCCGCCGGATTCGTCGTGGTGCAGCCCACCCACCTGGACTCCCGCCGCAACGCCATCGGCTGGGACGACCCGCGCTTCGCCACCATCTGGCGCGTGCGGATAGCCGATCTCCACGCGGTCCTCGACAACCTTGGCGACATCCTCGCCCAGGCCGGCCTGGAGGCCCGCGTCGACCGTGAGCGCATCGCCGTGGTCGGCCACTCCTGGGGCGCCCAGACCGCGGGCGCCATCCTCGGCGCCCGCGTACTCGACGCCGACAGCGTTCCCGGCGAGGGCTTCTCCCACCCCGCGGTGTCGGCCGGCGCGCTGATCGCCGCGACCGGAACCGGCGAGACCCTCACCCCGTTCGCCGCCGAGAACCTCCCGTTCATGAAGCCGGACTTCTCCACCATGGTCACCCCGGCCCTGGTCGTCGCAGGCGGCAAGGACCAGTCGCAGCTCTCCACCCGGGGGCCGGAGTGGTTCACCGACGCCTATCACCTCAGCCCGGCCCCCAAGAGCCTGCTCACCATCGCCGAGGCCGAGCACACCATGGGCGGCATCGCCGGCGAAAGGGTCGCCGAGACCACCGACGAGGACCCCGCCCGCGTCGTCCTCCTCGCAGATGCCATCTCCGCCTACCTCCGCGCGGCCCTCGGCCTCGACGACGCCGAGTGGACCGCTCTCGCCAGCACCGCCGAGGGCGACGACGGTACGTGGAGCATCGCCGGCAAGTGAGCCCAGCCCGACAGCCCGGGAGGCTGCCCGGCGCCGAACGGTCGAGCAGGCGAATCCCTGGTCTGACCGGCGAGGGGGCGGCGGTGCTCGGAGCCACTCCCTCGCCTCCGCCCACACCTCGGTCCGGCCGTCCAACAGGAGACGGAATGATCGCGACCAGCCCCGGTCTTCACGGAAACGCGATGAGAGCCGTTTTCGCAGATCCTCGTCAGTGCCGGAGGGCCGGACCCGCAGGTCCGGCCCTCCGTGCTGAGAGGTGCGTCAGTTCGTGGCAGCGAACAGGGATTCCTGAGTGGCCTGGTAGCGGTAGGACCCGGCCTGTCGGTCGCCGCGCACGACCCGGTACGCCTCAGCCGTCAGTCTCTGCTGGGCGGTGATCGGCAGCATGGTTCGCCGGCTCACCCGAGGGCGACCCGCCACACGATCAGACCCACGACCCCTCTCACGCGCCAACCCGTGCTCAAACGTGGTCTGATCGGCCAAATCCCCCGGCTCCGCGCCCAGATGGCCGCCGAGTCGGAGGGTTCACTCGTCATCCACGACCGCACCGGGCCGACGCGAAGAATTCTTGAAATTCGTGGCCCCGCAGCCGCCCGAAATGGTGCCGCAGGCGGCCCCCAGGGGGCCGCGGCGGCAGTGCGGTCGCAGTGCGCACCCTCCGCGGCCGGGCGCTCCCGATTGCCCCTCAGGAGCCCGTCTACGGCCTCGCCAAACTGGCTCTGACCTGGTGTTTTCCCGGAAATCTCCTAGGCTGGGGGAGCTTTGCCGAACACCCTCGGAGGGGGCATCATGAGCGAGGAAGCCAAGGCGTACGACGCCAGCACGATCGTGGTTCTGGAGGGCCTGGAGGCCGTTCGGAAGCGGCCAGGCATGTACATCGGATCGGTCGGTGAACGCGGCCTTCACGTCCTGGTGTTCGAAGCCGCCGAGCTGGTGCTGGACGAGATCCTCGGCGGCACCGCCCGCCGTGTCGAGATCACCCTCACCGCCGACGGCGGTGTCCGCATCGGCGACGACGGCGCAGGCCTCCCGGTTGAGCACGCCGGCCACAGCGACGGCCCTGCGCTGGAGACCCGATTGACCGTGCTCTGCTGCGGGCCACAGCGCGCCAACGGCCGCTTCCTGATCGGCGGCTACTTCGGCGTGGGACTGGCCGTCGTCAACGCGCTGTCGGAGCGTCTGACAGCCGAGGTGCGACGCGACGGTGCCCGCTGGGTCCTGGAGTACGAGCGAGGCGTCGCCGTCGCGCCGCCCACCCACACCGGACCAGCCGGCGGCAGCGGGACCGCGATCACCTTCCGGCCGGATGCCGAAATCTTCCAGACGCTGGAGTTCTCGTTCGACACGCTGGCCGATCGCCTCAGGGAACTGGCTTTCCTGAACCGAGAGTTGGACATCACCCTGACCGATGACCGCGACCCCGCGGCGCCCCGCGCCGTCCGCTTCCGCTTCCCGAACGGACCGAGGGACCACATCGCCGAGCAGAGCACCCCCCTCCACCCGGACGTGATCGGCTTCGAACGCGCGTACCCCGAAATGGAGGGAACCATCGAGGTGGCCCTCCGCTGGTGCGCCTCCCACGAGGAGCGAGTCGCAAGCTACGCCAACAGCCGGCCGACCACCGGCGGCGGCACACACGAAATCGGCTTCCGCGACGGCCTGGCCGCCGCGGTCAACGCCTACGCCCGGGAGCAACAGCTGCTCACCCCGTCCGACCCCGACTTCACCCCCACCCAAATCGGCGCGGGCCTGACGGCGGTCGTGTCGGTGAAACTCGATCACCCCGTGTTCGAGGGGGCCACCCGCGACCGACTGGGCAACGGGCCCGTCCGTGCCTGCGTCGCCGAGGCCGTCCGCGAGCACCTGGCCGCCTGGCTCCACGCCGACCCGGCGCAGGCGGCTGCCGTCCTCGCCCGGACCTCGATGACCACCCGCCACTGACGGCAGCACACCAGAGACGCCGAAGCCCAGGTCGGGGATGGCCCCCGGCCTGGGCTCTTTGGTGGGCACAGACGGTCCTCCCTGCATCGAACCCCCTGCTCGCCGGGAAGGGCCCTCGGGATCTGGGGGCCCTTTCGCATGACCGGACCCTTGCGCCGGGTGTGCGCAACGGGCAACGGCCAGGCGCGGCCGAAGACCCGGACACCGGGTAGGCGCTGAGGGCCGGGCGGCCCCCGAGGCGTTCCCGGCGACCTCACCGACCCCGACCGGCCCTCTGGGAGGACATCCGTGACACCCCCCGACACGCGGCGCTGCGCGCGATTCCCGGCCTCGACGTGGCACGCCCCTGCGACGCCAACGAGACGGCCGCCTGCTGGCGGGCGTTGCTGGAGCAGCACGACCGGCCGACCGGACTCGTCCTCACCCGGCAGAAGGTGCCCGTCCTCGACCGCGGCGCGGCGGGGTACGCGCCGGCGGACGGCGCCGCCCGCGGCGGCTACGTGCTGCGCGACCCGGCCGACGGCACCGCGCCGCGGGTGCTGCTCCTCGCCACCGGCTCGGAGGTCCATCTCGCGTTGGCGGCCCAGGACCTGCCGGCCGGCGAGGGCGTGACGAGCCGGGTGGTGTCGCTGCCGTGCCTGGAGTGGTTCGCCGCCCAGCCCCGGGAGTACCGCGACGAGGTCCTCCCGCCCGCCGTAAGGGCACGGGTGAGCGTGGAGGCGGGCGTGGCGCTCGGCTGGCGCGAGCTGGTCGGACAGTACGGCCGGATCGTCAGCCTCGACCACTTCGGCGCCTCCGCCGACTGCGAGCGCCTGTACCGGGAGTTCGGCCTCACCGCCGAGGCCGTGGCCGGGGCCGCCCGGGAGAGCCTCGCCGCAGCGGCCGGCTGACCCGCGGCCCGGCCCGGGCGGCCCGTCGCCGCCGGGGGCCGGCGTCCCGGACCGCCGGCCGGCGGGAGCGGCGGTGACGAGCCGCGAGGGGACCGGCTGGTGGGCGCGCGGTGACGCCGGCTGCATCGAGAGCCCGAACCACCGGTACTGAGCGCGGAACCGGCTCGCCTATCCCTCATCGAAGGCCTGGTCGGCGGCTTCGTTGGCGCGGTCGATCTCGGCCATGTGCTCCTCGGCCCAGGTCCGCAGCCCTGCAAGCGCGGACTCCAGGGACAGCCCGAGCCCGGTGAGTCGGTAGAAGACCCGCGGCGGCACGGTCGGTTCGACGCGGCGCGACACCAGCCCGTCCCGGGTCAGGCTTCGCAACGTCACGGACAGCATCTTCTGCGAGACGCCGGGCATCCGGCGTCTCAGCTCCGCGAAGCGCACCTCGTCCGGTGCGGCATCGGCGAGCGTCTTGACGGCCATGGACGTCCACCTCGTGCCGATGCGGTCCAGTAACTGCCGCGTCGGGCACTGGGAATCGAACAGATCGCCGCGTACCCCGCGACCGGCGGCCCGGGCTCCTTGGGTGGTCACCTGTGGCTCACCACCTTCCCTGAAAGTGCCGTCTAGGAAGCGCTCGGGCAGCTACCTATCGTTCAGTGGTCACCAATAGTAATCAACCGGAGGAACCGTCATGCCTGTCACCACCGCACACCGCCTGCGCCGCATCACGACGAACGGTGTCGAACTCAACGTCGCAATCGCCGGGGACGGACCTGCGGTTCTCCTGCTGCACGGATTTCCGCACACCTGGCAACTCTGGAGCGGCATCATGGGCCGACTGGCCGGGCAGTACCGGGTCATCGCCCCGGACCTGCGAGGCTTCGGTGCCAGTGAACACGCCGCCGAGGGTTACGACGCAGGCACCCTCGCCGCCGACGCCGAAGGGCTGCTCGACGCACTCGGCGAGCCCTCAGCAGCGGTGGTCGGTATCGACGCAGGCACCGCCCCCGCCGTCCTGCTCGCGCTGCGCCGGCCCGGCCTCGTCCGGCGCCTGGTCGTGATGGAGGCACTGCTCGGCCGCCTGCCCGGAGCAGAACACGTCGTCGCGGGCAACCCCCCGTGGTGGTTCGGCTTCCACACCGTACCCGGCCTTGCCGAGACCGTCCTGGCCGGCAACGAGGCCCCGTACATCGACTGGTTCCTCGACTCGGGGACGCTCGGGCGGGGAGTACCCGACGACATCCGTGCGGCCTTCGTCCGCGCGTACACCGGGAGCGAGGCCCTGCGCTGCGCGTTCTCCTACTACCGGGCCCTGCCCACCAGCGCGCAGCAGATCCAGGACGCCGTCGCGACGGCTCGGCTCACCATGCCCACCATGGCCGTCGGCTCTCACCCCGTCGGCACCGGGCTCGAACGCCAACTCCGTCCCATCGCCGACGACCTGGTCGGACACCATCTCCAGGACTGCGGCCACATCATTCCCCTCGACCGCCCCGACGCCTTGTTCGCGCTCCTTGCTCCCTTCCTCTCCGCCGACCTGCCGAAGTGACCGGGGCGGGGCATCGCGGTCGGCGGTTCCGGCGTTCGGCCCAGCTGCACGCAGCCGGGCAGTCGTGCCCGGCGGGCGGCTGCCGAGGTAGGCCGTGGTGATCCAGTGGTGGTGGCAGGCCGTCTCGAGCGGACGCCGGCGGGCAAATGGTCCTCGCGCCGTGCGCCTCTCTCCTCGCGGCTGGACGGACGGCTTCGTCAGGTGGGGGGACGGAGGCCTTGCAGCAGGACGGCGAGGTAGGCGTCGATGAGTTGCTGGGACGGGGGCTGAGTGCGGGCGATCGCGAGGGCGGTTCGGCCGATCAGGTTGGTCGCGACAGAGGGAGCGATGTCGGTGCGGATTGCGCCGCCCCGCTGGGCTTCTTCGACCATCTCCTCCATCACGCGGGCGAGGTCACCACGCAGGGCGGTGGTAGTGGGCACGTTCAGGCCCCCCAGCTGGTCGCTGGCGGCGTGGTGCGCGGCCTGGAAGGCGATCAGCTCGGGGATGAACAGGCGCAGGGCCTGTCCGGACTCCGTCTCGGCGAGCAGGTCGCGGGCTCGTTGCACGACCGGGGCGAGCAGACCGGAGACCGCTGCGTCGAGGAGGGCATCCTTGCCGCCGAACGTGCGCACGACAGTGGCTGCTCCCAAGCCCGCCCTCCTGGCGATGTTCTCGACGGTGAGAGGTGTGCCTGGCTCGGCCAGCAGCGCGGTTGTCGCGTCGAGGGCGAGCCGGCGATTGCGCAGGGCGTCGGCCCGGCGCGGGGTTCCGGAGGACATTGACAAGTGAAACGCGCCTTCCACATACTCTACTGGAATGCCTGTTCCACTTAGTCTAGCGGGAGAGCAGCTGCCGATGAACGAGCGGATCCTGATCTCCGGGGGAGGCATCGCCGGTCTGGCCCTGGCGCACTGGCTGACCCGGCACGGCTTCCGGACCACGGTGGTCGAGCGGGCTCCGGCGCTGCGGGCCGGCGGCAATGGGGTGGACGTGCGCGCCCAGGCTGTCGAAGTCGCCGAGCGGATGGGGATCATGTCCCGGGTCCGTGAGCTGGCCACCGATGTCCGGGGAATGAAGTTCGTCGACTCCTCGGACCGGGCCGTCGCCCGGGTCGACACGCGCGACCCGGCCTCCGTGGAGATCATGCGAGGCGATCTCGTCGCGCTGCTGGACGAGGTGACCGACACCGAGTACCTGTTCAACGACTCCATCCGGCGCCTGGAGCAGGACGACGACGGCGTGCTCGTCACCTTCGAACGGGCGTCCGCCCGCCGCTTCCACCTGGTCGTCGGCGCCGACGGGATGCATTCCACCGTCCGTCGGCTCGCCTTCGGGCCGGAGGAACGCTTCGTCCGGTTCAAGGACCACTACTTCGCCTTCGCGGACGCCGACGCCTCCCTCGGTGAGGACGGCTGGGTGACGATGTTCAACACTCCGGGCCGCATGACCGGAATCTACCGGTCCGGGAATCATGCCCAGGCCAAGGCCTATTTCATGTTCCGTTCCGCGCCGCTGAAATACGACCACCGGGATGTCGCGGAGCACAAACGCCTGATCAGCGAGCAGTTCGCCGGTGACAGGTCATGGCGGATCCGGGAACTTGTCGACTCTGCCCTCGCCGACCCGGAGTTCTACTTCGACGCCCTGGGCCAGGTCAGGATGGATTCCTGGCACAACGGCCGCGTCGCACTGGTCGGGGACGCCGCCTGGTGCGCGTCGCCCGCATCGGGCGCAGGCGCAGAACTGGCCCTGGTCGGTGCCTACCGCCTGGCGGGGGAGCTGGCTGCCGCGGACGGCAACCACCGGGCCGCGCTGCCCCGCTACCACACCGCCCATCGCCCGCTGGTCGACCGGAAGCAGCGGATCGGGCCCAACGTCCGCCTCATGATCCCCAGGACCGTCGGTGGCCGGTTCGTTCGCGATGTCTTCGCCCGCCTCCCGCTCATGAACGCGATGGGCGGACTGGACCGCCGCCTGCAGGCGAGGAACACCGCCTCTCTGCCGGACTACTCCCGGCCCCGACGGCCGTAGCAACCAGGAGAGATGGCCGTGGGTGCGAACGCATGTCGGCGACGGGAGCGATGAGTTCGGCGGCATCGGCGGCGCCGAGCGTGGTGGCGAGGGCGTCGTGGGCGGGCAGGCCTCGGGCGCAAGGTCGGTGATGACGGGGTCGGGCGCCGTCTCGACGCGCACGTCCCGCTTGCCGTGCCAGGTCAAGGCCTTCATCGGGGCTTTCAGGAGTTCCGGCCGAGCCAGCAGGTCCAGCTGCGGATCATCACGGCCAGCGGCTTCACGAGCTGACGGCGGACCTGGAGAACCAGGTGTGAGCGGACAGGCTGGTGGCCTTCGGTGGTTGCACCGGGCCTCAGGCCTGTCCGCTCAACCGGCGAGGCTCGTTCGCGAGGCGCGCGTGACCTCGTCGTACCAGTTCACGAAGGCGGGTCCGTGCTCGCCCGACAGGTCGGTGTGCACCCTCCGGCACAGGCCGCGGAACGGGGCCGGGTCCCAGGTGCCGGCCTGGGCGGACAGCGGTGCCTCGTGAAGGTTGCCGAGGGCGAACCGGCGGGCGAACCCGTAGGCGAAGGGCACGACCGTTCCGTCCGTCTCGACCACGAGCGGTGACAGCCAGGAGCTGAGCCGCTCGACCGGTCCGCCCCCCTGATCGTCGCCCGCGTCACCGCTGTCGCCGAGGAGAAAGCGGTCGGCCTGGGAGACGAGGTTCCCACGTTCGACCAGGTCGAGTTGGATGACGAGGTCCGTCGATGTCCGCAGGCGCGCTGCCTCCAGCACCGAGAAGAGCATCTCGGTGACGTCGGGCACCGCGTCGGGCAGGGCTCCCACCGCGTTGCCCTCGGCCTCGAGCGGGTGGATCTGCAGCAGAGCAGCCCCCGCGGCGACGGCAAAGTCGGCCACCCAGGCCAGCTCGTGGATGTTGAACTGGGTCAGGGTGAAGATGAAGCCGAAGGGGATTCCTGAGGCCCGGACGAGCGGGAGCCTGCGCTCCATGGCCGCGAAACTCCGGGGATCCTGGCGCATCCGCACGTGACTGTCCGGAACGCCGTCCAGCGAGATGGCCAACACGTCGACCAAGCCCGCCAGTTCGGACAGCCGACGGTCGGTGAGCAGCATGCCGTTGCTGGTGACAGTGGTCCGCATGCCGTGCGAGCGGGCCGTACGCAGCAGGCCGTCCAGCGGCCGGTAGAGCGTCGGTTCACCGCCGGACACCCCGAGCACGTCGTACCCCAGGGCTGCGGCGTCGGCCACCGCCCGTTGCAGGACGGGCAGCGCGGTGACCTCCGCGACGTCCGGCCCGGAGGAGGAGTAGCAGTGCAGGCACCGAAGGTTGCAGCGCCGGGTGGGGTGGACCTGCAGGACGGCCCGGCCGGGGAGGGTCATCGAGGTGCCCGGTCGGGGGATCAGCGGGCGCGGTTGGCGACTCCGACGGACACCTCGATGACCTGGCTGTCGATGACCGGCGGAAGCCCGCGGGTCTGCCAGGTGAGAGAGGTGTGGTCAGCGACCTCCGTGCGGTGGGCCAGGTCGACCAACTGCTGGACAACCGAACCGATCTGTGCGCCGTGGTTGTTGCTGTCGGCCCGGAACGTGGCCTGCAGGACGTCGGGGCGGGGGATGCCGCGGATGAGGATCCGCTCCAGGGCGAGCTCGGAGGTGATGTCGGCGAGGCCGGAGACGAACTCGTCGCTGATTGGCTGGCCGGCGTTGCGCCAGGCTTCCATGAGAGCCTCGGATCCGCGCTTGGGGTCGGTCATCGCTGTCCTCCGGTGCGGGGGAAGGGAAGGTTCGGAAGGAAGTCTGTATGCGCTCCAATGGGCCGGACAAGCCACCATGCGGGTGAAATCGGATGCCACATGTCCTGAACAGCCGCAGGGCGTGGGAAGTCGGACCGCCGGACTTCACACGCCCCGCAGTCGGGAACGACTCAGCCCTCCTTGGAGACGTCCCTGATCTCGTCGTAGCAACTCGCCATCCCCGGCCGGCCCCACGCACCGTCGTCACTACGACCGGGCATGGGTGGTGTGAACGTGGCGGCGATGAGTCGGCAGACCAGCCCGGAGCAGGCCGCGGGCTGCCCACCTGTGCGACCCCCTTTCACGGCTGGTGGGCCTCCGGGCAGGAGGTGTGGATGTCGCTGCACTCGCCCATGCACGCGTCGTATTCCGTCGCCCACTCCGCCTCAGCCGCGGCACCGTCCTGCGCTTCGCCCGAGCCGCCGACGTCGAACAACTCCTCGTCGCGGCGACCCACCGCCCCAGCGTGATCGACGACTACCGGCGCCACCTGCACCACCGGTGGACGGAAGGCTGCACCAACGCCTCAGCACTCACCCGCGAGATCCAGCAACGGGCTACCGCGGTGACGTCAACACTGTCCAGCGCCATCTGCGGCTCTACCGAACCGGAGCGGTCCCGGCCGAGGCTCCGCTGCCCCAGCTGACCGTCCGCCGCGTCACCGACTGGATCATGCGCCGACCCGAGCGGCTCGACGACACCGAACGCAAATGCCTCGACGTCAGCAGTACGTCCGGGCCTTCTTGACTGCGGGTTCGGCCTGCTGGGGGTCGGAGGTCACGGAGAGCAGCTGCTGCGCCTCCCGCAGGGCATCGGCGAGCGGCTGGAACTTGGCGTCCGCCAGGGCAGCCGCCCTGGCCAGTTCCTCGGCGCCGACGAGGCGCGCCACCACGATGTCGAAGGCCTGCCCGCCATCGGTGCCCGGCAGCTGTTCCGGCAGCCGGCTCACGGCCGCGCACGCCAACTCGGCGTCGGTGCCCTGGGCCTTACCGGACGCCGCCCCTGACTGGCAGGCCGTCAGGGCCAGCAGTAGACAGACTGCAGCCACAGCCCTTGCCGGACGCCTCATCAGTTCCCCCTGTTCGCAAGCTTCCGTCATCGTCGGGGCTTCGCCCAGGGGAGATAAGTCCAATCCCGGCCAGTTTGCACGAAGCGGCAGCCTGCCACTCCACGTCGCGTGCGCAGAACCACTCACCCTGGCCGGCCTGCAACGCCACCTCGCGTTCGTGGCCACGCTCAAGGAGCTGGGTGACCAGCGCGGGCGGGATACAGCCGGACCGAGTCCTGGCCTGACGATCGAGATCAGCAGCCTCCACGGCACCGCACACTGGACCCCACCACCGACGAGCGGCCCAGAACCGGCACACCGCACGGCCAACACGGCGTACCGCTTGACGGCGTGGCTCCCTGAGATGTCTTGACGGCCTGCCCGCTTACAGCCTGGGCGGGGCATCAAGGTACGGGCCGCGGTGTGGGTCAGGGCCGGGTGCCGGTGAGCTTCCACCAGGGCATGGCGTCGGTGTCGCTCACGTCGTAGTGGAGCAGCCCGTTCGGGCACACCTGCCCTCGCGGCCCTCGGCGAAGCGATGGGTGATCTCCGGGATGAAGTCGAACGGCCCGGGGTGCGGGTAACGAGTCGGGCACGGGGCCGGTTGAAAGCCGCGAGATGCCCGGGTCGGTGAGTGGTCGTTGCCTAGGCTGCCTGGTGTGAATCCGTCTTCCTTGTCCGACTCCCGTGACGATGCTTTTGCGGCACAGGCGCCACGTCCGCTGGGTGTGGTGACGCCGGAGCAGTTCGTCGGGGTGATGCGTGAGCTCCGCCAGTGGTCGGGCCTGAGCTTTCGGCAGCTTGAACGGCGGGCCGAGCAGGCCGGCGAGGCGCTTCCCCGTGCCACGCTGGCGGGGGCCCTGGGCCGCGCCGATCTTCCGCGCGAGGAGCTTGTGGCCGCGTTCGTCAAAGCCTGCGGGGGTGATGCGGACGATGTCGTGGCCTGGGTCACGGCCCGTAAGGCCGTTGCCGTCCGGTCGGCGCGGACACCCGGACCCGTGCCGTCGGAGTCGCTGGAGTTGCCGGAGGTATTGGAGCCAACGCAGGTGGTGGAGCCGGCTTCGGCGGGCCGCGTAGCGACGGCCGCTGTGACGCCGTCCCGGCCCTCCGCCCAGTCTGGAGTGAGCGGGGAGGCGACAGCGAGTACCGCTACCGGGCCGGGACCGGCCGGGAGCACGGGCGGCCAGGAAGCGCCGCCGGCTCGCGCGGGCGAGGATACGCAGCGGCCCGCTTCGGTCGAACCGCTCGGGGCGGCGGCCTCCGGTCCGGGGCGCGGCGTGTCGCGTGTGACGTTACGGACGGCTGCGCCGGTGCGGCGCACGGTGGCGGCGGTCACGCTCGCGGTGGCGGTCGTGGTGGTGACTGCTGTCGTTCTCGGCATCGAGGGTCGGACGGACGGGGGCGGACACGGGGCCGCGGAGCCGTCCACGGCTCCCACGGTGACCGGCCCCGCGATCGCGACGAGTCCGTCGGTGTCGGTGGGGGAGGGTGTCGGCTCTGCGCCGGGGCCGGTATCGGCGACCCCGACGGGGAATGACGGGGCTGCTGTGCCTGTGGCGACCACGACTCCCTCGGCGCGTCGGAGCGCAAGCACTGCGGGCACCGCCAGCGGTCCGGGGCCTGGTGGCGGGTCGACGGGCAGGTCCGTACCGGCCGTTCCGCCGGCTCCTCAGCCCATGCCAGTACGGACGTCGCCGCCGGAGGTGGCGCCACCGCCCCTGCCGACCGCGACAGCGCCGGCAACGTCGCCGCCCTCCACGTCGGGCGGCTGGCCCACCCAGTTCTCCACCGGCGGGGCGTCTCCGTCCGGCCCCGCGTCCGAGGATCCGTGCTGGGACAGCGCGCCGGGTTGCAACGACGGTGTGCACCACGGGTGAGAGCGACCCTGGGCGGGGGCCGGCCACGGCCCCGGGTCCAGCTCCTCGACCAGGAGGACCCGCACACCCGGAGGACGCCGGCCGACACGGACCCCGTCGCCGAAGCGATGGCCGCAGGCGCGGCCAAACCGCTGCACCCGCCCACGGCCAAGCGGGTGTCCTGGCATGGGCCTACAGGCGGTGCGGGTCGGTCCGTGTCCCCGGGAGACACGGACCGACCTGTGCGATACGGATCAGACCTTGACCGTCTTGTGGTCGAAGGTCCAGAACTTGCCGGCGGTGCTGCTACCGACGCGGTAGGGCTTGGCGTTGTCCTTCGGGGTGCAGGAACCCCACATACCGGAGACCAGCCACTCGCCGGGGGTGTAGTAGACGTCGTAGGAGTACACCTTGAAGACGGCGCCGGCCTGCAGCTGGTAGTGGGCCTTCTGCGTCAGTTCGGCGCTGACGGAGATGCCGACCTCCTGGGTGCGGGTGACGTCGAAGCCGACGCTTGAGCTGACGACTTCGGCCGAGAGGCCGAATGTCGATCCGATCTTGTTGGCGACCGAGACCTTGCGGTCCAGGCGCAGTGTCTGGTGGGGCCCCCACCCGGAGACGCGCCATTCGGCGGCGCTCGGCCATTCGGTGCGCGTGCCCTTGTATCGCACGTTGCGGACCTCGCGCTTGGCGATGCAGGGGAGGTGGTTGGTCTTCTTGTCCGTCGCCTGCCTGACGGTGGCGTCGGTGTTCCGTCCGCCGTCGCCGGTGTCGGTGAAGAGCTGCGGGTCGATGGGGCGGGTCGTGGGTTCGGCCTCCTCGGGAGCCGCGGCGGCGGGGCGACCGCCGCCGGACGAGACGGCGGTGACGGCGGTGCCGGTGAGCAGCGTGGCCGTGAGCGCGAAACTCAGCAGGGCTGTGCGGAACTTCATGGATCTCCTTGTGTGGTGTAGGTCGTGCGGGCGGGGCACGTCGGCCGGTGGCCGCCGGCTGCGGGCAGGGTGGCCCGTGCCGGGCTGTGGTCGCCCCGGGAGGTTTTGGGCCGCATCGATGCCGAGCGGTGTGGCCGGGAGGCCGAGGACCGCGCGCGGAATGCGGCTCGGCGGGTTGCCGCTCCTCGAAGGGACAGGTGGGCGGCGGCACCTGGTCCCGGGGCGGCCTACAGGTCGAGCGTGGCGTAGACGATGTCGTGGTCGGAGTGCACGGAGTCGCGGACGGTGACGCCGGGCGGGTTGATCCCGCGCAGGAGGATGTAGTCGAACTTCTTGCGGGACGGGCGGGCGGCGTCGGCGGTCGGGTGACAGCCGGCCTGCGGGGCCTTGCCGCAGGCCGGGTCAGCGTCGCGCAGGCCGGCGTTCCACAGCGCTGCCAGTTCGGGTCCCTGCGGGCGGCTGTTGAGGTCGCCGAGGACGATGACGCGCTGCTGGGTGCCGATGGCCTTCATCAGGTGCTCGACCTGCTTGGCTCGCACGTTGCTCTGGTCGGCCTCGGCGAGGTGGGTGTCGTAGACGCGGACCGGCTTGCCGTCGAGGACGGTGGTGACCCACATGTAGGCGCGGTTCTCCGACCCGCCGTCGGGGTAGAGCTGGTTGCCCCGGTCGGTGATGGGGGCGGCGGACAGGATCGCCTGGCCATAGGCATTGCCGCCCCAGAACCCGCAGTTGACCCGGTCGTTGAGGGCGGTGCCGTAGGCGACGTTGTAGTTCAGGTTGTACTTGGCCTTGAGGATCTCCACGGTCTTCTGCACCGCGCCGCGGCAGCCCTCCTGCACTCCCAGCACCTGGGGGCGGTACGCGGCGATCTCCTTCGCGTAGTCCTCGGGTTCGGCGCTGCCGGGTGCGTAGAGGTTCCACGTCATGATCCGGCCCGGGTAGACAGTGGCGCGGTTCTGCGCGGCGACGGCGGTGACGGGCTCCCCGCTGTCGCCGGGGGCGTCGCCCGTGCCGGAGGCGGCGGTGACGGACGGGCCGGTGGCAGCCGTGCCGTCCGGGGCCGCGCCGGTCAGCGCGAGGCCCCCGGCGAGGAGGCTCGCGGCGGCTGCGCCGGCGATCAGGGGACGAGCGAGGCGTGCTCGTAAGGCGGTCATGGAGGTCCTTCTGGTGTCGTGCGGGATGGATCCGCGGGCTGTCCCGGTGGTGGCCGTGGCCGTGGCGCGTGGAACGGGGCCGGGCCCGTCGGCGGCTTCCGGGGCGGGTGCACCTCGACACGGTGCCGCCGGCCGGTGCCGAAGCGGAGTGGTCACAGCTTGCGGCTGGGGCGGGTCGGGAGGAAGGGTTTGCGGTGTCTGGGACTGTCCGGCACTGTCTGACCAGGTCACGGGTGGTGCGAGCCGCAGTGGAGCCGCGCGTGGCAGCCGGACCGGGCGGTGCACGCGACCGCTGTCTGGGACGGTCTCTTGCGCCCTGCCGTGACGGTCTCGTCCGGTCCCGGCTGAGGAGCGGTTGAGTGTGTCCGACCTCGGCCGCGACGACGTCGAGGCCCCTCCCGGACGCCCTGTCTGACTGCGTTGATACAACCTCGTCATGACGTACCGATTCACCGCTCGCGCCGCCAGCACGGAAACCGACCCTGACGGCTACTTCACCGAGGCGGGCCTTGCGGAGGGCGAGGACGGCAGCGGCTTCATCCTGGTGTTCATGGCGGGCGAGGAAGAACCCGACGACCAGGAGGTCGCGCTGGGAATGGACACGCACTGCCTGGTCACAGCCGGCCAGGGGACTGCCTACGGATGTGTGCGCGAAGCCGTCCTGGAAGGCAACGTCCTCCACGTTTCGCTGGATCCCTCGGCGTTGGAGGGCCTTCGGCTGGACGACGGCGATATCGAGGCCGTCATCGAGGCTCCGGCCGAAGACGTTGCCCGGTTCCGGGAGGTCCTCGCGCAGGTACTCACCTACGGGCGGGCAGACGCCTTGCCCACGCGGCTGGCAGTCTGAGGGAGGGGCGGGGCAAGGCCACCCCAAACCGTTCCTCCCGACACCGCGTGAGCGGTCACCCGCATAGCCAGAAGCGGGGCCACCCGAACTCGGGCGGATTCCAGTGGGGCCAAACACGCCGTCGGCTACAGGCGCACCCGGCCAGGTGCTCTGTTGATATGCCGAAGGTCCGCCCGGGTCGGGCGGACCTGACTGGTGTGCGGTGGCGGGTCAGATGACGAAGGGTTTGGTCACAGTGGCGGGGTCGGCGGGTTCGACCTGGCCCGGCAGATTGTCGTCCTGAGCGGGGCACTGCTCCTGGACGGGAGGCCGGGACTTCTCCTTCTTCTCCTGGTGCCCGTCCTTCGGCCGGCCCGTGTTCTTCTCGTTGGTCTTCGGATGGCCCTTCTTGCTCTTCGACTTGTCCTTGCGGTTCTTGTCACCGCCCTTGTCCTTGGGCCCGGCCTTCTGCGGCTTCTTGTCCTGGGTCTTGTTCCCCTGGCTGTTCCTGCCCTCCGTCCCCCCGCTCTTCGGCTCGGCGTTGCCGGGCTTCTGGTCCTGGGGCTTGTCCTTGGCGTGGCCGTCCGTCTCGCGGGGGGCTTCTCCGGGGCAGGTGCAGCCGTTGCCGGACGGTCGGTCCTCGCCGCTGTTGTCGCCGCCCCCGGTGGTGTCCTCCTGCCCGTCGCCGGGGGCGGAGGATCCGTCGTCGTTGTGGCTGCTGGTCTCGTCGGATCCGTTGCTGTCAGTAGGGGCGTCGCTGCCGTCCTGGTCCTCGGAGCCGGCGCGGCTGCCGTCGGCGCCGTCGCCGTTCTCGGCCTGCGGGTCGTCGGGGGCCGGCGTCGGGTCCTGGCCGGGCTCCGGGGTGGGGGAGCCGTCGGGTTCCGGGCTGTCGCGGGGATCGGCGGGCGGGATCGGCGGGGCGGTCGTCTCCCCGGAGGAAGGCCGGTCGTCGGCGGGCGGGGTGGGCTGGTGCCGGGGGCAGGTGCAGTCGGGCGGGGTGGCCGAGGGGCTCGGGGCGGGGCGGTGGGTGGGGCCGGCCGGGCTCGGGTGGGAACGGGTGGGGGCGGGGCCCTCGGCGGCGGCGTAAGCGGCCGGAGCAGTGGGGGCGGTGGAAGCGAGGACGGGAACGGCCAGCGCGCCGGCGCCCAGCAGCATCCCGGCCCCAAGCCACCGGCTGACCCGGTGCCGCGCACCGGAGTCCTTGCGGTGCCTGCCGCTTCCGGCGCCCAGCCACGCTCCGCGTCCCATGCCGGTCCCCTCTTCCTCGCTCGTTCGTCTGGTCGTCGTGAGCCTTCCGCCGCGGCTGCGGGCAGGGCAAGGAGTGGACGCGTCCGGGACAGTCCCGGCCACCGCCGGTGCCGCTGCACCCCGTCGCGGGACAGCAGCGGCCGGCCCGTTGCACCTCGTCCGACCTGCATGGACGGGCCCGGACAGTCCCGGACGCCCGAACCCTCGCCGGACATACCCGAGGCTCGAAAAGCTTCCCGCGACGGCCGTGAGCGCGGCCGACAAGGAGGTCGAGATGGCACAGGACACACGGCTGCTGCCGCACCCCGACAAGCGACCGGGTCGGGCTGGCGCCGCAGGAGCCGGAGGGCCGGTCGTCCCGCGCGGGTCCGTGACCGCGGGGATGACGGCCGGCCAGTTTCCGCGCCCCGAGCGGAGCATGCGGATCGGACGCGTCGTGGCACCGGCCCCG
Organism: Kitasatospora sp. NPDC090091; assembly: GCF_044747365.1. Classification (NCBI taxonomy): domain Bacteria; kingdom Bacillati; phylum Actinomycetota; class Actinomycetes; order Kitasatosporales; family Streptomycetaceae; genus Kitasatospora; species Kitasatospora sp. NPDC090091. The sequence continues at coordinate 254,273 of NZ_JBIVDY010000012.1, forward strand.
CGCCCGGCCGAGGGACCGGCCGGCCAGGCCCGGCCCGCCGGGGATACGGAGCCGACAGCCACGGACCACCCGACCCCGCAGCACCCCGTCGCCGGGGCGCCTGCTGCCGGGGCAGCCCGGAAGGGCCGGCAGCGGGGACGGAGGCAGCGTAGGACGGCGGCGCTGGTCGCAGCGCTGGTGTGCGCGGCCCTCATCGGGGCGGGCGTCCTGCGGGCAACACCGCCCGACACCCCGGCCGCAGCAGTGACGGCACCCGCCTCGTTCGACAACCCGTCGGCCGCAGCCGCCCCGGACGGGGACGAGGAAGCCCAGTCTCCGCCCGGGACGCCTGTCGCTCCGGGCGAGCCGGTCCCGAGCGGCAGCGCCCCCTCGCCACAGCCCGGTCCCGATGCGGAGACGACCAGGGAGGTGACGCTGACATGGGGCGACACCCTGTGGGACCTGGCCCGGCGCCACCACACCACGGTGAAGGCCCTGCAGGAGCTCAACGGGCTCGGCGACTCGACCCTGATCCTTGCCGGCGCCACACTGCGCATGCCCGCGCCCGCCGCTTCGCCCCTCGAACCGAGCGGCTCGAACCCCTCGCCCGCGTCGGGTCCTTCCGTGGTCGGGGCCGCCTACGGTGACGGCCAGGCCATCGCCCGGTCCGAGGCCGGCCAGGGTGGGCCGGCCGACGGATCCTGGAGCCCCGGCTCCTCCTCGCCGAGCGGTCCGCGGGCGGTGCCCGGCCCGTCGGGCCCCGGAGCGCTGGATGTCCGGGAGCTTCCCGCGGACGAGAAGCCGAGTACCCGCCGCGGCAGCGAGCCGGCTCCTCAGAAGGGCGACCACTCCACCAAGGACGGCCCCCGCGAGCGGGGAGCCACGGCGGCCGTGGCCTACGCCCGTGCACAGATCGGCAAGCCCTACCGGTGGGGCGGCGCCGGACCGCAGTCGTTCGACTGCTCGGGGCTGGTCATGCGGGCCTGGCAGAAGGCCGGGGTCACCCTGCCCCGCACCACCTGGGACATGGCCCACGTCGGGAAGAAGACCACCCGTGCCGACCTCGTTCCCGGAGACCTGGTGATCACCAACGGCGGCGGCCACGTCCAGCTGTACATCGGCGACGGCAAAGTCATCCACGCTCCCGGCACCGGCAAGCGGGTCACCATCGCACCCTTGCCGCAGAAGGCCGCCACCTACCGCCACCTCCGCTGACACGGGCTGCCAGTGTCCTGCGGCAAATGATCTTGACTGACCGACGACGAGCTGTCCGAGCCGGCCGAGGCCGACCGCGTGGAGTGCCCGGCCTGTCCCGCGGAACGCCGGCGCACCAAGCGCCGGGCAGTTCGAGGCCCTCGCCTTCGGCAACGGCGTCCTCACCTGCACCCCGGCCGAACGGTCCGATCTCGCTAAGGACCGCCAGCTGTTGACGCTGGGCCACCCCGGCTCCTGAGCGTTCGGCGGAGCATGACGGTGTACCAGGGGGAGTCGGAGACCTGACACCAGCACCGCTTCTGCCTGCACGCACGTCGAACAGGAGGAACCGCCGCCCCGAGCGCCTTGCGAAGATCAACAACCGGGTGGAATGCTCGTAGCATGCCAACCTTCTCCTCCTACGACGGTACCGAACTGGCCTACCACGTCATCGGCGAGGGCGAGCCGCTGATCTGCCTGCCCGGCGGTGCGATGCGCGCCTCGGAGTACCTCGGCGACTTCGGCGGGCTGTCCGCCCACCGGCAGCTGGTCCTGCTCGACCACCGCGGCACCGGCGACTCCCCCGAGCCCGCCGAGGTCGGGAGCTACCGCTGCGACCGTGTCGTCGCGGACGTCGAGGCCCTGCGCGAGCACCTCGGGCTGGAGAAGGTCGACCTGTTCACCCATTCGGCCGGGGCGAACCTTGGAGTCCTCTACATGCAGCGCCACCCCGACCGCGTCGCGCGCCTCGCGCTGATCACGCCGGGGATGCGGGCCGTCGGGATCAGGATCGACGAGGGCAGCCGCGAGGCCGCGACCTCGCTGCGGAAGGACGAGCCCTGGTACGACGAGGCGATCGGCCCGTTCCGCAGGGACTGGACCGATGAGGGGTCCGACGAGGATGCCGCCCTGGCGGGCCCGTTCTGGTACGGCCGGTGGGACGAGGTCGCGCAGGAGCACCATGCCACGCGCGCCACGCAGCTCAACGGTGACGCCCGTGCGGCGCACTATGCCGAGGGCGCGTTCGACCCCGACGCGACGAAGGCCGCGATCGCGGGGCTCGAGATCCCGGTCCTGATTCTGGTTGGGGAGCTGGACTTCAGTCCCAGCCCGGTGCTCGCGACGCAGCTCAGCGAGCTGTTCACGGACGGCTGGGTGCAACTCGTCGTGCAGCCCGGGGCGGGGCACCACCCCTGGCTGGACGACGCAGCTTGGTTCGGTGGCGTCGTCAGGCGCTGGCTCGCCGAGAGCTGACCAACCCTCCGGCGGATCCCGGCCCGCTACCGGCCCAGCCCTCGTCCAGCTCCGGCGGCGCGATCGACGCGAACGTCTCGTCGGGGCCCGGGTTCTCTGGTCGGGGGTCGCTGATCGTCAGCCAGCCTCGCCGACCGGTGGGGGTCGAGCTGCTGGAGCAGACCGCGGAGGCGTAGTCGCTGCGGGGCGGGCGCCGGGGACTTGCGGTGGCGGAGTGTTCGCGGGAGGAGGCGCTGGAGAGCGCTGACGCCGGCGGCTGCGCGCGTGCCCAGGTGTCGACGCAGGCCGCGCGGATCGCCGACCTGGTCGCCACCGCCAGGTCGGGCGAGCCGGTCACCGTCTACGCCACGTACGCCTCGCCGGAGCGGATCGTCCAGGCCCACCGCGAGTCCGGCCTGCCCGGGTGGGACCTGGTGGTGGTCAGCGCAGCGCCGCATCGTCGCCGCAGCCAACCCCGTGCTCGTGAGCACCGGAAGCCGCCTGGAGGAGACCGGCGAGCGCGCCGGCTACCCGCCCGTCGCCCTGGTCGTCACCGGCGCCGGACCGGTCGCGCCGGCGAACCGCCAGGAAGCGGTCGCCGACCTGTCGGTCGAGACGTGGGGCGGCCGGTGGTGCCCGCGGGGCGCAGGCGTCATCGATCACGGTCGCGGCCCGAGTCCTCGGGCCGCGACCAGCGGTTGATCAGGCGGCTCCTAGCAGGGGCTGAGCCACCCGACCCAGCCCCAGGGGGCGGCGGGGTCCGAGCTGTAGCCGCCGGGCGACGTCCAGCCGAGGTTGCCGTTCCGGTCGTAGAACTTGGCGTGCAGGGCGGCCCGTTGGTTGTTGATCCACGAGCCGGTCCCGTACCAGGGAATGGACACCGGGAAGTTGCACGTGAAGAGCGTCAGGACGTCACCGGTGTAGTTGCGGCCGCTGTAGGCGCACACGTACGTGTACGGGCAGGAGGCGGCCAGGCTCGTCGCGTCACCCGCCGCTGTGACGCTGCGGGCCTTCTGCTCCCCGGGGAGGGCGAGCAGCAGCTCCCCGCCGTTCAGAGCGATCTTGTTGGCCGAGACCTGGGTGCCGCCGGTGGTGGCCAGGTAGGCGTCGACGCGCTCCTGGAGGCTCTTCGCCTGGGCGCCGGTCAGGCCGAGGCCGTGGGCCTGGGCCGAGAAGTCCGGGGTGGTGGCGGCGCCGGCCGCACTCGCGGTGCCCACCAGCGCGAGGAGGGTCATGACCAGCGCGGCGAGAATCCTCGCGGGCGAGCCGGAGCCGGGGGTTCGGTGCTCTGTCACGGTGTCACCTCTGGGAATCGAAGGATCGTGTCGTGTGCTGGTCACATCGTTGCCGCGCACCGGCGCCCGGGTCGTTGGCGCTGCGTGCGAACTTCCTTGGCGCCGGGCGCAGTCGGCGTCCGTCATGGCCGACAACCGCCTGGACGCGGCCCGGCTGCGACCCGGACCATCCCTCTGTGTTCACGTCAACTGAAGCAGGGGCGTGCGGGTCGGCACCCGAGGCGCTGGTGTCGGTCTCCACCGACGGGGTGGTTCCACCGGACCGGCTGGAGTGGTGGAGCTGCCTGATGGAGACCGACGTCATGCCCGTGGCGCTCACCAGCGACCACGAGGGCGGCTTCCGCGGGAGTGCGAGGGCGGTCGACCTGCCCGGCGCCCGGGTGGCGGAGTTCGCGTTCTCCCCGATGTCGGCCCGTCGCGGACCGGCCCAGATCCGGCGTTTCGACCCGGAGCAGTACCACCTGTTCCTGGTGCAGGGCAGCCCGATCCAGCTGGAGCAGTCCCGCAACGTCGCCAGCCTCACGACCGGCAGCCTGGCCGTGTTCGACACCTCCCGCCCGCTGGCGGCCGACTTCTTCACCCGGGACGACCGCGGGCACCGGGTCACGCTGATGCAACTGCCCCGGACCGCCGTGCCGCTGAAGGCCGACCGGATGGAGCGTCTGCTGGGCCGTTCCCTCACCGTCCGATCGCCCGCCGGGGTGCTGCTCGGGCACTTCCTGTCCGGCTTCCTGGAGAGCGCCGGCCACGGCGGCCCGGCAGAGCTCCGCCGGACGGGCGCCATCGGCATCGATCTGGCCGCCGCCTACTTCGCGGGCCTGCTCGACGCACGCGACGCGCTGCCCGTGGAGACCCGGGAGCAGGTGCTGCTCGCGCGCGTCGACACCTTCATCGAGCACAACCTGGGAGACCCGGAGCTGTGCCCGGCCGTCATCGCCGCGCACCACCACATCTCGCTGCGCACCCTGCACCAACTGTTCCGGAGGCGGCCCGAGACGGTCGCCGCCACGATCCGCCGTCGCCGTCTTGAGCGCTCCCGTGTCGACCTCGTCGACCCGCGGCTGCGCCACTGCACGATCGGGGATGTCGCCGCCCGCTGGGGATTCCGCGCGCACGCGGACTTCAGCCGTGCCTTCCGCACCGCGTACGGCGTGGCACCCAGTGATGTCCGAGGGCCCGATCCGCAGGGACGGGGCGTCGAGGGCGTCAGTCGCCGCGGAGGCGGATGAAGGTGGCGGTGGGTGGCCGGTCGGTGAGGGTGAGTTCGACGTGCAGGGGGTAGGGGTGGTGAGAGGGTGGTCGGGGTCGCGGCCGGGGGAGCCGAGGAACGGGCGGACGGCCTCGGCGACCTCGCGGGCTTGGACAGGGGCGAGCCGGGGGAGCCGAGGAGGATCCGGCCGTCGTCGAGTTCGAGGACGAGCGCGTGCGGCCGGGAGGCCGGTGCGCAGGGGCCCTCACCGTTCTCGACCAGGCCGCCGGGCAGGCGGTACCGCACCCTGGCGGTGGCTCTCCGGGTCCACCACCGTGGGGACCTTCGATGTGGTCACGTCGTGAGGATCCTGGCCAGACGGGCTGATTCCACTCGGACGCGGTGAGGTGCGGCGGGTTCGGCCAAGGAGTCGAGGGCCGGGAGTGTGGTGCGGATGCCGTCGGCTGCCGCGCACTCGGAGGCCAGTGCGAGGGCGTCAGCCAGTCCGCGCCGCCCGGGCTCGGCGGCGAACTCGGTGATCACGACCGTGAGCGTCGCCCATACGGTCAGGCCCGCACCGCTGCGTGCGGCATCGGCCAGGACGCTCAGCACCCGGTTCGGTTTCGCCACGGACAGACGCCAGAGGGCCGCGAGCCATTCGCCGAGCACATCCGGCCGGAGCCGGCCGCGAGCGGTCGCCGTCAACAGGAAGTCCAGCGCCGCGGTGCGATTCTCCGCACGGGTGGCGCTCAGCCCGTAGGCGAGCAGAAGGTGGCTCACCGGTCCGAACTCGCCCGGGACCTCCGCGAGTCGGGGCAGCAGGGGGCTGGCCCCCCGGGGACCGGTCGTGTCCGCCCGGAACACCGCAGAGGGGATGCCGTGCGCGGCGACGGTCTCGGGGTGCCAGGGCGCCAGCCAGGCCAGTTGGACGAGCTCGGCGAGCGGTGTCGACGGCACGTCCGCGAACCGGCCGGTGTCGGCGGGGTCCGGGAGGGCGTGGAGGAGGCCCGTGATGCCTTCGGCCACCGGCGCGGCGGTGACGGGGATCGGTACGATGCGCGGGATCGTGGGCGGGGTCCAGCCGCTGGCAACGGCCCGCTCGGGCATGGCCAGGGACTGGGTGTGAAACCGGCGGGGTGCGGGCGGTGCCGTGTCGACAGGCAGGTCGTAGCCGAGTCCGGCGGCAGCGGCACGGACCGCCCCCAGCGCGTGCGGGGCCACCCGGAGCAGCGCCTGAGCCAGGTCCGCGGGCCAGGGACGGGCACCGGCGGTCCGGTACGCCGTGAGCCGCCCGACAAGCACGGCCTCATCGATCGTGCCGTCGCCGGCTGTGGGCGTGGCGAGCAGGAACGGCACCGGCGTGGCGGTGATCCGGAACGCCGCCTCGTGCACGCGCAGCGCGGGGATCACGGCCGGAGTGCCCATGTGGGCGGGCAGGCCGAGCAACCTTTCCGTATGGCGGTCGGACTCGTGCGGTCGGCCGGCCAGGGCATCGAGCAGGCATCCGAGCGCTCCGCTGGCGCTGCGGGTGTCCCGGAACGGGTTCGGGTCCTCGCTTCGCCGTGAGGCGAGCGGGGCCAGCGCGCTCTGGAGGGCGGCCGCGTCACGGTGGTGCTCTGCAACGAGGGCGGCGAACACCGTCTCGAACTCACCGGGGTCGGGCACGCGTGCGGCCATCACGGCACCCAGCCGCTCGGCGGCGTCGAGCGGTCCGGCGGGTGGGGCCGGCATCGCGATGCGCCCCGCGTGTGCCACCGCGACCGGTGCGTCCACCTGCCGCCCTTCGGTCGGGGTCAGAATGGCCAGCAGGGTGTGGGCATCACGCTGAAGAGCGGGGCCGAGGGCGGTGGCGGCGGCACGCACGGCCTCGGCCGTGGCGGGGGCGGTGTCGGGCAGGTAGCGGGCGGCGAGACGCAGGGCACGTTCCTGGACCGCGGGCACCGGGTGGGTGAAGGCCGTCACGACGGCGGGCAGCAGAGCGTCGGATCCGGCCGGGTCGCGGCGTAGCGCGGCGTCGACCCGGCTCAGCTGGGCGGTGGCGAGGGTCTTCTCCGGGCGGGCCAGTACCGCGGCCGTGAGTTCGGCGAACAGGTCGGTCGGCAGCCGTGCGTCCACGGAGCACAGCGCCGCCCGGGAGGCCTTGGCCGCACCCGGCTCGCCGTCGGCGGCCAGCCGGACGTGGTCGCGGGCCCGGGCGAGGATCTCCTCGGCGTCGAGGTCCAGCTCCGCGTAGAGCCGGAGGAATCCGCGCAGGTTGCCGGGCCGGTCGCCGCGCAGTAGCCGGCCCATACAGAGGTCGATCAGTACGGCACGGTCGAGCAGGCCCTCGCCCGCCAGGGCGGTGAGTGCCTCGGGCCACTCGTTGTGCGATCCGACGGCGAACCACGCTCCGACGTCCGGGACTTCGAAGAGCCTGCGGACGAACTCGGCGAGCCGGGGCTGCGCACGCAGCCAGGAGAGCAGCGAGTTGTGGCGCGGCACCGGTTCGCGCAGGCCCTGGTCGGCGAACCACTCGCCGATCTCCTGGTGGTGGTGGCCTATCAGGCCGCCCTGGCGCAGCCAGCCGATCATGTAGCCGTCGGTAGCGGGGAGTTCGGCACCGGACCACAGGGCGAGGCCGTGGGCGATGAGCCAGCGGGGCCAGTCGCCACGTGCCGGAAGCCATTCGACGAGCCGCACCGCGAGTTCGCGCTGGAACACCGCGTCACGGTGCGGTGGGAGCAGGGCCAGCAGGAGGACGTGATGGTCGGGGCTGGTGGAGCCGCCGTCGGGACGCGGCCAGGTGATGTCGAGCAGGCGCCGGGCGGTCAGCCAGTCCAGGGCCTCGGCCGGGGTCGCGGCGCAGAAGATCCCGGCGAACTGCAGGGCGCCGAGCTGGTCGTACGCGGCACGGGACTGGTGGGTGTCACCCGAGGAGAGCTCGCGCACCAGCTGGGTGCGGAGCTTGCGCAACGGGGCGCGCAGATGGCCCAGCTCGGCGGCGGGCACCGGGCGGAGCCGGTCGATCACCCCTTGCGGGATCCGGGCGGCTACGAGCGCGCGCACCTCGTCCCAGCTGATCGTCTCACTTGTACCGTCGGTCACGACGCCCTCCACCCGGTCCGGCTGATGATCACGAACCTAGCGCGCCCCACCGACGACCACGCCCGCCATGGTTGATCCGTGGTCATGTCATAACCCTAGGTAACCGGAGGGGGTGGAGTCGGAGGCGAGTGGCCAGGAGCCGGCACTGGCAGTGCAGTGCCCGGCCGGTGGGTCATGTGCGGCAACCGCGGCACGGTGCACCCGGTACGGCGCAGCGCGGCGTGACGCGGTCCCCAGCCCCACGCGCCCTGGGCCCTGGGCCCCTACGCGCCTGGCCGTGACCACCCACCCTGGCCGCACCGGCTGTTCCGCCTGCCCGTCACCGAGCCCTTCACCGCCGCCCCGGTCGAGATCCTGCAGAAGTGCCGTGACCTCGCCGGCCAGGCGCTCACCGTCAACGTCGAGCTCGACGCCGCCGCGCCACAACTCCCGGCAGGGCAGAGCCCCGCCGTCCGCACCGTCACCCAGAACCACAGCCACCCACCACCGGCAAGCGGGGCAGAGGGACAGACAGAGGGGGCTGTCCGAGATGCTCTGAAGGTCGCGGATCCGCTGCCGGGCGGCGCGTTCGCCGGTGTCGGCGAGGACGAACAGCAGCCGCGGGAAGACGATGTAGTGCTGCTGCCAGGCCGGCAGGACGCTCTCCCCGCGGACGGTGCGCCGCAGATGGGCGGGGACGGGGTGGTGGTCGCGGAAGCGGGCGTAGCCGATGAGCTTGGCGGCGAGCTTCTCGCTGGCCATGGTGCCGCGGTCGACCTCGACGAACGCCCGGTTGAGCGTCCGGCCGGGCCCGCCGGTCGCGTAGTGCAGCAGGCCGTCCGGGATGACGGCGCCGCCTGGGCCTTCGCCGTAGCGGTGGTAGACCTCGGGCAGGAGAGGCCCGCCGCAGGCGCAGCCCTCAAACTGGGGACCGAGGCGGAGTTCGTCCTGCCGGGTGGCCGGCGGAAGGTGCGGCCGGACACGGTGTGGCAGGCCCCGGAGATCGGGGTGCCGGTCCTGATGGTCGGGGTTGGCCGCTCGACCATGGTGGTGGAGCGGGTCGCGGCGAAGTTCACCGCCTACCGAGAGCTGTTCCGCGCCAAGGCCCGCGACAACGATCCGGCCCTCGCCGACCAGGAGCCGGCCGACCGCACGGTGCATTGGCGGCGCCGAACCTGGCCCGGCCACACCGGCAAGGGGGTACCCGCCGGTCGCCCTGGGCTGGGCGTGCCGGGGCTCCATCGGCGGGGAGGAGGGCTCGCACGTTCGAGCTCGTCGAGAAGGCCGGCCCCAACCGGCTGGAGTGCCCCGACTGCGAGAGCACCCGCGCGAAGAAGCGGCTGGGCCCGCTGGTGCTGCCCGCCCCGACCAAGCGCGAGCAGGTGGCCGCCCTGGTCTCTGTCCCGGACGATCCGTTGTGGGAGGCCAGGGTGCGGCACGCCAAGCTCTACCCGGTGAAGGGCCGCGCAGCGTGAGTTCGGCGGCCGCGCGGCTGTCGCGGGTGCTGTCGCGACCCCCTGTCGCGTGCTGTGACCTGCGCGGATAGGCGCAATCCTGTGTGTGGCCCGGGCGTGACAGCTGCGCGTGTTCATGGTCCGGGGGCGCGGCCGCGGGTTGGGTGGCGCATGCTCATCCATTCAACGGACGGGACTCACCCGTGGGTTGCTATGGTGGCGGAAAGTCAGGGATGGCTCAAGCGTGGGGGATTCGTGGGTTCGCAGTATGGAAGTGACCGTGAGGGTTTCGGGTGCGCGGGTTGCTGCGCCGAGGACGCTGTGGTGGCGGGGGCGCACCACGAGAGCCCTAACGGGGTCCGGGTCGAGAGGATGATTCAGGACGACTCGCATTTCATCGTCTCTGTCCAGCGCTGCGGCCTCTGTTCGCAGGCCTTTGTGAGCGTCTTCACCGAGTACGTCGACTGGGTCGCCGGACAGGACGCGCAGTACCGGACCGTGCTGCCGATCACGGACGCCGAGGCGGACGACCTGACAGCGGGGCGGTTGAGCCTGGACCGGGTCGGGGCCCTCGGACACGGCCGCCGCCATCTGCAGAGCGACTGGCCGAGCGGGGCCGAGGTGCCGTCCGTGTACTGGGGCAGCGGCGCCTTCGGGGTGCGCGTGGGGTACTGACCCGACCAGGCGCGAACAGGTCGCCGCCCTGGTCTCCGCCCGGACGATCCGTTGTGGGAGGCCCGGGTGCGGCACGCCAAGCTCTACCCAGTGAAGGACCGCGGCTGCCTGAGTGCCGGCCACCGTGGTGCTGTCGCGGGTGCTGTCGCGTCCCCCTGCCGCGTGGGTGCTGTCGCGCCCTGTGACCTGCCCCGGATGGGCGCTTACCCCCGTGCGAGGTCGGGGCGCGACAACACCCCACGCGACAGCCACCATCGGCGGCGGGATCGACTTCCCTGCTGCGCCGGGCTGGTGGCTGACCGGGTGGACCGAATCCGCAGGTCCACTTCCGTGAATTCGGCGAGGATTGTGGCCGTCAGGGCCATGGCGGTGCCAGGGGGATTGCTTGGGGCTGGCTCGGGGGTGCTGCGCCTTGGCCTGGCCTCTGGTGCCGACGTCGTCGGTGGGCCCGCTGTGTGCCGGGAAGGCCGGTGTCGTTCGGGACCGAGGCTTGATGGAGACGGCCCGGCCGGACTGCCTCGTGGACACGGTGGCCAGCCCATCGGCGGACAGGAGTTGTTCCTCTGCTCGGTCCAGTTCCGGCTGCCAGCTTCCACGGCCACACCTTGCTCGGTGACCAGCCGGGCCGCTCTGCCCCTTTTGACCAGCCGGTCATGGACGAGCATGTCTCCGACTGAGTTCAGTGGCCTCACCGGAACGGTGAGAGTTGGCGCCACCAAACGTTCGAAGGCGACCCGCCCGGGCTGGCCCACGCCACGGTCAGCAGGAACGGGCCCGTCGCGGGCGAGGTGGTCATCCCGCCGAGTGTTCGCAGGTGGGGCCAGACGGAACCGTCAAAGTGGGGCCGGCGAAGGCTGTCCAAGACGATGAGCAGGCCGCAGGTCTGGTGCTTGCCCGGGTGAGGTGTGAAGCCCCCAGGTTTCTTGGCTGGTTCAACAGTAGGTGCACTGTCAGGTGCCACGCGACTATTCGCCATCGGTCGCCAGGGTCCGCCACATGGCGTACCAGTGGCGATGGGGTGTGGGGTGGGGGTGGCGCGTTGCGGTGTGTCCGGGGCGTGCCGGTGTGTTGGCGTCTTCTCTGAGGGGAGGTGGACATGAGGAAGCGGGCGAGGGGTCCGGCCCGGGACAAGCGGGTGGATCCTGGCATGCGGGCGCAGGTGTTGATTGCTGTGCTCGGCGCGGTGAGCGCGATCGCGGGGTGTGTGGCGCAGTTCGTGCGGTAGAAGCGCGTGCGGACGGGCGGAGGGACCGGTTGGAAGGCTGCGGCTTGCGTGAGGCGGGCCCGGCCGGGATGTGATCGGCCGGCCCCGCCCCACTGCCCACACCCGAGGCCGGGCCCCTGGCTGCAACCAGGGGCCCGGCCAGCTTCGCGTGTGGCCTCCGCCTGGGCGGAGGAGCTCGCGACTCCATTATCGAGCCGATCTCGGGGACGACACCCATGGCGAATCCCGGCTTTCGGGCTGGCGCGTTGGGCTGGCGCGCATCGCAAGAACGCCAGCGGACATGACTGCTGGCGCATCGGGTGCAGTTCGCTGCGCCCTGCCTGCCGTCCTGGTCGGCCGTCAGGCCGGTCCCCGCTGTGCCCGGCTCGGCCGCGGTCCAGGCCGTGCCCCTGGAGGCCTTGGCGGCCTGGTCCAGGCCGTCGTCCTGGCCGTCCCGGCCCCTGGGTTGCCTGGCCGTCTCCGGGCCTGTCCTGGCCGCCGTCCCGGTGGCCTGGCTGCGCCCCTGTCCGGCCCGACCCGCTGCACCGCCGTCCTGGTGCCGCGTGCTGGCCGCCGCTTGGGCCGGTCCTGCATCGGTCGGGCGGGCCCGCTGCTGGTGGCCTTGGCGCCCCGCTGCTGTGCCCTGGCGGCCGTCCTCGCTCGCAGTCCGGGCCGCCCCGCACCATCGTGTTTGGCCCGGCCGCTCATCGTCCTGATGGAGTCTGCCGTGCGTGCCCTGCGTTGCCGCCGCAACGTCTGAGGGGCGGCGGGGCCACTCAGCGGTCTGCCGCGCTCCTGCGGGAGCCGCGAACTGTGGCGACGACGACCGCGATCAAGATGGACACCGTGAAGAGCGTCACCGCAGGCCAGAGCGGATCGCCGTTGATGATTGCGTTCATGAGTGTGCGAAAGCCGGCACCGATGGAATGCATGCGCGTACCGTAGCGTCACCCCTCGCCAGGCCGAGCGCCAGAGTTCCCTGGGACGGAAATCCCCGCCCGGATCGGAGTCCCTGGGCGTGGTGATCAACGTCCAACGGGAAGGCGACCGCCTCCTCACCCGACCGGTGTTCTTCCCCCGCGAGGCACTCAACGACCTCCCCCATTGGCTACCGCAGAAGGCCTGGGAGATCCACGACTGAGACCTGCCCGGCAGCGCTGGGGGGCGTGTTACACCAGCCGCGCAGGCCCGCCGGCCCCGGGCCTCCCCGCGGCACCGCTGCGCCCCGAGTCGCGCCCCAGGCCGCGGTCCTGACTGTGAGTGGGTGGGGTGGTGTCAGCGGGTTGGGTGTCAGCGGGCCGGCAGGGGACAGGGATCGCTGGTCTGGTCTTCTGCCTGATGGTGTCGTGGGCCATGGCTGCCATGAAGTGACCAAGCTGCTGTCGCAGTGTGCGGCTCGCGTTTATCACACGTGATGGCTGGCTGGCGCGAGGATGCCTATTCCTGTGCACGTTTTGCCTTGGTGGGGGTGTGGGCTGGCCCCCATGACCGCCGATCCTCTGTCCGTGTCGTCCGATCCTGTCCTGGGGGCCGTTGCAGCGTCCGGGACCGGTAAGGGTGTGTTGGTGTCTCGGTCGGGGGAGCGGGCTTTGATGCGGCGGGTGGTGGTGGGGCGTCTGCTCGCGGTGGACGCGGCCGGGGTCTTGTCGTCGGTGCACGCGCGGATCGCTGCCGAGTCGGCTGGGGTGTCGGCGGACGGTGTGGCGGTGGCTGGCCGAGGCGCGGGAGTCGGGCCGGGTGGAGGCGGTCCCGCGTCGTGGTGGGTTCGTGGTCACGGACGAGTTGTGGGCGCGGCTTTCTGAGTTGGGTGGGAACGTGGCGGCGCTGCACCGGGAGCTGACCGGCCAGGCCGACGAAGGCGTGGCGCACAGCTCCGAGGGGCCGGTGCCGTCGTTGGGGACGCTTCACCGGGCGGTCCAGCGCGAACGGCAGGCCGGCCGTGTTCTACAGGGAGTTCGGCCCGGCCGGGTGGATCCGGCGGTGTATGACCGTGCGCTGGCGGAGTTGGCACTGCCGGGCACGGTCGATGAGGCCGGCCAGGCCCCGCCCGCCCCCCCCGCGCTGACTCTGTTGTGCCGGCTGTGCCCGTTCCGGTGGCCGTATCCGATGGCTCTGCCTCACCGGTGTCGCTGGGGGTGCGGTTGTACGTTCCCGGCGCCCACGTGGTCGCAACGCGCCAGCTGGGCGAGGTGACGCAGGCGCTCGCGCACGCGGTCGCCGCGCGGGGATCGTTTGTGTGTACGGAGATGCGGGGCAGGGCAAGACGGTCGCGGTCCACCGGGCTCTTGGCCTGTTGCCGCGCCGCCTACCGGTCCGCCTGGCGCAGGTGGCGGTGAAGCCGGCCCTGCCGCAGCTGCGTGCCGCGCTGTTGACCGCGTTCGGCCTGCCGGCCGGCGCGCTGACGAACCGTACAGATGCGGCCGACCGTGCGCTCATCGACGCCTTCAGGCGCCCGGGCGTCCTGTTGATCGATGATGTCCAGCGCATCGCCGCCCCCGAGCTCGACTACCTGCGCCTGCTGGCCGACGCCCCGGCCACGCAGACCTCGCTGGTGCTGTGCGGGGCCACCACCGCCCCGCCCTGTCCTTCGAAGACTTCACCGCCGAAGTCCTGGCCTACGTCACCTGGTGGAACACCGAACACCACCCGAGGGCTTGAACGGCCACACCCCGCTCCAGACATGGCAGCAGGACCCGACACCGCTCACCGACATCCCGCCCACCGACCTGTGGTCCTTCACCCTCGAAGACGACGGCCGCACCCGCGTCATCACCAGCCACGGAGTCCGCTTCCGCAACCGCGACTACCTCGCCGACTGGATGACCGGGCAGGCCGGTCGCGAGGTCAGGGTCCGGTTCATGCCTCACCACACCCACGGCCGGGCGGCTCCAGCGGCATCGAGGTTGTTCTGCTGCTTGAGGAGCAGGACCTCGCCGCAGAGCCGCAGTGAGCCCTGCGGAGGGGGCCCGCCGCCGGTCGGTGGCGGGCCCCCTTTTCTCGTGTCCGTCCCGCCGCCGCCCTGCCCGTTGTCCGGCACAGGGTCTGATGCGTTGCGGGGCGCTGGCTGTGGGGTGGCCGGCTTGGCCGGGTCGTCTACTTCTGGTAGGTGCGGTTCCAGCGTGCCTGGTGCTGGCGGTTGCCTTGTCCGGCGCCGTTGATCTGGGGGAAGGAGAGCAGGCTGGCACCGTTGTTCCAGAGGCCGAGCAGGTCGCGGTGCAGGGCCCAGATGCCGTGTTCGGTGCACAGGTTCTGGGCGGGGCGGGTGAAGCGGGAGGTGGTGACGAACACGGCGACCTGGGCCCGGTGGTGCTGGAGGGAGCCCATCATGTCGCGGATCTCGCGGGCGGGGATGGCGTTGCCCGGCGCGTACCTCTTGCACTGCACGATCATGGTCCGGCCGTCGGGCAGGACGCCCTTGATGTCGGCGCCGTTGTCGCCGGCCCCGCCGACCCTCTCCACCTGCGTGCAGCCGTCCCGCCGGCACAGCGCGGCCACGAAGTCCTCGAACTCGGTGCCGGTCATCCGGTCGACCTCGGCCAGCGTGCGGTGCCCGGCCGCAACCGCGTCCCGCTCCCGCCAGCGCCGGTCCTCCTGACGGGCGGTGCGGTCCTTGTGCCACAGTGTCCAGCCGCCCGCCACAAAACCTGCGACCATCAGCGCGACCACGACGTACACCCACACCAGCTGCCAGAACACGACCAGCACCACGGCAGCCGCGGCCAACCCGCCGATCCCGACCTTCAGTCTGGCCGCCCGCAGCCTGGCCGCCGCCGACCTGCGCTTCCTTCCCATCTGCGCCCCCTCGCGTCCATCGGATCCGACCCGGCATCTTTCCCCCGCCAGCAGCCGGAGCGAACACCATGGACACCCGGGATCGGCGCAACGCCGGGCCTACAGGCGCGCCCCGGCTGCCGTACTGCGCCCCACGACCGAAGGCAGAGCAGTAACAAGCGGGCTGATCCTCATCGGCTGCCACGGGGAGGCATTCTCCTCGGCGGTCACTGCCAGGGCGGGCACCTGGGGTAGCGGTTCGGGCTCGGGCATACTGGGGCGATGGACTTCGGGGCGGGGCTTGGCGAGGGTGGCTGGGACGAGGACGGGGCCCTCCGGGCTACGCTGAGGCGTACAGCTGAGAGGCTCGGACTTGTCCTGCCCGAGTCGGCCGAAAGGTGGGGTCGCCTCGCGGAGTACACCGACGCGGGGAACGGCCGACGGGTGATGGTGTACCCGCCGGACGAGGGCTGTCGGACCTTCCAGGTGAACCTCCAGGACAACGGCACACGCTTGGCCTGTGGGTGGACCGCGGACCTGGCCGAGGCGGTCAGGGCGACGGCGGCCTGGACGGGCGGCGCAGGGCTCGAGGAGACCAGGGCACGCGCCCCGTTCATCCGGTTCAGGCCCTGGGCCCTCGCCCACGAGCGGGAGCCGTTCGGTGCCGTCGAGTTGACGTGGCGCGTCAAGCTCGACCGCATCCACATGCCGCCGTACGACCGGCACCTGCGCTCCCACGCGCTGCTGGCGGCGGCGTACGCCCAGCCGGTGCTCCGCCAGCTGATGCCGGTCAACAGCCACTTCGACCTTTGGTTCTCCACCAGTATCAAGGACTTCTGGAAGACACCGGTCGGGTACACCATCCACCCCTACGACGAGGGGCTGTACGGGGTGTGGAACAAGGGCGAGCCGCTCGTGCGCACCAAGACGCCGGAGGAAGCCGTCGCCATGGTGGTGGCCGCCCTCCCAGAGGGGCTCGGGCCAGCAACCTGAGGCGACATAGCGGACCGCGAGCAGCGCGCGAGGCGTCTGTTGCCTCCGGCTGAGGTTTTGCGCCCTGTTGGACGTGCCGGGGTTCGATCGGTGGCCAGGAGGGCGCGCTGCTGGAGCTGCGCGAGAGGGCCCGGCCGGACCGGTTGGAGTGCCCCGAGTGCGTACAGGCCCGCGCCGCAGAGGACTTGGGCCCACTGATGCTGCCGGTCCCGACCAAGCGCGAGCTGGTGGCCGCGCTGGTCTCCACTCCGGACGATCCGTGGTGGGAGGACCGCGTGCTGCACGCCAGGCTCCACCCGGCGAGGGGCCGCTGCCCGTCCTGCCTGACGCGCCGACGACCCGGCCACCAGCCGGTGACGGCGCAGGCCCGGACCCGGATGTGCGCGGTGCTCCTCCACGACGGCTGCCTGGCCCTGATCCGGCGTGACCGCCCCGACGGGGTGCAGCACTCGCTGCCCGGCGGCCTGATCGAGCCGGGCGAAGACCCGCACGCCGCGCTGCGCCGCGAGCTCTTCGAGGAGCTCGGCCTCAACGCGGACGACCTGCCCGAGCCGCCGGTGCTGCGCTTTGTCCAGGAGCAGGAGACCGAGCGGCCGGGCGAGAGCGTGTCGTTCCGCCGCCGGCACCTGGTCTACGTCGCCCACCTTCCCGATCACCTGGCGGCGGCCGTCGCTGCGGTCGAGCAGGACGACCCGGACCGCGCGCCGGTGGTGTGGCTACAGGTGGCTGACGCGGCCGCCCTCCACCTGTACCCGGACGCCGCCGCCGTCCTCGACCAGGCCGTCCGGCCCGACACCGCCGCGGCCGGTGGCCCGCTGCTGCTCCCGGCGGTGACCGGCGCGTCCTACCAGTGGTGCTGACCACCTGTGACTGTGCTTCGTAGTTGACCAAAGTGTGCAGGGTAGTTGGCCGGGCTGTTCATTCGGGATGTCGATGCCGCGCCCGGTGACTGTGGTCCGGCTGGCAATGCCATAGCGGGTATCTGGTTGCCGAGGCCGGGGTGGGCAGTCCTGAGGCCGGTCCGCCCTAAAAAGAACCACTGTTCTGGTAGCGTTTCCGCACAAGCAAAACAGCGATTCTTTTTGTGGGGGTGTGGTGCCTCGGCTCACCGACGCGCGCAAGGAACTCCGGCGTACCCAGATCACTGAGGCCGCTGTGCGGTGCTTCAGTCGCAACGGCCTGGAGCGGACCTCGATCGCCGACATCACCGCCGAGTCGGGCCTGTCGACCGGCTCGATCTACGCGCACTACCGCAACAAGGCCGACCTGGTCCGTGCCAGCGCCCGCGCCATGCTCGCCAAGCGTGCAGACGTCCTCGCCGCGTACGCGGCCGGCGACGCCCCGCCCGACCCCGACGAACTGCTCGCCCGCCTGATCGCCGCGATCGACCCCGCCGAGGCCCGGGTCGGCGTGCAGACCTGGGGCGAGGCGACCACCGACCCGGCCATCCACGACATCGTCGTCGACGCGACCGACCGGATGCGCGCGATGGTGCACGACTGCGTCACGGCCTGGCTCGTGAAGGTCGAGCACCAGGAGCCGGCCCGGGCCCGGGAGCACGCCGCCCCGATCGCCCACCAGGTCATGGCGCTCTACCAGGCCGAACTGCTCTACACCGCCCTGCGCACACCTGCCGAGGAGACAGCGTCATGACCACCGAAACCGCTTCGTTCGCCGCCCGCACCGTCTTACGCGTCGGCTACGGCGCCCTACAGCTCGAGCGCCTGCACAACCGCCGCGACGAAGCCGTCGCCCTGCTGCGCCGCGCGGTCGAACTCGGCGTCGACCACGTGGACACCGCCGAGTTCTACGGCTCCGGATTCGCCAACGACGTGATCCGCAAGGCACTGCGCCCCGAGGACGACGTCCTGGTCGTCACGAAGGTGGGGGCCGACCCCCACCCCGGCGGGCACCCGCCGCTGCGTCTGGCCCAGCGACCCGAGCAACTGCGCACCAGCGTCGAGGACAACCTGCGCAGCCTCGGCGTTGACCGGCTCGCGGTCGTCAACCTGCGCCGCCTGGACACCGGCCCGGGGTTGCGCCCCGAGGGTGACCAGGTCGTCGACCTCGACGACCAGCTCGCGATGATGACCGCCCTGCGCGACGAGGGCAAGATCGGCGCGATCGGCCTGAGCAGCGTCACCCTCGACGGCCTGCGCCGCGCCCTGCCCGCCGGCGTCGTATGCGTCCAGAACGCCTACAGCCTCGTCTCCCGCGATGACGAGGACCTGCTGCGGCTGTGCACGGCCGAGGGCATCGCCTGGGTGCCGTTCTTCCCCCTCGGCGGGGCCTTCCCCGGCCTGCCCAAGGCGACCGACGAGCCGGCGGTGCACGCCGTGGCCGCGTCGCTGGGCGTCACACCCTCCCAGGTCGGCCTCGCCTGGCTGCTGCACCACGCCCCGAACGTGCTGCTCATCCCCGGCACCGCCAACACCGCCCATCTGGAGGCCAACATCGCGGTCGGCGGGATCACCCTCGACGCCGCGGCCCTCCGCGCCCTCGACGCCATCGAGTCCCGCTCCAACGACCTCCCCATCGGCTGACCAAGACCGCCACGGCCCGGGCCGCTGCCACGCCCCCGCCTGCCACCCTGGCGAAGCGTCAGGCCACACCGGGAACCCTCTCCACCAGGTACCAAGGACGGATCATGAAGGCCATCATCTACCGCGACACCGGCACCCCCGACGTTCTCCGGTTCGTCGACCGCGACCTGCCCGAGCCCGGCCCCGGCGAGGTCCGCGTACGGGTCGCCGTGTCCGGGGTCAACCCGACCGACTGGCAGGCGCGCTCCGGCATCGGCCACCCCAAGCACTTCCCCGAGATCACCCCGCACCTCGACGGCGCCGGCACGATCGACGCCGTCGGTGAGGGCGTCGACCGGAGCCGGGTCGGTCAGCGGGTCTGGCTGTTCATGGCCGCCGCAGGGCGGCCCACCGGCACCGCCGCCGAGTTCACCGTCGTACCGGCCGAACAGGCCGTTCCGCTGCCCGACGACGCCGGCTTCGACGTCGGCGCCTCACTCGGGGTCCCCGCGCTGACCGCGCACCGCGCGCTCACCGTCGCCGAGGACGGACCGCGCCGGCTTGGGCCCGGGGCCCTCGACGGGAAGACGGTGCTCGCCGCGGGCGGGGCCGGAGCCGTGGGACACGCGGTGATCCAACTCGCCAGATGGGCCGGCGCCACCGTGATCAGCACGGTCAGCAGCCCGCAGAAAGCCGGGCTGGCCACCGCCGCCGGAGCCCACCACGTGATCAACTACCGCGAGGGTGACCCGGCCGCTGCGATCCGAAGGGCAGCACCGGACGGCGTCGACATCATTGCCGAGGTGGCGCTCGGCGCGAACCTCGCCCTGGACCTCGCCGTCCTGCGAACGCGCGGCACGATCTCGACCTACGCCAACGACGGGGGCAAGCCGGTCGAACTGGACGTCCTGCAGAACATGGTGCTCAACGCGCGGTTGCAGTTCCTGATCCTCTTCCTGGCCGGTCCGGAAGCACGCGCCGCGGCCACTCAGGACGTCGCCGCTGCAGTGCGCGACGGGGCCATGCCGGTCGGAGAGGCGCACGGCCTGCCGCTGCTCCGCTTTCCCCTCGAGCGCACTGCCGACGCGCACCGAGCGGTCGAGAGCCGCGTGGTCGGCAAAGTCCTGGTGGACATCACGGCCTGACTCCAGTTCGTCGCGGATGCTTCGTCCCACGTCCCGTTCGGGGAGAAGGACCTACTCACTTGGACTGGCATCCACTGGTTCACGAACGCGATCGGAACGTTGCTCTCCCGCCGCTCACGACCCACTCTCCCACCCACCACCGCTGCCCCGTGGCCGACCAGCCTGCTCAGACTGGCCATCACGGCGGGAAAGGTTAGCCATCAACCCTGCAAAGTGGCCAGCTACCGCGCAAAGTCACACCCGGCGCGGGTTGCCTCTGGGGTGACGGGTGGTCCGCTGCGCGGTGGCCTGGCGGCCCCGCTTCGCGGCGCCACCGGCCGGGAGGAGGGGCGAGGACGAGAGGGGCGGCCGCGGCGGCCGGTGGCGGGCCGCCCTGCGGCCCCCGCTCGCTTCCTACAGCTCGGTCTACCCGCAGGCCCGCCCGACGGGGGCGCCGAGCGGGTGCCAGATGGGGGCGGCCGGGCCGCGCTGGACGGGGTCTTCGATCCGGGCGGCGCCGGCCGGGACGGCGACGAGCATGTCGGCGACGGCCGGGTTCTCCTCGGCGGCCAGCCGCAGGTCCGCCACCGCCGTGCGCACCGCGGCCGCGCCGGTGCCGACCAGGACGACCAGCAGCCGCGGGAAGGACCGCCAGCGCCGCTCCCACGCCCGACCCGACCCGTCCTCGCCTGCCTGCTCCCACACCCGGGCGCAGGCCGCCGGCTGCGCCGCGGTCTGCTCGTCGCCGGCGCCGGGGCGGTGGCGTTCGATGAAGGCGCGCAGGCGGTGCCGCTGGTCGCCGGTGCCGGGCGGTGTAGGCGAGGTGGGCGAGGTGGGCGGCGGACGGCCGGGCTTCAGGGCTTCGGGTAGAGGCTGGCCCGTTCGAGTGCCCGGTTGGCGATGTGCCGCTGTTCCTCGGGAACAGACGCCCAGAACGGGTGGGCCGAGATGCGCTCCTGGATCTCCAGTTGCGCGCGGCGAGGCTCGGGCGACTCCATCGCATCCGCCCACATCGACCGCCTGGCGGCGTTGTACTCCCGTCGAAGCCGGATGAGATCGTCGGGGAAGGACCATTCGCTGGACATGACCACGATCCTATGGACAGTGCGGATGATGATCTACCCCAGTACAGGGAGCCACCTGTTCCGCTCCTCTGATGATCATTTGTCGGACCCGTCCTGGGCGAGTCCGGTGGTCCACCGGCTGCCCGGGCGGAGCGACAAGGCCGCGTGATAGCGTCGATCCCTTCTCCGGCAGGCCGGATGAGGTCCTTCAGCAGGTGCCCGTGACCGCCCCTTCCCCGCAGCTCCAGAACGCTCTCGATGCGTTGGACACCGCCTTCGCGCCGCTCTTCGGGCAACCGTTCACTGGAGGTGGCTGCACCTACTGCTACACCGAGACCGACCTCGAAGCACTCGCCGGCCCCCCGCACCGAGTGCCGGGGGACCTGATCCCGGCCGTCGCGGCCGAATCGACCGATCACTGGGACGACTTCGCTGCCCTGTACCGCCGGATGACGCCCCGAATCATCCGCCTCCTGACCACCGGACAGCTCCACGTCGACCATGGGCTGGTCGCCTCCCGACTGCTCGCCGCCGACTGGCGGAACTGGACGGTACCGGAGCAGGAGGCACTGGAGGGCGTCTGGCAGGCCTGGTGGCGGTCGGCCCTGCACGAGCACCCCGGAACCGATCATGTCACCGGGGTACTGGAGGCGATCTCCGTCAGCACCGGGAGCCTTGCGCCGTGGCTGGCCCTCTGGGCCGAAACCCGCACGGAGACGGCGGACCGTCACCTGAGCGACGCGCTCGACGACTGGCTCTTCGAAGGCAGGCTCACGGATCTTCGATTCGGCTTCTACAACGAGCTGGACGCCGGACCGGAGCTGGTGACCTGGCTGCTCTCCCTGGACGAAGGTCGCATCGGGGCTGCCCAGCTCCTTGCGGTCGAGCGCATCGCGTACGGCTACTGAACATGAATGCGTGATGCCGGCCGGATCGCGGTGACGTCCTGATCCGACGGGCCCGGCTGGCCGGGCTCACGAGGGTGGCTGCAGCCACCGACGCGCCGCGGTCAGATCCACCTCGACCTCCTCGCTCCAGGAGCAGACCTCCAGCCACGACAGGTAGCCGCCTTGCGCGAAGACCAGGACCTCGCCGAGGCAATCACCGGTCTCCGTGCAGAGCTGTGCATCGGCCGCCACGACAGTGCCAGGGCCGGTCGGCGCGGCCTCCGCCGCGCCGGTGTCGAGCTCGAAGTAGGTGGTGCCGCACCCGCATGTGCAGCGGGACTGCACGCCGAGGTGGGGCACCTGCCTTTGGAGCGCGACGTGAACCGGCTCGTCCGTGCCCAGGATGAGCCCAAGCACGGCGGCCACGTCGTCGGGCAGGCTCGCGGTCATGGCGTCACCGTAGCTGACCAGTGGCTTTGGGCTTCGATGGCCTTCGGGGTCCGCCGCCCGTGGACCGGCCGAGATGCTCACGCCTCCAGGGCCAGGCCGGTGCTCACGAGGCGGCCCTTCCAGTACGAAGCCGGAGATCAATCTAACGACGTGTCACGGAGGAGCCGGTCGGTGCCGGCCCAGGTCTCCTCCGCCATGGGCGAGGTGGGCGATACCCCGTCCAGCAGGTCGGGGGACGGACGATCCTTGAGCTGTGGGTACCTGCCGAGGAGCTTGACGAGTTCAACGCCCACATCGTCGGCAAGATCCAGCTGGTGCACGAGTTCCGGTAGCACTGGGCGTCGACGGGGCCAGAGCCACTCCGGTGCGATGATTTCGGCGTGGCTGGTGTGATCACGGTGTCAGAGCCGTCCTGGATGGCCCCGTTCACCGGGCTGAGCCCACGCGACTTCCGCATGCTGATCACGATGCTTCGCCGCGAAGGCGCCGACACGGTGCGCCCGGGCCGGGCACCAATGCCTTGATGACCGTCCCGCCGGTCCGCGCCAGGCCGTGTCGCTGTGGTCCCGTCGGCCGGACCGCCGGCCGCTCCTACTTCGTCCCGTCCCCGACGCGGGTACAGGTCACGACCCGGCCCAAGGGCCCGGCCGAGGTGCCCGTGGTGTTGACTTCGGGGAATGACGCCGGTTTGGCCCACACACCAGTCGGCCTGCGGCCGCCGCCGGGCCCTGGCCCACCCCTCCGGACGGTCAAGATCGTTTGTTGGTGCGCCCAGCTCGGCCGCTGTGACCTGCACCGGGGAGTTTGACCGGCAGGCTGGTGAGTTTCGCCGGGCGGTGGTGAGTTTGCCCGTCCCGGGCGGCCACCCGCCGGTGAGTTTCGGGCGCCGCCAGTCGCACCCGCTCCCGACGCTGCTGCTCCTGGGCAGTGAACCCATCCCCCTGCGCGGATCGCACCCCGATGTCATACCGCAGGGACTCTGGCCGGCCCGCCGGGCCGCCCGGATGGACATCCTGGGCGCGATCAGGAGCGAGTAGTGGCCACGCGTGGACGTGGCGGAGCCCCCGGCCGGATCGGGTACCGGCCGGGGGCTCCGGCATGCGGGCACCGGGAGTGTGCAACCGGATCACGGGGAACGGAGCCGCCCCGGGCGGGGCGCCGAAGCGCTCCGCCCGGGGCGGCACCTGTCCGTTCACTCGGTCGGGTCAGAATTCGCTTGTGACGCTCACCCCGCTGAAGTCCTGCTGGGCGTAGAGGCTGAAGTAGACGTAGCCGGCCGGCGGGTTGGTCACGGTCAGGGTCTCGAAGTTGTCCGGGCCGGCCGAGCGCGTGGCGTAGGAGTCGGTGTACGCCCAGGCGCCCGGGTTGTAGTAGAGGTCGCCGTTGCCGGTGCCGCCGCTGGTGGTGATCTTCACCTGCTGGGTGCCAGCCGGCACCAGGAGGTAGAAGTGCGCGTAGTTGCCCGTGGTGGCCGCGACGTTGCCGCGGCCGCAGTTGGCGTCCAGCTGCCGGGTGTCGGCGGCCGTGCACTCCGGCAGCTGCGGCGTGGTGGGCGTGCCGCTGTCGGTTGCGCAGGCGCCGTTCGCGCACTTGGTCAGCCAGCTGTCGAAGTCGCCGTCGTAGCGGGTGCCGATGGTGGTCTTGAGCAGGGTGCGGGCCCCGTCCCAGTCCCCCGCCCGGTACTTGGCGAGGACAGCGTCCATGTCGGAGCGGTGCTGCTCCAGCATGTAGCGGACGGCGAGGTAGCCCCAGCGGTAGACGCGGTCCTGGTCCCCGTAGGCGGTGTCGAAGAGGTCGCTCAGCTTGTAGCTGTGGCGGGCGGCGGCCTCGATGGCGGCGTCGTTGCTGACCTTGCGGTACGAGTAGGAGACGTACTCCGCGAAGCCCTCGACCCACCAGACGGTCGGCGTCTTCGTGCCGGCGTTGAAGTCGCCGTACATGTCGAACCGGCCGTCGAGATAGTGGGTGTACTCGTGGTTGAGGTTCCAGATCTGGAAGTCCGGGCGGGCCCACTCGGCCTCGTAGCAGAGGAAGCGCGGCTGGTTGCCGGCGGTGGCCGGGTTGCCCTCCAGGTACATGCCGCCGTTGTTGGTGTCGATGCCGTAAATGGCGGCGGCCAGCACCTGGTAGTCGAGCGAGGAGTGGAAGACCACGACCTCGATCGTGTTGTTCTGGTCGTCCTTGACCGGGCCGTTGTCCTTGGCCACCGAGTGGAAGAACGCGTCCTGGCCGGTCAGGCTGGTGCAGGCGGTACCCAGCTGGGTGTTGTCCAGCGCCTGGGCGATCAGCTTGATGCTCGGGCTACAGGTGTAGTCCACCGTCAGCACGCCCGCCTTGAGCTGGTCGGCGCCGTTGCAGGTGCCGTAGTACGAGCAGTTGCCGGCGTCGTAGTAGCTCACCGCCTCGGCGACCGCGGCCCATTGGTAGACGGTGCGGCCGTTTGGCGCGGACTTGTCGACCAGCGCCTTGGTGAGCGGCCGGACCTTGGGCTGGAGCGCCGTGACCTTGAGGAAGCGGCCCAGCTCCTTGGTCGCGTTGTAGACCAGCACGCCGAAGTCGCCGCCGAGCAGGTCGTCGTTGCGGGTCGCGAAGGCGGACAGCGCGTCCAGCACGCTCGGGTCGGCCTCGACGGCCGCGTCGAAGCCGGCCACCTGGTGGCCTCGGAACAGCACGGTGAACACCGGGTTCACCGACCACGCCATGCCGGCCGGGTTCCAGGTGGCGCTGTTGTAGTCGTTCAGCAGCTGCTTGACCACCGGGAGGTAGCGGATGTTCTCCTGCGCGCTGTCGATCAGGGTGACGGCCTCGCCCAGGATGGGCGCGTTGCCTGCGGCGACGTCACGCGCGTGGGCGCTGCCGAAGAAGGAGTCCAGCCCGGAACGGATCGCTGTCTGGAGGGCGGTGCCGTAGGGGCCGACGTCGTCCTTGTGGTACCACTGCGCGAAGTAGCCGGCGCGCAGGTAGAGCGCCAGCTGTTCGACGGAGGTCGAGTTGTCGCCCGGGTAGGTTCCGGCCGCGTCGCGCAGGGCGTACGCCACGGTGGCCATCTGCTCCTCGCGGAACGCGCCCCTCGCGTCCCCTCCGGTGAGCTGGAAGAGCCCGTTGATGCACTGGATGTCGGCAGCCTTGATGTGCTGGACCAGGTCGCTGCCCGTCCGGCCGGTGAAGTCGCCGACGTTGCAGGGCTGCCCGGCCGCCGCGCCGAGGCCGAAGGCCTTGGCGGTCGGCCGGACCTCGGCCGGCCGGGTGTCGAGCGGGAGTGGGGCGCGCTGGTCGGCCGGGGCAGACTCCCGGTCGCCGTCGCCGCGCTCAGGGGCGCCGGTGGCGGGCTGCGGCGCCAGTCCGGCCGGGGTGGTGGGGGCTGGGGATGCGTTGCCGGGGGCGACGGGTGCCGCCTGGCCGCGCGGGGCGAACAGGCCGACCGTCAGTAACAGGGTCAGGGCAAGCGTCAGGAGTCGTGCCAGCTGCGGCAGTCGTAACAGACGTGCGGAGCTCACGTGGGGCCTCCGGGCCGTCGTCGGCCGCGCTGGGGGGCGCGGCCGGAGTGGGGGGCGAGGACCGTTGGCGACGATGCCGCGTGGGGCGGCTCCGTCGCGTACGCGGTGGGGATGTGACATGTACAATTGCACGCGTCACACGGCATTGAGAAGTCCTCGAGCAGTGTGCAGTTCGTGGGGAAACAGCAAAGAGGCCGTGGTGGCGATCCACGCACGGCCTGTGGGCTCGGGTTACGTCGAGCCCTCCCCCGAAGCGGCTTCCTGGACGGCCGGGAATGATGGTTGCCATACCCGTCACGAGGGCCGTAGGCCCCTTTTCCTGTGCGTCAGACGGCGTTGAGATCTGCCGTGTCCCGTTGTCGAGGCGTTCGTCGAGCTCGTCGTGAGCGGTGTTGGGGGGTGGGTATCCGTCGGACCTGACGGATGATCATGGCCTTCGGTGGGCGGGGAGTGAAGGAAGCCGCCGGAAGGGCCTTGGACGGCACCATCGGCGATGTGAACCAGTTCCTCAACGAGGTGCAGTTCCAGGCCTGGGACGACGACGACCGGGTCCGTTTGTCACAGCTGATGGCCCAGGGCGGCCCCGAGGTCAAGAAGGTCGCCGGCCTCGCGCTTGACGGCACGATGGAAGACGTCCATCAGTTCCTTCAGTACGGCTACCGGACAGCGGCCGCCCACGACCAGGAGACGCTGACGGTCTCGCAGCTGGCCAACCTGACGAAGAACGCCTCTACCCAGGCCGGGCAGCAGTCCCCGACCGCCGGTAGCTCCCCGGAGCAGCCGGCCACCAGCCCGGCACCCGAGCCGTGGCGCCTGCAGTGGAACGACACCAACGGCTTCATGCTCGTCAACGTCAAGTCGGACCGCACCGCCAAGCCGATGTGCCTGGACGTTCCCGGACACGCCGACCCCACCCCGGGTCTTCGCCTGGGCGTCTACCCCTGCCACCCGGACCCCGGCGACGACCAGTGGTGGGCCTTCACCTGAGAACCGGCCAGCCGCCGTATCGGCGGCGCCCACACGTGCGGCTGCCACCCGACGACCAGCGGCCCTGGCTCGGCGAGCCAGGGCACCCCCGTCCTTCTTCTGCACGGTCGCCGGCCCCAGCACCGCCCTGTCGGCGCGGACAGCCAGTACGCGGCTACGGCGCGTTCCCGGCCGGGCGGGCGGAAGACCGGCCGCCGCGCACCGCGCGCCGGCCCGGAGTGGGTGGGCGAAGAAGTTCTTCGGCGGGGCTGTCACATCCGGTCCGGGCGGCGGGTCAGTGGAGTGTTCGAGCAGGTGCAGCACAGCGGGCCACAGCCGGTCCGCCCTGTCCCTCCTTCACTTCCTCCTCTGTGAATTCGGGGTTCCGTCATGTCTGTCGCCCACGTCGTCCTCGCCGTCGTCAGCGCCCTGTGGGTCGGCTTCTCCGGTTTCTCGCTGGCCCGCCGCGCCGAGTTCGTCACCCAGCCGCTCGTCGAGTACGGCGTTCCCCGCTCGTGGTGGACCCCGCTCGCCCTCGCCAAGCTCGCCGGCGCCGCCGGCCTGCTGGTCGGCCTCGCGATCCCCGCCATCGGCATCGCCGCCGCGGTCGGCCTGATCCTCTACTTCCTCGGCGCCGTCCTCACCAACGTGCGGGCCCGCTCGTACAAGACCGTGCCCTTCCCGCTCCTCTACCTCGTCCCGGTCGCGGTCACCCTGGGGCTGGGCCTCGCGGCCTGACCGGGGTACCGGTGGGCCGTCACGACCGGACGCAACCGGTGGTCGCTCGGCGCAACTGCGGGTGCGGGAGGGGCGAGACCGACCGCACCCTGGAAACGGCCGGTCCCGCGGCCCGAGCCCCCGAGCGGGCCCCGGGGTGCCGGCCCCGTAACCCGGCCCCCGGGGCCGGGAACGGGCGGACACGTTCGGGCAACAGGTCCCGGGGGTCGGGTGGTCAGCGGGCGAGTTCGACGGTGATGGGCTCGTCGGGGCAGGTGGCGGCCAGACGGGTGAGGGCGCTCTTCTCGCGCGGGTCGGCGGTGAGGGACCAGCGGGTCTTCACGGTGGTCCAGTCGGTGAGACAGGTGCAGGCGTAGTGGGCGGCCGGGGGCATCCACTCGGCGACGTCCTTGTCGGCCTTCGAGCGGTTCGACTTGGCGCTGACCGCGATCAACGACCTGAGGTCACCGAGGTCGTTGGCGTAGGCCTCGCGCTCCTTCGGGCTCCAGGCGAAGGTGCCAGCTGGCGGGGAGCGTCATTCCAAGCACGCGATATTCGGAGGGCTTCGGTGGCGGCGAGCCGTAGGGTTGGCGCGCCAAGACAGCCTGGTAGCAGGGGAGAAGCGTGCGGTCCGAGAAGCATGTGGGGTGGGAGCGGGACTTCCCGGTCCGGTATCTCCTGGTTCAGGGGGACATCGGGGATGAGGAGGAGGGCGTGCTGTGGGGGCGGTGCGCGGAGGTCGAGGGCCTGTTCATGGACGCGCCTCCGCTGCCGCGAGAGGTCCTGACGCTGCGCGGCTGCCCTCGAGAGAGCCTGCTGGTCCAGGCTGTGGCGGCCAGCGCCGAACCGGTGCGGCTGCTGGGGGACGGAATGCTCTCGATCGAGCCTGTGGATCCCTCGAACGACGGGCCTGCCCGCTTCTGGGACCTGGAGGACACGGCTGTCCTGGCCCAGTGGCCCACGCCGGGCGATCCCGGGCGCGTGGACATCGTCGTGGGCACCGGCGTCAGGGAGGACAGCTTTGGGGGCGGCAAGCAGCTGCCGACGAGCCCGCGGTTCGACCTGTGGTTCCCCTCGATCCGGGGGGACAGCCCATCGGGCGATTGCCGTTCCATTGACGGCCTGCTCACCCCGCGCCCGCAGCGACCGACCCAGCCCGTGCACCTGATCGGCTGTGAACCCGCCGAACAGCTGCTGGCCCTGCTGTGCCGTCCCCTTCCGCAGAAGGACGATCCGATCAGGCTCTGGTGCCTCGACCGCCATGGCCGCGCGATGACCGGGTACCGCCTCGACCTGGACACCGTCGAGGCACGCCCGTCCGTCCTCGGCGGAGCCCTGATCGACATCACCATCACCGACCCCGGCGACGACCGCCCCACCCTGGCCGCCCGCCCCGTCTGGGAGATCTGGTCCGACGGTGTCCCCACCCTGCCCAACCAGTGGGCACAGTTCGATGCCGCGGGCCGGTCCGAGTGGCTGGACCTCACCCGCGTCGGCCCATGGGGGCCGGAGGGCCTCTGCGGCGGGACGTACCACCTGGACGGACAGCACGTCACCGACAGGAACGGCTTGCTCCTTGCACTCGGCGAAGCCCTGCTCGGCCCCGGCGCCAACTACGGGACATGCCTGGACTCGGTGATGGACTGCCTCTGCGGCGGGCCCTCCGTCGTCCCCCCGTTCACCCTCGTCTGGCACCACGCCGAGATCGCCCGCCACGCCCTCGCCGGACACATCCTGCACCACCTCGGCGGCGTGTCCTACTTCGAGGAGACCGTGAACCTCCTGCGCGAGAAGGGCGTCACCGTCCTACTCCAGTAAGGGAAACGACGGGTAATCTCGCCCCCTTGAAGACGCCGCCCGACCAGGAGAAGGACGAAGTAGGCAACGGCCAGGCCATCAGGGCCCGGTCGCCGCGCCTCCTGATACCCGGCCGGCGCCACGGGCTTCGAGGTAGGCGGTCCAGTCGGTCGACGCGCGGCGCCGCCACTGCTCGGCGGTGACGGCGTGGAGACCGAGCAGGGTCGCGAGGACAGCGGGTGGCAGGTCCTCGGCGAGCTGGACAAGGGCAGTCGGCGAGAGGGCCGGACGGGGATGCGGTGGGCGGCCAGGCGCCGGGCGAGCGTGGCAGCCGACAGATGCTGACCGGGGCGGGTGCCCGGGAAGAGCCGGCGGCGCGGCGGCGGCCAGTGCGGCAAGGAGGGTCGCGGCGGGTTCGGGCAGACGGACGCGAGTTTCGGCGAGGACGAGCACCGGGTGGCCGTCGGTGTGGGCAAGGGCGGTGACGGGCAGGGCCGCGATGCGGGCGACGTGCTGGCCGAACAGCAGGAGCACGGCGCCTGCCGCCCGGACATCGAGAGGCAACGCGGCGTCGCTCAGGCACTGGTGGAGGAGCTCCCAGTGGAGTCCTCGTCCATCCCGGCCGTGTCCTTCTTGGCGCGGTGAGGGATGTTAAGCGGGCGGCTGTGGCCGCGGCGCGCGGCCCAGACCGCGAAGTCGCGGACCTCGTAGCGGGTGCTCGGGCCGTCGGCCAGCCAAGCATCGACGTGAGCTTGCGTGACATCGGCGAGAGAAAGGCCCTGCCCGCGCATCGCTATGAGGAAGGCCCCGGCGATGTTGATCCGGGTGTAGGCCCAGCGGATGCGATCCCGGGAACCTGCCGGTCTGGGGTTCGCGCGGCGGGCACGGGGGGGCAGGAGCGACCAGCGAACGTAGGCGGACAGCAGAAGGCCGTGCTCGGGGCGGCGCTTCACGGTCCGCGCGAGATGCCGCTCGATGCGAGGCGTGAGTTCGTCCCGCTCGGGCAGCACGCGGTATGCGACCAGGACGCCGCGCAGGTAGTCGACGGCCTGAGCCTCACCCCGGCCCGCGTCCCGGGCGAGCTCGTCCAGATCCTCGTGGGCCGGCGGTCGCCCAGCTGAGGCGAGCCCGGTCAGCAGCCGGGCGGAACGGGAATTGCGCAGCCAGTTCAGCGCCGTCCTCGGCTCGTCGCAGCCTGCCAACGCCGCGCGCATCGGCTCGAACCGACCGCGCGCCGCAGCAGGCAGGGCGACCACAAGAGTGTCGAGCCGGTCGTGGAGGGTGCACCGGTCGTACAGCCCCCGCACCAGGTAGGAGCGCGGATCGCCGCAGCTGGGCAGGCGTACGGATCGTCATGGCCGGCGCACGGGCCGCAGACCCGGACGCTGTCCTGGCGTGCGACCAGCACGCGGGTCCGCTCGCACGTCGGGCAGGTGGCAGGGTGGCTGCGGGCACTTCGGTAGCAGGGCTTGCAAACCGGGCCGAGCGGCCGGCGAGCACACACCTCGGTATGGGTGGCGCACAGCGCGCACGGTGCCGGCGGCCTTGGCCGGCACGAGCCACACGGATCCATGTGCGAGGAGCGTCCGCAGGCCGAGCAGGACCGGGTCGCGGCGATCTGCGCGCGGCGGCACCGCGCGCACGTCTCGGCGAGGATCGGCGTCGGCAGTCGCGATCAGCCGATCGACCAGTTCGGAGGGCAGAGCCGGGTTGGCAACCAGCCCATACAGGACGTGATTCACAGGTGATCATCCTGCCCGATGCATGATCGAACGGCTCGTGGATTTTCGGCGCTGATGCCAGCCCGGTATCCGGCGGTGGCTGACGGTGACAATTGCTGCATCGGACCGCCCCAATCGCAGTGGACGTCCCCTGTCCCCTTAACCGGGCGGCCGCGCATCCTCCAGCCCCGGTCCGCGCCCCATCTACCACGCCACATCGCGCGTATACCGCACACCCCGAATCGGTGTCAGTGGAATGCCGATTGCGCTGTCACTGAGGTGCAGAGCCCGGCTTCCTGAACTCAAGAGATCTGTGCCGTCATGGCTGGCTGCGCGGCGTACCTGGGGGAGTGGAGGTGGTGCTCGTGCCGGAAGACAGCGGTCCGGGGGCGGGACCGCCGGTGAGCGGCCACACTGGTTGCTTCCGTATTTCTGGCAGCGCGGTCGGCATGCTCGTGCGGTATCAGCCCGGGTGCGGCGTGTTACCGGGCCTTGGTGCCGGGTGTCTTGCCTGCCTGGGCTTGCTGGGCTCGTTCGACGAGCATGCGGGTGTACTTGTCCAGATCAGCGGTGTTCACTTCACGGCCGTAGGGGTCGGCGGGGAAGAACCGGACGGAGACGACGACGGTTCCTGTTCGGACGAGGGTCTCTTTGTCGTTGCCGTTCTTGGTGGCGATTGACTGGTCGCCACGGGCCTTGAGCTCCAGCAGATTGCGGGCTTTAGGGGTGGCGTCGTATGCGGCGGTCGCGGCGCCCTCCGTTGAGTAGGCGGTTGCGGTGAACTCCACGATCGCGGGGATCTCGGGGTTGGATGCCTCGGTCGTGCGGTACCTGGTGAAGGAGAGGCCGACGACGTCACGGCAGAGTTGGTCGATGGTGTTGGTGCACTCTGCGCCGGTCTTCGTGTAGCCGGGGGTGCTTGGGTCGAGTTCCCATCCGTCGGGCAGGTCCTGCTGGTTGGGCAGGATCGCGGCGACCGCGCGGGTGTCGGCCAGCGCCCCGTTCGAGTCCTGCAGGAGCTTGCCGCCCCCGTAGACGGCTGCGGTGAGCAGCAGGACGACGACCAAGGCGAGGATCACCAGGGTGGTGCGGTCGCCGCTGCGGATGTTGTTGATGATCTGGTCGCGGCCGGCGAGGTTGCCCCGGAGCCGGTTGCTGTTGCCCTGGACGGTCACACCTCCGCCCGAGGCCAGGTGCGAGGGCTCGGCCTGCGCGCTGGCCGGTACCGGCGCCGGGGTGGGCATGACGCTGGTGAGGTAGACGACGAAGGGCTGGTCGGCGGCCAGCACCGCCACCAGTGCCCCTTGGAGGGCGGCCTGCGTATCGGGGTCCTGCGGGGCGGCCTCGAACGCGGCCACCGTCCCGCCCTGCCCCGCACCGGTGAGGCGGCTGCGGACCAGGTCCCCCACCAGCGCTGCCGCACCGTTCCCGGCACCGGTGGCGGCCGCCGTGCCGGCGGTGGACAGCAGTTGCACCACGCCGGATGCGAGATCGTCTAACGCACTCATCGTGAAGTCCCCCCTTGGACGATGACGGTCGTGCTCATGCTTCCCGACGGCATGGCGGTGCAGGCGCGAAGACGCCTAACCGCAACCTGGAGATGGATCGGGTGCGGCATGCCGCGCTCTACCCGGCCAAGGACCGCCGCTGAGTTCTCGCGGGGATCTTCGACGTCTGAGGGGAGCGGGTTCCGGCGACGGGCCTTCGGGGGCACCTCGGTGCCCGTACAGCAGGCCCCGCTTCCCGTAGGCCCTCTGTTGTGCATGGGCAAGGCCGGGGGGGGAGTTCCAGGCGCCGGTGGGGTCGTCGCTGAACGCCGGTTGGAGTGCCCGGAGTGCGTACAGGCCCGCGCCGCAAAGGACTTGGGCCCGTTGGTGCCGCCCGCCCCGACCAAGCGCGAGCTTGTGGCCGCGCTGGTCTCAGCCCCGGACGATCCGTGGTGGGAGGAGCGGGTACTGCACGCCAAGCTCCACCCGGCGAAGGACCGTCGGGTGTGACCTGTTGATTGTTGGTGGCGTGGCGGGTCGGGGTTTCGCTGGTAGGTCTTGTCGGTGGGCTGGGGGTTCATGGGTTGGTTGAGAAGGACAGGCCGTGGTGGGGTTGCTTTCAGGGGTGAGGGGCGAGCTCTGGTCGTGTAGTCGTCCGGGTGTCCAGCGCGTTTGACCTGCTTGTTTCGGTGTTTGGTTGAGAGCTTGTCGGTGGCGTGAGAAGTAGTGGGGACTTCCGCGGTCTGGATGAGAGCCCCGTATGTACGGGCGGGCCGAGGTGACCGTTCTGGTCTTCGCCCCGGACGATCGGTGGTGGGAGGCGCGAGTGCTGCACGCGAAGCTCTGCCCGGCCAAGGACCGCAAAGCGTGACCTTCGTCGGGGAGCGGTCGGATGTGGGCTGGGATTTTGGGGGCGGAAATCCGTTCGCCCGGGCGTTCGGGTGACGGGCATGATCGGTGGGTGGATCTGCCTTTCCTGCTGGCCGCGGTTGAGCGCGGTGACGACATCACGGTCTTCGAGTTCGTGGAGGAGGTCGCGAAGAAGGTCGTGAAGGATGAACTCCTCGGCGACGATGGCGTCACCCTGCTGGCCGCTGCCGCGTACGCCGGGGCGCCACGAAGTCGTCGACCGCCTGGTGGTGTGGGACGTGGATCCGACCCCGCCCTGGGCCGGCGGCGTCGACCCGGTCACCTGGGCCGCCGAACAAGATGCCTACCGGGTCCTGAACGCGTTGCTGTCCCGCGACCGCGACCCGCTGCGCGCTGACAGTCCGCACCGCCACGCGCTGCGGGTGGCGCAGGCGGCCCTGGAGGCGGGCCAGGGTGCCGGGTCCGTGCCGCCCCTGGCCTACCGGGCGGTCATCACTGGCCTGGAGGCGAAGCTCGGGGTCCACCGCAGGCCGGACGAGTTGATGGCCCGCGCCCTGGTCCACGCCGACCCCGACCACGACGACTGGTTCGCTTCGCTGCGCCGGATCGCCGGGCCGGAGAGCCAGGAGAGGTTCGACTGGGCCCGCGTGGTGGCCGAGGGCGCCGGGGAGGCCGGCTTGCTCGACCGCCGGCGCTTCGCGCTCGAGGTGATCAACTTCCTCGGATTCGGCTTCGACCCCGACAACGGCAACGAGGAGCCGCCGTTCATCCGGGAGGCCGCTGACTTCCTGCGCCCGCTGGTGGACTCCGGGCAGGACCCCTACGCCCTGCGCGCCGTCATCGCCGGCTTCACCGGCTACTGCTCCCGCGAGGAACTCCCGGCCGTCCTGATCCACGCCGATCACCCCGATCCGGACATCCGCCACTGCTGTGGCCGATCACGGTTCCCCTCGGTCCCATCTGATGGCGCTTCTGTACGGCCCGTTCGACCAGCAGACCGACGTTAGGACCTGTGGGGGCCTATGGGTGGTAGAGGGCGCGGGAGCGGTTCACGTCGGTAGGCCCGTCCTTGCCGATGTGGAGGAAGTAGTTCACTTGCCATGCCTGCGTGCTGTGGGCCTGCCGGTTGGTCGTGGCCACCCATGGCGGGTAGACACGGAAGCCTCGTTTCCCGCCGGAACCGCTGCGGGAGACGATGCCGCGCTCACACAGCACCTCTTGCGGGAAAGCGAACTGCCCGAAGCCCTTGTCGTCGCGGCTGCTGATGATGAAGAGGTCCACCTCGTCGGCGGCGTCGAAGGGCCGGATCGGTCCTTCCTCGGACCGCTGCCACATGGTGACGAACTGGCCCACCTTCGTCGGGGTGGTTTTGGCCACGCGGAACCGG
The DNA here is from genome assembly GCF_044747365.1 of Kitasatospora sp. NPDC090091. Lineage (NCBI taxonomy): Bacteria > Bacillati > Actinomycetota > Actinomycetes > Kitasatosporales > Streptomycetaceae > Kitasatospora > Kitasatospora sp. NPDC090091. The sequence continues at coordinate 288,812 of NZ_JBIVDY010000012.1, forward strand.
ACCGAGCGGCCATCGACCGTGAATCTGCAAGCCCCGTATTCGGCGCTCTCCCGTTCGGCCACCGGCAGCGAACAGACGAAACCGCTCGGGTCATACACCAAGGCCTTCGCCGCCAGCAGGTCGCTGTGAAGCCCCGCCCACGGCTGATTCGTCACCATCCCGTCATCCTGCCATCGTCACGCTGCCTCCCAGGACGGTGTCGAACACGGTGTTCCGGCAGACGTTCGGCGACCTCGCGCTCCACGGCCCGGCCGCCCCGGACCTACACCAAGACCAGGCACACGGGCTTCGGATCCTGCGTGCCATGGCCGCTGACGATCACGAGGCGTTCGCCGACGGCCTCACTGCGCTCCTCACCCGGCCCGCCGGCCTGGGAAGCGCCAGGCCGGACAGCCCGCTCCCCCGTCTGCCACTGGCCCTCGCGGCAATCGCCCACCGCAAGCGCAGCTGGGGGCCACTTATCGACACCGACTACCTGCCCCACGCCCTGGGCGTCGGCTGACAGGCCAACCACCCGCTGACCTCGCCGGAGGGCGGCCGTTCTCGGCCGAGTCGCCTTCGGCCTCCTCCCGATCGAGGCGCACTTCGGACCGCTGCGGCAGTTCACCCTCGCCAACTCGAACCATCCGAACCACACGGTCCAGACCCGCGAACTGCACTGCTACCTGCGCTGGCGCAACGCCAACGCCCGCCATCCCGATGTCCTGGCCGCCCAACGCAAGGAGCGCGCCCGCATCCGCAGCGAGAAGGGCATCCGCTGGGGAGGCCGCTCACTCATCGAAGTCGCCTGACCGACCGCGAAGAGCCCTGATGGCAGTAGAGATCGTTACACGCGACCGCCGTCGACAACGAGACGGGCATCGCCACCAGATGGTTCCCGAGCCGACTCTCGGAACTGGGCCGGCGTCAGACCAGGCCCCGGCGACGGCCTGGCGGCCGTGTTCACCTCCAACCTCCACCGTGGCGTGGGGGCGGCCCGTAACTGCTGGGTCTGGTACACCACTCAGCGGAGTCGGGCGCCGGTGGCGGAGATTTCGTCGAGTCGCGCGATCGTGTCGGAGGGAAGGTCCAGGGCGAAGCCCGTCAGGTTTCCGGTGAGCTGGTCGAGCGTGCGGGGGCCGAGGATCACCGAGGTGACGCCCGGTCGCTGCCGCACCCAGGCGAGTGCCACAGCGGTCGAGGTCGAGCCCAGGGCTGCCGCGATCTTGGCGACTTCGTCGGCGATGTCCAGGTTGCGTTCGGCGAGTAGTTCATTGCCCCACGCCTGGGCAAGCGGCGAGGGGGAGTCCATCAGTCGGCCGATTCGCGATGACCTGTCGGGAGTGGCGTCCCGCGCGTATCGCCCGGTGAGGACGCCGTCGCCCAGCGGGGACCAGATCAGGGTCCCGAGCCCGTGCCGCTCGCAGGTCGGCCGGATCTCCGGTTCGATGCTCTGGGCCAGCAGCGAGTACTGATGCTGGAGGCTGACGAACCGTGTGCCGCGGACCCGTTCGGCGGCCCACTGGGACTCCACGATCTGTGCGGCGGTGAAGTTCGAGCAGCCGACGTAACGCACCTTGCCGGAGCGGACGAAGTCGTCGAGAGTCGCCATGGTCTCGTCGATCGGTGTTCCCGGATCCCATTGGTGGCACTGGTAGAGGTCGATGTAGTCCGTGCCGAGCCGGCGCAGGCTGGCATCGAGGGCGCGGGTCAGGTGCGCTCGGGACAGCCCCTTGTCATTGGCGCCCGGCCCCTGGGGGAGGAACGCCTTGGTGGCCAGGACGACGGCGTCGCGTCGCCGTTTGATGGCACGGCCGACGATCCGCTCGGACTCGCCGCCGGTGTAGGCGTCGGCGGTGTCGATGAGGTTGTGTCCGGTGTCCAAGAAGGCATCGATGATGAGCCGGGCCTCGGCCTCGTCGCAGCTGCCGACGCCCACCCCTCCGGAGGGGCCGAAGTTCATGGTCCCCAGGCTCGCTCGGGAGACCATCAGGCCCGAGTTGCCGAGTCGTGCGTATTCCATCTGCGATGGCCTTCTGCTCGTCCTGCTCGTCGGATGCGCCGGATCGACTCGATAGAATCGGATCACGTGTTCCGGTTGGACGATACGGAACGAGTGTTCCGGATGTCAATGAGTCAGGGGAAGGCATGACAGAGGAGGCGAAGCCGCTGCGTGCGGATGCCCGTCGCAACCGGGCGCGCGTTCTGGAGGCGGCCGAGGCCGTCCTGGCCCGTGACGGGGGCGCAGCGTCCGTGCGGGCCGTCGCGCAGCAGGCGGGCGTTGGTCTCGGCACGATCTACCGACACTTCCCCACTCGGGAGGCGCTCTACGAAGCGATCCTCGTCGACCGGCTGCAGCGCCTGGCCGAACGCTCGGCGGCCTTGCGCGAGGCGGAGGACGCGGGTGCCGCGTTCTTCGGCTTCTTCACCGAAATCGTCGACAACGCAAGCCGGATGAAGGCCATGGCCGATGTCCTCGCCGACGCCGGAATCGACGTCAAGGCGGGCATGTCGGAGGCCGGCAGTGTCGTGCGGTCCGCCGTCGAGGCACTTCTGATCCGCGCCCAACAAGCGGGTGCGGTGCGCGAGGACCTGCGCCTGCCCGAGCTGCTGGCCCTGCTGGGAGCCGCGTGCATGGCGGCAGAGCGCAACCAGTGGGAACCCGGGTTGCGAGACAGGACGCTCGGAGTCGTGTTCGACGGCTGTCGTCCGCACCACTGACCCAGCAAGGCACGCACCGGAGTGTCACTGGAAGACCTGGTCGCGGCGCCACCGTACTGGCGCCTGGGTTGGCGCTACACGATTCCAGCTGACTGGCCCGCCCCAACCCGGTGAACCTTCTCGGTCACAGCACTAGGGCACGTATTCGGTCGTGATCAATATGTGCGATTTGCCTTCGCGGCGGGTCCAGTTCCGGTAGACCGTGGTGCGTGACGCGAGCGCAACTGAAGGATGCGGAGTGGGTGTTGATCGAGCCGTACTTGCCGATCGGCGAGTACGGCCCGTACCCGGAGCGGCTGCGGCAGCAGTTCGAGGGCGTGATCTGGCGATTCCGGACGGGCGGACAGTGGCGGGAGATGCCGAAGGAGTTCGGCGCTTGGTCGACCGTCTCCAATCGGTTCCGGCAGTGGAGGGACGTCGGCGTCTTCGAAGCCCTGCTGGAGGGGATGATCGCGGAAGCTGCGAAGCACGGTGAGGTGGACTTTTCCCTGGTCGGCGTGGACTCCACCACCGTGCGAGCCCACCACGACGCCGCCGGGATGCACCTTGACCCCGACACCATGGCCGCCCTGGAGAAGGCCGCCGACGAGGCGGAGAAGGCACGACAAAAGGGGGAGGCCCGGAGGAACAAGACGGGCGGGACGCCTCAGGTGGCCCGAAACGGGAAGAACGGCGACGCATCCGGCGTCGGCACAAGATCCGGTTGAAGGAAGCCCTACTCGGACGCTCCAGGGGTGGGCAGACCAGCAAGATCCATTGCGCCGGCGACCGGAAGTGCCGCCCGCTGGTGTTCATGCTGACCCAGGGCCAGGCCGCGGACAGCCCGCAGTTCATCCCCGTGCTGAAGAAGGTGCGGGTCCGGGTGCCGGTCGGTCGTCCCCGCACCCGGCCGGACGCGGTCGCCGGGGACAAGGCCTACTCGTCCCGCGGCAACCGCGCCCACCTGCGCGAGCGCCATATCACGGCGGTCATTCCGGAGAAGAAGGACCAGAGCGCCAACCGGCAGAAGAAGGGCAGCAAGGGCGGCAGGCCCGTCAGTTACGACCCCGAGCTCTACAAGGAGCGCAACACCGTCGAGCGCCTGATCAACAAGCTGAAGGCCTGGCGAGGCATCGCCACCCGGCACGACAAGACCCCGGAAAGCTACCTCGCAGGCCTCCACCTCCGTGGCGCGATGATCTGGATCAAGGACCTCACCCGGACCCATTGATCACGACCAAATACGGCCCCTAGCTAGTGGACCTTGCGGCGTCTGCGATCGATGTGCCGGCGCGGTCGCCGGTGCCCGGCAGGTCCTTGGCGAGCCGGCCTGCGAGTGCGCTCACCGGGCACCGACCGGGTGAGGACGCCGAGTGTGAGCAGAGCGAGCGCCGGCAGCACGGCGACGATGATTCCCATCGGCAAGGCGTCGGTGGCGCCGCCCGCGCCGGCCAGCGGAGCAAGTGCCCCGCCGAACATGAACTGGCTGAAGCCGAGCAGAGCGGCGGCCGACCCGGCGTGTCCGCCGTGGTCGGCCAGGGCCTGGGCCGCGGCGTTCGGCATGACGAGGCCCACGCTGGAGACCAGGACGAACAGGCCGATCAGGAGCGCGGGCAGGGGTGCCCGTGTCAGCACCGCGCCCAGGACCGTGGTGCCACCGGCTGTCGCGCCCAGCAGACCGGCGAGCAGCAGCACGCGGGCGCCGGCCCGGGCCACCAGCCGGCCGCTGATCTGGGCGGCCGCAATGAGTCCGGCGGCGTTGACGGCGAACACGGCGCTGTACTGCTGCGGTGACAGGCCGTGGATTTCCTGCAGGACGAACGGCGAGCCGGAGATGTAGGCGAACATCGCCGCGAAGACCAGGCCGTTGGCCAGGACGTACCCGGTGAAGACCCGGTCGCTGAGCAGCTGCCCGACGACAGCCGGCAGCGGCTGGCGTGCCGCGGAGGACCGGGTCTCCGGCAGTCCTGCGGCGGAGGCCGCCAGCATCACGGCGCCGAGTACGGCCAGGCCCACGAAGATCCCCGGCCAGGCCGTGACGCGCAGTAGCTGGCCGCCGAGGACCGGCGCGAACACCGGCGCCAGGCCGGTGATCAAGGTCAGTGCGGAGAAGAGACGTGCGGTGCGGGTTCCGGAGGTGCGGTCGCGGACCATGGCGTTGGCGATGACGATGCCGAACGCCCCGCCGATGCCCTGGACCAGGCGTAGGCCGACGAAGGTCCGGACGTCGGGCGCCACCGCGCAGAGCGCGCTGGCGATCGTGTAGAGGGCGAGGCCCGCCAGCAACGGACGCCGCCGGCCGTAGGTGTCGCTCAGCGGCCCGGCGATCAGCTGCCCGATGGCCAGCCCGGCCAGGCAGGCGGTGATGGTGAGCTGGGTGGCCGCGGCGCTGGCGCGCAGGTCGCCGGCGAGGTCCGGCAGTCCGGGCAGGTAGCCGTCGATGGACAGTGGTCCCAGGGCCACGAGCGCTGCGAGCAGGACGATGAATCGGGTTTGCCGGCCGGCGGCGTCGTTGCTCATGGCTCAGTACGCCACGGTGATGCGGCGGCGGATCGCGGTGCCGCTCTCGATCGTGTCGGCCAAGGCGATCGCGTAGTCGGCGTACGAGATGCGGCTGTTGCCGTCGTCGTCGGTGAGCAGGGTGTCCCCGGCGCTGCGGTAGGCTCCGGTCCGCTCGCCCGCTCCGATGACTGCGGCGGGCGACACGTACGTCCAGTCGAGGTCGTGCACGCCGCGGTAGAGGTCGAGCGCTTCGGACTGGGCCTCGGCGTTGGCCTTCCACAGCGCGGGGAAGTCCGGGTCGTCCATGACCCGGGCGCCGGTCGGCGTGCGTAGGCTACCGGCACCGCCGATGGTGACCAGGCGGGTGACACCGGCTCGGCGGAGTCCGTCGATCAGCGCACGGGCGGCACCGAGGATCGTGGCGCGGTCGTTCTCCTGACCGATCCGGGGGCCGACGGCCGACAGTACGGCGTCGTGGGAGGCGGCGAGGCCGGCGACCGCGGCGGCGTCCGTGACGTCACCGGTGGTCACGGTCAGGGCCTTGTGCTTGAGTCCGTCGATGTGGCCGGTTCGGGTGACCGCGGTGACGGTGTGGCCGCGACGCAGTAGTTCCTCGGTGGTGGGCCGGCCGATGTTGCCGCTGGCACCGAACAGGACGATCTTCATGTGTTGCTCCTTGTTTCTGATGGTCAGAGGACGGGCTGGCCGTCGGCGATGATGGCCGCGGTGATGCCGCGCTCGTCGGCGGCGTGCTGGAAGCGCTGCTCGATGTCGGGTTGTTCGGTGTAGAACGGCGGGTTGTGGAACAGGCCGTAGTGCATGGCGCAGACGGTGCCGGCGCCGAGTGCGACGGCGGCCTCGACGCCCTGCTCGGGGGTCATGGTCGCCGGGACGTTGGCCGCGTAGCCCTCGAAGTGGGCGATGACGCCGTTGACCGGGACGAACGCGACGTCGAACGGGCCGTGGTCGCGGGCGATCTGCCACCAGCTGCCGTGCCACTGGGTGTCGCCGCAGTGGATGACCCGCCGGCCGGCGCCTTCGACGACCCAGGCGACCTGGTCACAGTCGTTGCCGCGCCAGTCCAGCGAGGTCACCGGGGTGACGGTCAGCTCTCCGATGCGGCGTGACTGGCCCAGGTCCTGGGCGACGGGGGTGATGCCCACCTCGTGCAGCGCCGCCGCGCTCGGGGTGTGGCAGCCGATCGTGCCGGTGGCCGCGATCCGGGCGATCAGGTCGTGGTCGTAGTGGTCGGGGTGCAGGTGGGTGATGAGGGCGTGGGTGCCGGGCGGGGTATCGACCGGGTCGACCGGCCGGTGCGGCGGCCCCATCACCGGCGCCAGCGGAGCGACGTTCTCGAGCGGGTCGATCAGCAGGCGGGTGTCGCCGAGACGGATCTCGACGCCGGCCCAGGCCAGCCGACGCACGGAAAGGGTTGGGGTCATGGGCAGCGACGCTAGACCGACGTTGTTGAGAAAGTCAACAAGAGAGTTTTGAATCTCAACACCACGATGTAGGGTGGTGGCATGCGCACCTATGGGCAGTACTGCGGCATCGCGAAAGCACTGGACACCATCGGCGACCGATGGACCCTGCTGATCGTCCGTGAACTGCTCGCCCTGGGTCCTTGCCGGCACACCGACCTGCGCAACGGGCTGCCCGGGATCGCCAGCAACCTGCTGGTCGACCGGCTCCGCGAACTCGAGGAAGCCGGCCTGATCCACCGCGAGGCCGCCCCGCCGCCGGTGGCCACCACCCTGTTCTCCCTCACCGAGCGTGGCCGCGCGCTGGAGCCGGTGCTGCAGGAGCTGAGCCGGTGGGGCGTGCCGCTGTTGCGTGAGCCGGGCGGCAACGACACCTTCCGCACCCACTGGCTGGACATGCCCGCCCGGGCACTGACCGACCACCGCCCCGACCAGCCGGCAATCGCCCTGCAACTGCACGCCGACGGCAACGAGGACCTGGTCATCGAAGTCAAGGACGGCTCGGTGCACACACACGCCGGCCGGGTCGACCACCCCACCGCGTCACTGACCGGACCGCCGCACCTGCTGGCTGCGACTCTGCTCGGCGACCTCGATCTGAGCGCCGCAGTACAGCAAGGCCTGCGGCTCAGCGGCGAACGCGAGGCAGTAATGCGCATCCTGCCCCGCTGATCGACCGGCCGCTCGCGGGCCTGCGATCTCAAGCTCTACCGAGTCTGCTTACCGCTTCAGCAGGTCGATCGCGTCCATCACCGGCGGGTAGGCGGTGTTGTTGCACTTCAGCTCCAGCGCCCCGAGCAGCGGGGAGAGCATCCGCCGCCAGTGCCCCGAGTACGACGAGCGCAGCACCGTGCGCACCCGCGCCCGGTAGCGGGCCTCGTTCGCCGCGGCCTCCGCGGCCAGCGCCTTCAGCGTCGCCTCGCCGGCCACGGGATGGGGCCCACATCACTGACGGGTGGCGGCGGGCGACCCGCGCCAGCCCCGACACCGCCGGCTGAGTCGGCGCGCCGGCCGAGCAGCTGGTGGCGGTGAGGCTACCGGGGCAGCTTGGTGGTGCGTTCCGGGTGGGCGGTGGTGACGTAGCGCATGGCGGCGTCTTCGGTGATGCCGAAGAGCCTCATGAGCTTGAGCGGGTCGCCGGTGGCGAACGCCTCGTCGAGGATGCGGTCCTGGCGGAGCTTGTCGAGGGTGCGCCCCTTGGACAGGACCAGGTTCAGCTGCATGGTGATCCGGCCTACAGCTGGGTGGTCCGGGTCGAGGGCCGTCTTCTGGGTGACCAGCAGGTGGGGGTTGACGCTGGTGGGCCAGCGCCGGTGGCGGTAGGTGAGCCAGTCGGCGGCCAGGCGGTGGGTGAACTCCTCCAGGTAGAGGGTGTGCCGCCGCATGCCGCGGCGCAGTACGAGGGTGCCGCGGGAGAGGTTCAGATCGGCGCCGTGGGTGTCGATGTGGGCGTCCCAGTCAGCCAGGACTGCGTTCGCGCGGAACATCGTGGCGGGGCTGACGCCGGCCTCCAGGGCGAGGTTGTTCTTCGTGAGTCGGCCGTCGCTGTGCTGCGGCTTGCCCTCCAGAAGCCTGTCCATGGCCGCGCGGAGCTTGTTCTCGGTCTTGGCCGAGATGTTCGTGTCGGTCATCGTCCGGCCTTCCGCAGAACGGCCTGTGCGTCGGATCGCTGCTGTTCGAGGGCCGCGCGATGGCCGGGGGCCAGGCGAGGGGTTGCCAGCAGCTTGGTGAGGGACCGTTCCTCGCTGTCCCAGATCTCGATGTGCTGGGGGCCGATCATGCTGTTGCCGCAGCGGTCCGGGCGGCAGCGGTCTTGCAGAGGGCCGGTGTGGCCGGGCGGGATCACAGTGTTCTCCAGACAGAGGGCGCCGGCGGGGTTGGCGGCATCGAACAGGCAGTTGTTCAGGGTTCCGAAGCGGATGGCGAGGCGGGCCCGCTTGAGCAGGGCGTGTTCGACGGTCGCGTCCCCACCCTGGGCGGTGACGGTGTCCCGGATCGTGTCGAAGGTCCGGGTCAGCTGCTCGGCGCCCGGACCGAAGCCAATCGACTCGTTCGCCTTGTGGGCGTCGAACAGGTCCCGCAGACCGCGGAACCGGGCGGCTTCGACCGCCGCGTCCAGGTGCTTGGCCCAGGACGCCGCCGAGGCGGCATAGCCCTGGGTGGTGCGGTTGGCCAGGGCCCGTGAGGTGATGTGCTTGAGCTGGATGCCCAGGGCGATCTCGGAGCCGGGAAACTGGTCGGTCAGCATGGCCATGGTCCGGCGGAACATGTGCGGGGCGACCCGGGCGGTGCGCGAGGAGGCCACGGGCGGGTGGGTGTCGGGGCCGAACCCGGGGGCGCTGAGCGACGTCTACGAGGCGGCGCCGCCGGAGGTGCCGCTGGAGCACCCGGCGGCGCAGGGCTGGGAGGGCGGGTTCCTGGACGAGGAGTCCTACCAGTGGATCCGCCCCGTTCAGACGCTCTCCGAGGCGGAGATGATCGAGCCGTACGCGGTCGGCATCGACATCAACACCGCCTACCTCGCCGCCGCGAGCCGCCTGTCGGTGGGGCTGTCCGGCCCCGTCCACGTGACCCGCCCGGTGTTCGACAAGAAGAAGCCCGGCTCCTGGTTCGTCGACCTGTCCCACATTCCCACCGACCCGCGCCTGCCCTCCCCGTTCACCCCGACCGGCAGGCCCCCCGAGGGTCCGGCCTGGTACGCCACCCCCACCGTCGCCTACGCCGTCGAGCTCGGCTACGACGTCCAGCCGGTCGAGGCGTACGTGCGGGAGACGGCGGGCGCCTACCTCGACCCGTGGCACGACCGCCTGCGTGAGGCGTACGTGACCACCATGGCCGAGGCAGGCATCCCCACGGAGAAGGACACCGACGAACGGGCCTTCCTCGCGGCGATGACCGCCCACCGCCTCCTGAAGAACGCGGGCGAGGACCTCGACGCCCTGCGCGCCGCGCTCACCGCCGAGCGAGCGCCCCCAGGGCCTGACCTACAGGGCGGGGGAGCCGTGGCCGGCGTTGGAGCGGGCGACCTGGCGCCCGGACATCCGGGCCGCGGTCATCGCCAAGGCCCGCGTCAACATGCACCGCAAGATGGCCAACGTCGCGAAGGCGAACGGCCGCTACCCGCTCGGCGTGAACAACGACTGCGTCGTCTACGCCTCCCCGACCGCGGACCCGCTCGGTTTCCTGCCGCTCACCGGCTCCGGCAAGGGCGTCCTGCCCGGCACCTTCCGCCTCGGCGCCACCCCCGGCCTGGCCAAGGTCGAAGGCGTCCAGACCATGCTCACCGTCGTCGACTGGCTGGAACGCGACCAGCCCCTCAACCCCGCCCGCCACATCAAGGGCCACGACTCCCACACCATCGACGGGAAGTAGGCCATGGCAGAGGAGATCGGCGACGCCCTCGACCGGGCCGCGCCCGAACATTTCACCCAGGCCCTGCCGAAGTCCGCACAGGCCCAGATGCGGGCCCTCGTGCGGGCAGCCAAGGGCGACAAGAAAGCCGTCGCGGAACGCCTGGGCATCGACCCGAACACCGTGCGCCGCTACCTCAAGGGCGAGCGCAAGCACCCCCGCGCCGCACTGCGCGAGGCCCTGCACCGCGAACTGCAGAAGGTGTGGCAGCCCGGCATCCGCCGCCGGGCCCGCAAACAGGCCGCCACCAGCACGGGCATCACCGTCGAGGTGTGGGCCTACTTCGGCTACACCGCCCCCGTTGGCACCACCGACGAGGCCCGCCTGCGCCACCTGACCCTCCACCTCCCCCCGGAGTACGCTCAGCGGCTCTTCACCGCCCAGGACCACGGCGCCGGCGACCAACAGATGCGCGAGATCATGGCCGAGGGATTCCAGGAAATCTATTTCAAGGACGGCGGCCGGGCCGCCGGACTGGAAGTCGAATTCACCGGGATCCAGGCGATCGACGTGAAATACTGACCGTCGACCGGAGAAATCCGCGAGCCGGCCCCGATGTGACTGAGCGCTTCAGTTGGCGGATGAGCGGTTGACTTGGCGAGCTGAGCGTGCGGCGCCGTGAGCCGAGACGAGCTGGTGGCTCACGACGCTCCTCGGTCGGGGGTTGTCGGTGCGATCGAGTTGGATGAGCACGTGACTGTCTATGACGTAGCTCGCCAGCTCCCTTCCATCGCAGACCTGCGGGCTCTGTGCCGTTCACTGGCGATGCTCGACGCGATCCTGAGTCCGGATTGGGAAGGTCGGTACTACTCCTTTAACGCCGGTTGGGCCTATGGCGAGGAGATGGCCTCGATGCGCAACGGGTCGGGGGACGAGTACTCCATCGTGTTCTCGGCGGCCGGAGCCTATGTGCGCGGCTTCTGCCATGAGTCTCCGATGAGTCCGTATGGCAACGATGGAGAGCCCTGGCCGGGAGTGATCGACGAGGTTCCCGAGCTCTTCAAGCCCTTCGTCGAGGAGCCTGCGTTCACCGACGAGGACGAGGTGCCGGTCGTGACAGCCTGCTTGTGGCGGGGAGCGACGGATGATCGGTGGCACCACGGGGCGATCGACTTCCCCAAGGGGGCTGTCGATCCCGATGGGGCGACGAGCCTGTTCGAGCTCCTGGTCGACCGTTCGCCGGAAGCGTTCCAGCGCTTCGCCGAGGACTATTACGAGGTCTCCGTGGACCTGGGGGCAGTGGGCCACGTGTTTGCCCTCCGGCCGCTGGATCAGGAGCTTGTGTCGCTGCTGAATCCCGAGGTCAACCTGACGGACTTGGCCCAAGACATCGCCGAGATCGGCTATCCGCAGCTGGGCTAGGTGCCTCGTCCAAGCTCATGTCGATGGCGGCGGCGAGTTGGTCGGCGTGGCCGTCGAGTAGTGCCTTCAGCTCGCGGTAGTGGGGGTGGTCGTCCGTCTGTCGGAGCCAAGTGCAGGTGAATCTGCGGTGGTATTTCCAGAGGCGGCAGGCTTCTGGGTCGGTTGCGATGTGCGGAGGGCAGGGGGAGAAGAAGTACTCGCCCTGGGTGATGCGGGCCCAGATGTAGGCGGAGACGGCAAGCCGTTTCCGGTCGTCGGTGATGGCCCGGTTGCCGGGCCATTCCTGCAGCTGGGCGACCATGTGGTTCCAGATCGCGGGCGCCGTGTCTGGGCGAGCGGGCAAAATCACCCAAACCAGGCTCACCGGCCCAACTCCGGCGATACCCTGCCCGGCCAACGCTCAACTCGCCAAGTGAGGCGCTCAGTCACACCCGATGCGACTGACTGGGCGCTTCACATGCCCGGAGCGTTCGACGTGGCCAGGTGAGCGCAAGCGTTCTCCCCGGCCAGCAAGTCGCGAAGCCCCGGACGGCCGCTCCGCCGGAGCAGCTCGGGGCATCGTTGCTGGTCAGCGGCTTTGCTCAACCCGCCAAGCAAAACGCTCGGTCACACCCGACCGGACTGCCGGCCCAACGAACAGGCCCCAGCCAGCTGCCGCGGAACCGCCCGGCGGAATTCCGTCCGGGAACGCCGCGCCTTGGCGATTTGATCCGAGTACGGTTCCCGATCCCGGATTGGTGGCTACTGAACTTGATTGGGTGATGTCGGGGCCGTTTGCCTGAGACCGCGTTTGAGATCTGGGCTGGTGGCCTCTCGGGGGGTGTTCTAGCCTCGGCCAGGTGATCTTCGACAAGTTCCCCTCCGTCGGTGGCTTCAGGGAGCTGAAGTACGGCAGTCCGGACGGCCCGTCGATCCGGACTGCCGTGAGAGCGGCTGCGCCGGAGCATGAGGGCGATCTGGTGCGGTACCTGCGCGCCGGCACGGCCTTGGTTCTCATGCCTGCGGCCGTGCCCGACGTGCTGAGCGAGACCGGTGCATTCATCGGAGGGCTGCACCTGCTCACGGACGGACACTGGTTGTGGTACTCCGATCTGGCCCACTACGTGGGTCGCTATCACGTGGAGCTCGACCCGGCGTTCGTCGAGCACGCCCGTAGCAACAACTGGACTGTGCCGCAGGTCAGTGACGAACACCTTGACGCGATGACGATGCTACTCAGAGACGAAGACGAGTCGGACTGATGTTGTTGCCCTGCCCCGCTATGGGGTCGAAATGCGGGTCACCGAGCGCCGACTCGGCCGGGAAGCCGGCCCCACTCGGGTCAGTCGGCGGACCATGATGCCGATCATTGCCCAGCGGATCATCGTCTCGGAGTGGGCGGGGCTGGTCTCGTAGTCGCGGGCGAGGCGCCGGTGGGCGGTGAGCCACGAGAAGGTCCGCTCCACCGCCCACCTCTTGGGCTGGACCTGGAATCCGCGCTGGTCCGGGTCCTTGCGGACGATTTCCAGGTCGCGGCCGAGGATCCGGGAGGTCCACTCGACCAGGCGGCCGGCGAAGCCCTGGTCGGCCCAGATCTTCTTGACGCCGGGGTGGTCGAGGCGGGTCCACAGCAATGGCCGTTTCGCGCCGTCGCGGTCCTGGATGTTCGCCGCGACGACGTGGACGGTCAGGAGTAGGCCGAGGGTGTCGGTGACGATGAACCTCTTGCGGCCCTTGACCTTCTTGCCTGCCTCGAAGCCCCGGGTGGCAGCGGGGACGGTGTCGGCGGTGCGGACGGACTGCGAGTCGATCAAGCCCGCGCTCGGCTCGGTGTCGCGGCCGTCCGCCTCCCGGATACGGCCGCGCAGGGCGTCGTGGATGCGCTCGACGGTGCCGTCGTCGTGCCGCCAGGTGAAGTACCAGTACACCGTCGGCCAGGGCGGAAAGTCCTTCGGCAGCTGTCGCCAGGCACACCCCGTCCGCACCACATAGAAGATCGCGTCCACGATCCGCCGCCGCGGATGCTTCTCCCGCCGACCACCCTTCGGCCCCACTCGCGCCGGCGGCAGCATCGGCTCCACCAGCGCCCACTGCTCGTCCGCCAGGTCCGACGGATACCCACCCCCAACACCGCTCACAGAGAGCTCAACGAACCCTTCAGCAACGGGACACGGCAGATCTCAAACGCGGTCTGACGGCCGCCAGTCGGATCCGGTAGCCCTGGGTCGGTGAGGTACGCGCAGGGCGGTGGGTTGACCGACGTCGAGAGGGCCGCGCGGGAGCGGATCCGGCTGCACGCCGTGGAGCGCTTCGAGGGCGGGGAGAAGAACCGGGAGATCGCTGCCGCGTTGCGGGTGAGCGAGCGGTCGGTGGAGCGGTGGCGCCGGGCCTGGCGCGAGCGGGGCGAGGTCGGGGTCCGGTCGAAGGGCTCTCCAGGCCGCCCGAGGCTCAGCCCGGCTCAGGTCGCCAGGCTGGAGCGGGAGTTGGAGCGCGGCCCGCTCGTCCACGGCTGGGTGGACCAGCGGTGGACGCTGGCGCGGATGAAGACGCTGATCGGCCGGTTGTTCCACGTCTCGTACACGGTGGAGGGGACATGGCTGCTGTTGCGTCGGCACGGCTGGTCGTGGCAGCAGCCGGCGCGGCGGGCGATCGAGCGCGACGATTCGGCCGTTGAGCTGTGGAAGAAGGAGACCTGGCCACGGGTAAGAGCACCGCGGCGGCGTGCAACGGCTGGATCGTCTTCGAGGACGAGGCCGGACAGTCGATGACGCCGCCGCGTGCCAGAACGTGGGGTCGGATCGGCCAAACCCCGATCGTGCAGGTGCGGGGACGGGGCTCGGGCAGGGTCTCGATGGCGGGCATGACCTGTTACAAACCGGGCGAGCGGTCCCGGTTGATCTACGCCATCCGCGAGTACAACGGACGCAAGGACCAGCCGAAAGGCTTCGGCTGGCGTGACTTCCGCGACCTGATCATCCGCGCCCACACCCAGCTCGGTGGCCCGATCGTGCTGGTCTGGGACAACGTGCGCCTTCACCTCACCAAGCCGCTCCGGGAGTTCATCGAGGCGAACACCAGCTGGCTTACCGTGTTCCAGCTGCCCACCTACGCACCGGATCTGAACCCGCAGGAAGGCATCTGGTCCCTGGTCAAGCGCGACATCGGCAACCTCGCCGCAGCCAACCTCGGCCAGATCACCAGGGCCGTCAAGCGCCGGCTCAAGCAGATTCAGTACCGACCGGACCTGGTCGACGGCTGTCTCACCGGCACCGGTCTTGCCCTCGATGCCTGACCGGCCGAGGTCGTCCTTGCACCTCGACAGGGATGGCGTCGGCAGCGGTCACGTCCCGGAGGCACCATCCTCCGGTGTCGGCGGATAGAGGTCGAGGACGACGTCGAGCCCCAGAGCGCCGACCTCTGCGAGCAGGTGAGCTGGCAGGACGCAGCCGCCCTGGCCGTTTTCACTACCGAAGCCGAGAACGACCTCCAGATCGCAGGCCACAGACAGCCGCATCAGCTCCTCACGGTGCCCGTCGAGCAGCCTGACCAGTGCCGCCACATGCTCCTCCGGCCAGCGGTCGCTGCCCAGGCCGCTCCGGCGAATCCACAAGCTGGTCTCACGCCGGACGCTGCTCGGATTACGAGGGCTCGTCAGGCTTCCCCGCTCGGACTGATCATCCGGCGCGATTCCCAGGCGAGCCGAGATCTCGCTGGCGCTCACCGTCTGGCTCGTGATCCGCAACGACCCGGCTGACCACTTCGTATCCGGCATCGGCTGCCGCAACATCAAGTTCTCTGGCACGCCATCACGATCGCAGGCCGTCCCGTCCAAGGCCACAGAGTTCTTCTTGGCGCTCCACCAATCGGAGCCCGCGCGCCCCAGGCACCCGACACCACGAGTTCAAGTTCAGTAGCCTGTGATGCCAATGGCGGTCAGGGCGGACAGGGGTTCGGAATGCAGATGCTCTACGTGACCGATTTCGACGTCCGTGCGGTGGCGGGGGAGGCATCGGCGGATCCGT
The DNA here is from genome assembly GCF_044747365.1 of Kitasatospora sp. NPDC090091. Taxonomy (NCBI): domain Bacteria; kingdom Bacillati; phylum Actinomycetota; class Actinomycetes; order Kitasatosporales; family Streptomycetaceae; genus Kitasatospora; species Kitasatospora sp. NPDC090091. The sequence goes on from NZ_JBIVDY010000012.1 coordinate 304,248, forward strand.
TCGGGATGCTGCTTAGAGGCTCCGCCAGTAGGAGCTTCGAGACCCAACTGCTGACCACGCCTGGTCTTCAAGGGGTTGTTGCCTGAAGCGGGCTTCACGCTGCTGGGGTTAGCCAGGTACCGTGCTTTTGCTGATGCAGTCTCAGTCTTCAAGTTGAAAAAGAAGTACATGCACATCCTGGAAGATCCCTCGGGTCTCTCCCCGCGTGCCCGCGGGAGCAATAGTCAAGACTTGTGGGTGAGACACCGAGCTTGTTCAGCCTCCATGGGCTTCGGGGCAGTGCGCTGCCACCCAGGTAGCGGTGATGTCGTTGCAGGTGACGATGACCGACCCGGGTC
>NZ_JBIVDY010000013.1:0-93363 GCF_044747365.1 Kitasatospora sp. NPDC090091
ACCGGCACCGTGCCTGCACTGCGTTCCGGGGAACAACCATTCCCAGAACGAGACATGACGTCACAACACGCCACAAGACCGGCGAACCGGAGACCCGATCTCGAACATGCAATGCCCCTGACCCGCGGGTGCTGTGCATTCGGGTGGAGGTCGGCGGCCGTGGCCGGAACTGGCCGATCGAGCTGGTGCGCTACCGGATCTTCGACGGCCGCTGAGCCTTCAGCTCGTCGAGCCAGTCTCGGGTACCGTCAGTCAGGCGACCGTCCGCCGGTCGAACACGGCCGTGGCGCCGTCGATCACGGCCGAACCGGGGGATGTCTCGGTCTTCAGCGAGGTCCCGGAGTACCTCCGGGATCTGCACGGTGAGCTGGACGAGGTGCTCACCGCGTCGGGCTCGGTCGAGATAGTTCCTCTCCGGTACTACATCGCCTACCGACGCCTGCAGATCGTGGCGAGCGTGATCTTCCGGCCATCGGCTTCGCACCGGACGATCCTGCTGTATCTGCGGCTGGATCCGGACACGGTGGAGCTGGAGGAGGGCTTCACCCGCAGCGTGCGCGGCATCGGGCACCTGGGGACGGGTGATCTGAAGGTGCGGATCGCCTCGTCGGCGGACGTGAAGAAGGCGGTGCCGTTGATCCGGCGGGCGGTCGACCAGTCCTGACGGAGCAAGAAAGGGCGGCTGGAGCTTCGTGCGCCGGCCGCCCTTTCGCATCTGCGGCCGACCGGCCTGCTGGCTCTCATCTCACGCCTCCGGTCCTGCGAGGACGAAGCCGTCCTGGGCCTGCTCTGCCCGCAGCCGCTGGTCGGCGATCTCGGCGTAGTGCGGGGAGAGTTCGACGCCGACGAAGCGCCGGCCTTCGCGCAGGGCGGCGACGCCAGTGGCGCCGCTGCCGGCAAAGGGGTCGAGGACAACACCGCCCTCGGGGCAGATCTGGACGAGCTGCTGCATGATCTCCAGTGGCTTCTGTGTGATGTGGACCCGGCCCTTGCGGGGCTGGCTGGCGATGAAGTGGCCGGGCAGGTAGATCGTGCGGCTGTTGTCGAGGGTGCCCTTGACGCCCCAGGTGATGAACTCGGCGGACTGCTTGAAACCGCCCTTCCTCGGTCGGCTGGCCGGCTTGATCCACGGGATGGTGCCCTGCCAGGTCCAGCCGGCCATCTGCAGCGAGTCGCTGGTGGTGGGCTCCTGCCTCCAATCCGAGAAGACCATCGCGACGGAGTGCTCGGTGCTTGCCCGGTACGCCTCGGTGAGCAGTTCGGTGAGCCAGGAGCGGTAGGAGCGCTGGTCGCGGTTCTCGCCGGGGAAGGTCTTCAGGTCGTGGACGGAGTTGGACGTCACGTATTTGGCGCGGGCGTCGCGGCTGGTGCGCTCGGAGGACGTTCGCCCACCGCTGTTGTACGGAGGGTCGGTGATGACCGCGTTGACGCTCTCGTCGGGCAGGGACTTGAGGACGGTGAGGGCATCGCCTCGGTGGAGGGTGAAGCTGCTCATGGGGCCTCTCTCGGGGCAGGGGTGGACCCGCTCCCGGTAGCGCCCGGCGGCTGGCGCCGGGAGCGGGGATGGCCAGGACGGTAGCCGCGATTTCCGGCCGAACCTAACGGCGTCGCGAGCGTCGTTCGACCTGGTGGAAGGGCTGTTTGGTGCGGCCGGATTTCGCGCCTACTGTCTCGCCATGCCAACCGGGTAGGAGGACAACTCAGCTCGGCGTGGCTGGTGTTGGTCCGTGATGCTCGTCCAACGGGGCAGTGGTCGGACCTGCGCCCATCCCCTTCCCGTCCTTCCAGGAGACCTCGTGTTCCGGCTGAGATTACGAGTGCGGCCGGCTGCCGCGCGTGACCCGAGACCGGCGTCCGGGAGCTACCAACTCCCCTGACCCGGGCCCGCCCTGAGCGGCGATGCCACCACCGGCGCGGTGCCGGCGAACTCTTCGCACGAGGGGCCGGCGCCGCGTCTCCTACAAACCCCCGAGGAGCCGCTGTGATGCAGCATGCCCTGGCACAGCCATGTCTTGATCCGCCGACCCCGGTCGTCCCAGCCGCCCACCACGCCGAGCGGCGACGATGAAGAAGTCCGCAGGTGCCCTGGTCAGCCTCGTCGCCGTCGGCCCCCTGATTCTGGCCCTGCCGATCGTGGTTGCGGCGGCCGGGAGCGCCTCGGCCACCTGTGTTCCCGGCGGCGAGGAACGAGCTGTGGATACTGCTGCCGTCGCTGCCCAGGTCAAGGCGATCCTCAACGGCTCCAGCCCGCTCAGCGCTCCGGGTGTCTCCGGACTGGAAAAGCCGGACGAGCAGATCCCCAACGCCAAAGTCATCCAGGCCACCGGTGTCGCGATGCACATCCCTGTACGCGGGCAGGTCGTCGCTCTGGCGACCGCGCTCCAGGAGAGCGGGCTGCGCAACATCAACTACGGCGACCGGGACAGCCTCGGGCTGTTCCAGCAGCGTCCTTCGCAGGGCTGGGGCACGGCCGAGCAGATCATGCAGCCGGTGTACGCCTCGACGAAGTTCTTCGAGGGACTCAAGCAGGTCTCCGGCTGGGAGTCGATGACGATCACCCAGGCCGCCCAGGCGGTCCAGCGCTCCGGCTACCCGGACGCCTACGCCAAGTGGGAGCCGCTGGCGACGGCGCTCCACCAGGCCATCGCCCCGCTGCTGACCACCCCCGGCACCGGCTCGACCCCGGCACCGGGGCCGAGCACGAGTCCGTCATCGTCCACCCCCTCCACCGCGAGCCCGCCAGCTGCCGGTGGCTGCTCAACCCCGGGCGGCGACGGGACCAACTTCGGGTCGATCCCGCCCGGCACCCTCCCCGAGGAGTACGCGGTCCCGGCCGACGCACCGCCGCAGGTACAGACCGCAATCCGTTGGGCGCTCGGCCAGCTTGGCACGCCCTACCAGTGGGGCGGCACCTGCGTCGACGCGCACGGCACCGACCCGATGGGTCGCTGTGACTGCTCCTCGCTCATGCAGATGGCCTACAAAGCCGCCGGGATCACGCTCACCCGGACGACCTACACCCAGGTCGCAGAGGGCACCGCCGTCTCCGCCAGCGCCCTGAGGCCGGGCGATCTGCTGTTCACCCGAGGTACCGCGCTGCGGCCCGAGCACGTCGGGATGTTCATCGGCGGCGGGCTCGTCGTGCATGCGCCCAAGACCGGTGACGTGGTCAAGGTTTCGACCCTCGCCTCCTGGCAGCCGGACATCCTCGCTGCCCGCCGAGTGCTCTGACCGGCGTTCTTCGCTCCCCTTCCCCCGTTCTCTTCGGTGCACCCTCGTGTGCCCGCCTTCCCCCCGGAGTTCGTCATGTCGTACCTTGCCGACGCGGTCACTCAGCTCGCCTACGACCCGGGCATCACCCCCAACGAGGGTGGCCTGCCCGGCCTCTCCGTCCTCAAGCAGGTCATGGGCAGCCTCAACCTGTTCGGCATCATCGCGGTCGTCGGCGCGCTCGCGGTGAGCGCCGGCGTGTGGGCCTGGGGCCACCACTCCGGCGGCCACCAGGCCGAGGCCAACGGCAAGAAGGGCGTGCTCGTCAGCGCGGGCGCCGCGCTGCTCCTCGGCGCGGCCAACGGTGTCGTGGCCTTCTTCAGCGCGCTCGGCAGCCAGGTCAAGTGATCATGAAGAAACGTTCCCTCGCCTCTGCTTCCCGCAGCGGCATCTCCGGCGGCGCCCTCATGCGCCGCCGGGCGCTGCTGGGCACCGTGGTCCTGGTGGCGCTCGTCGCCCTGGCCGGCCTGTTCTCCTACCTCACCCGCGACAATCGAGTGTCCAACCACCCTCCCGCGGAGTCGAGTTCCTCCTCGTCCCCGACTCACTCCCTGCCAGCGGCCACGCCGGAAGGCCGGGCTGCTGCTCTGACGGCTCCGCCGGACACCCACGACCCGATCGCGTTCGGGAAGGCTGCGGCGGTGGCCCTGTGGTCGTACGACACCCGGGCCTACTCGCAGCACGCGCTGGTGGCCTCGCTCCATCGGTGGCTGACGACCGAGGGGCAGTACGTCGACGCCGACTCGGTCGAGCGCCAGGTGGCCTCGCCACTGTTGTGGGGGCGGATGGCCGACTCCGGTCAGTTCGCCACCGCGACCGCGATCGAGGCGCACTTCCCGGAGTCCTTCACCCGGGCCCTGCAGGCCGATCCGGGGGCGATCACTCAGGCGTACGTCTACGCCGTCACCGTCTCCGGCAAGCAGTCGATCGCCTGGAACGGCTCGCCCCAGGGCGGAGCCGAGGACCGCTCGGCCACTCTCGCCGTTCAGTGCCGTCCTGACCGTCCCTGTGCCCTGGTCGGCGTGATGTCGTCCGTCGCGCCCTGACACCACGGAGGAGGTGCCCTTCGTGGGCGTCTGCGACATCCCCCTGATGAGCCAAGTCTGCACCGTGGTCGACGCGGTCAGCTTCGTGGCCAACCCCGGCAAGTCCATCACCGACGGCATCGGCGCGTGGATCGCCAAGAGCATGGGCGAGCTGGCGGCCAGCGCCACCGATCTCGCCGCGCGGGCGGTCGACCAGACCACCGCCATCGACCTGAGCGCCCCGTGGTTCCGGGACAACTACCAGCTGATCCTGCCCATCGGCCTGATCCTGACAGTCGGCACGTTCTGTGCGCAGCTCATCCTGGCCGCCTGGCGCCGCGACGAGCGCGCTCTCGCCCAGGCCGTCTGGGGCACCATGACGGGTGTCTTGTTCTCCTTCGGCGCGATCAGTTTCACCGCCGTGGCCGTCACCGTGGTGGACGCGCTATCCGCCGGGCTGTTCAAAGCCGCGAACACATCGGTGGACGACGCGGTCCGCCGTCTGGTGAAGGTGTCCGAGCTGGGGGCGATGTTCCCCCTCGGCTGGGCGATCCCAGCCCTCGTCGCGGTCGGCTGCGCGATCGGCGCGTTCCTGTATTGGGGCGTGATGGTCGCCCGCAAGGTCGGCGTCCTGGTTCTGGTGGCGCTCGCCGCGTTCGCGGGTGCCGGAGGCGGCTGGGAGGTCGCCAAGCGCTGGCGACGCGGCTGGATCGAGGCCACCGCCACCCTGGTGGTCAGCAAACTGCTGATGACCGTGGTCTTCCTCGTCGGCGTCTCAGCGATCGGCAAGACCGACGCCAAGGACGGGCTCGGCGCGCTGTCCGACGCCATGGCCGGAATCGTGATCATGGTCCTGGTCCTGCTGTGCCCCTACGCCGTCTACAAGTTCGTCCACTGGGCCACCGACGGCGGCGGCCACGACGACCTCCACCGCACCGGCGTGGCCGGCATGGCGGTCGCAGCCGACGCGGCGAAGACCGCAGGCAGCCTCGCCATGCAGATGGGCACCGGCACCCCGGCACCGCAGGGGCCGAGCCAGGTTCCCGGCGTGGACGGGGGCGGTACCGGTGGCATCGACCCGATCGGGCGCATCAGCAAGGAGGGCATCGACGCCGGCCCCGCGCAGCAGCCGACGAAGTTCCGCTTCGGCGAGGACCCGAGCGCGCCCGGCGATCGTGGACGCGCTCTGGTCACCCGGCCCGGCCTCCCGGCCCTGGTCACCCGTTCCTCCCCCAGCAATGGCGGGCAGCCGCAGGCCACCGGCGGGGCACAGGACGCATCGGCTGCCCCGAGCACCCGAGCGTTCCACACGGGCGGTACGGTCGCGCCGCCGAGCACGGGTACGCCCGCGCCCTTGGCTGCACGTTCCCCCTCGACTCCGGCCCCGGCTCCGGCGCCGAACGGGCCGTCGGTCGGCGGGCCGTCCCCGGCCGGGACGTCCGCACCGGATCCGGTCCGGTTCGTCTACCCGAACCAGCCGCCCTCGTCCGGCTCCTCTTGACCGGACCACCCCCCGGGTCGGGCCGCCGCCTGCGGCCCGGCCCGGTCCCCACCACTCTTTCTCCAGCACCGAAGGAGTCCGGCCATGACGCCCAGAAGAGCGCCGCGCCCCCAACCCCCGCCTGCACGCTCACCCCCTGGATCACCCGATGCCCTCCTCCATACCAACGCCCGAAGCCACACCTGCGTCCGTCAAATTCCCCCATCGCTCGAAGCGCGGCATCCTCCTCGGCCTCAGCGCCTCGCAGCTGATCACCGTCTCGGCCACCGGCTTGCTCCTGCTCGCCGTCCTCGTCACCCGCGGCGTCGTCGGCGCCCTCCAGCTCCTGCCCGTGTGGGCCGGGGTCGCCGCGTTCGTCTTCATCCGCCACCGGGGCCGCACCCTGGCCGACTGGGCGCCGATCGCCACCCGGTACGCGCTGCGCCGGTGCCGTGGCCAGCTCGTCTGGCTCGCCCGCCCGTCCCGCCGCCCGGTACGCGAAGGACTGCTGCACCTGCCCGGCAGTGCGGCCAGCCTGCGCGTGGTCACCGCCCCGGACCGCCGCTACGGCGCCGTCCACGACCCGCACGCCGGCACCCTCACCGCCATCGTGAAGGTCAGCAGCCGCGCGTACGCCCTGCTCGACCCCGGTACCCAGAACGCCAACGTGGGCGGCTGGGGTCGCGCTCTGGCGGCGCTCGCCCGCACCGGGCACGTCGCCCGCATCCAGGTGATCGAGCGGACCGTCCCCGACTCCGGTGACGCGCTTCGCCGGTACTGGGAGGAGCACGGCCAGCCGGATACCCCGCTGGCCGGCGCCCTCTACGGCGAGCTGATCCAGAACGCCGGTCCGGCAGCCGCCCCGCACGAGTCATACGTCGCCATCGCACTGGACTTCAGGGCCGCCCGGCGCCTGATCAACCAGGCGGGCGGCGGGCTCACCGGTGGCTTCTCGGTCCTCGCCCAGCTGACCTCGGCGTTCGAGCAGTCGGCCCGCAGCGCCGGCCTCAACCCGAACGGCTGGCTGTCAGCCACCGAGATCGCCGCCGTCGCCCGCACCGCCTACGACCCCAAGTCCCTCGCCGCACTGGACCGCTGGTCCGAAGACGGCCACCCTGCCGCCGATCCGGCGGCAGCGGGCCCGGTGGTCGTGGTGGAGAAGGCCGACCACATCTCGACCGACTCCGCGCACCACTCGACGTACTGGGTGGAGAACTGGCCCCGCACCGAGACCAGCCCCGGGTTCCTGCACCAGGTGATGTTCGCCTCTGGAGTGCGCCGCACCATCTCCCTCGCCTACGAGCCGAAGGACCTGGACTCCGCGATGCGCGATGTCCAGCGGAAGAAGGCCAGCGTGATCGCCGACTCGGCCGAGCGTGCCCGCAAGGGCCAGGTCGCCTCCGAGGCCGACTCGGTGGAGTACCAGGACATTCAGAACCGCGAGCGCCAGCTGATCGCCGGCCACGCCGATGTCGCCCTGACCGGCCTGCTGACCGTCTCCGCCGACACCGAGGAGGAGCTGCGCTCCGCCTGTGCGGTGGTGGAGACCGCCGCCGTCGGAGCCCAGCTCGACCTGCGCCCGCTCACCTGGCAGCAGGCCGAGGCGTTCACCGCCTCCGCCCTGCCGTTCGCCCTCGCCGCCTGATGCCGGCCACCACCTCTGCCGAAAGAGCACCCCCATGCCGGCCACCACCGCCACCGCGCAGGACTTCGTCCCCTACGCGACCGCCGCGATCGACTTCCACCGCACGCTGAACGTCCCCGCAGGTCCGCTCGTCGCCTCCCGGGCCGAGCTGGACTCCCTCCACGAGCACCTGGTCGCGCTGCACGGCCTCCTGGACGCCCACGCCCAGCGCACCTCCCCGCTGCTGCCGGTCGAGGGCGACCATCTGAAGGCCACCCGCACCCGCCTGTGGCAGGCGGCCGAGCACCTCCACGCCGCCTACCACGCCTCTCCCCGGCCGGGCAGCGGTGAGGTCCCCGACGCCGAAGCCTGTCGCGCCCGCCGGCCCGAGGGCGCGCCGGAGCTGACCATCTGCCGTCGCCACCAGGACGCCGCCCAACTGGTCCGCCGCCGGACCACCCCCGCTGACCTGCACTCCCCCTTTACCGGCCTCGTCCGCCGCTGACCCCCGGAATCCGTGATCATGCCCAGGAACCGCGCCACCGCCAGCCCCCTGTTCGTCCCCCGCAAGACCTCCCGCGCCCAGCAGCGCGCCGCCAGGGCCGAGTTCGCCCAGGCCCGCACCAAGGCCCGCCGCGCCCAGGCCCCGGATAAGCGGCGCGAGTTCGAGGGCCTCGACCCCGAGCTGCAGGCCACTTACCCCGCCTCGGGCCGGCCCGGCGCGGCGTCCGCCCGCGGAGGAAGGCTCCGTCTGCCCAAGCACCGGATGACCACCGCCGTCGCGGGCGGGGCCTACCCGTTCCTGGCCGAGGCCGGCCTCGGCGCCGAGGGCATCTTCGTCGGCCGGGACCTCCACGCCGAGGGCTCCTTCTGCTTCGACCCGTTCGCCCTCTACAACTCCGGCCGGATCGAGGGCTTCACGAATCCGAACGCGGTGCTGTGCGGCGTGATCGGCATGGGCAAGTCAGCGTTGGCCAAGTCCATCGCCACCAGGTCCATCGCCCACGGCTACAAGATCTACATTCCGTCGGACCCGAAGGGCGAGTGGTCCGCTCTCGCCGAGGCGCTCGGCGGGCAGACGATCGCGCTCGGCCCCGGTCTGCCAGGAAAGTTGAACCCGCTGGACGCACCCACACGTCCGGACGGGGTGAGCGAGGACGACTGGACCGGCGAGGTCCGCAAGCGGCGTCTCCTGCTGCTGGCGAGTCTCGCGGCCACCGTGCTCAAGCGCGATCTGCTGCCGATGGAGCACACCGGCCTCGACGTCGCCCTGGATCTGGTCGTCGCCGAGGCCGAGGCTGCAGGCACAGTGCCGCTGCTGGGCGATATCGCCCACGTCCTCAGCCGCCCCGAGCGCCTGGACGCCGTACTCGGGGCGGAGGCCGGCAGCCTCGGCCACGCGGTCGACGACCTCGCCCACGCCCTGCGCCGCCTCGTGCACGGCGACCTCTCAGGGATGTTCGACGCACCGTCGACGGCGACGTTCGACCCGGACGCGCCGATGCTGTCGATCGACCTGTCCCGTCTGGGTAGCAGCGGCGATGACACGGCCCTCGTGCTGGCCATGACCTGCGCGAGCGCGTGGATGGAGTCCGCGCTCGCCGACCCCAGCGGCGGCCGCAGGTGGGTGGTCTACGACGAGGCGTGGCGGATCATGCGACACGTCGGCCTGTTGGAGCGCATGCAGCAGCAGTGGAAGCTCTCCCGGGGCCTTGGCATCGCCAACCTCCTGATCCTGCACCGGCTTTCCGACCTGCTGTCCGCAGGCGACGCCGGATCGCGCGGTCGCGTACTCGCCGAGGGCCTCCTCGCCGACTGCAGCACACGGATCATCTACCGGCAGGAGCCGGACCAGATCGCGGCGTCCATGGTCCTGCTCGGCCTTACCGGCGTCGAAGCCCAGGCGATAGCCGCACTCCCTCGCGGCCGGGGCCTGTGGAAGGTCGCGGGGCTCAGCTTCGTCGTGCAGCACCTCCTGCACCTACGCGAACGCCGACTCTACGACACCGACTTCCGTATGGCCGCCAACTGTCAATGAGTGCAGATTACTTAGCCCGGCCCTCCCGCCGAAGTCGCCCTGACCGCAGTTGCCGCACCCGTACACCCGACCGGACCACGCCGATGACCGCTCGCCCCCGGAAGGAAGCCTGCCATGCCCCTCCCGAACAGACCCCGCCTCGCCGACGCCCCACCGTCCGTACCTCGAAGCGGAGCCCCGCCGTGCCTGCCGAAACCCCCTCTGCCCTGCCCGACGTCGCCATCGGGCGCCACCCCGATCACGGCATCGTCGCCGCCCTGCCCACACAGTCGGCCGCCGCCCAATGGATGCTGGAGCGGCTCGAGTTCCAGCGCATCCCCGGCCACCCGAGCCTGTATGCACTGACCGACCAGCAGCGCGAGGCACCGGAGCGCGCCGCGTGGGCCATCAAGCTGCTCAACGGTGCCGGCTACCGAGTCGACGCCGACGCGGCCCTGGCCCCCTCGGCCGCTGTTGAACAGGCACGGGCTCGGGCCGGCGCGCCCTCGCCGCGCGGCCAGGAACCCGATCCAGGTCCCGACGTGGCCTTCGCCGAGCATCCGCGATTGGGAGTCGTCGCCGCCGTCGGCGGACACCAGCCACTCAGCCCGGCCGTCTTCCTGGAGGTCGACGGCTGGCGCTGGAACCGCGACCTGGACATCTACCTTCCGCCCCCGGTCACCAACCGGGCGGAAGCCCTCGACGCGGTGGCCCGCAGCACCCTGTCATTGCGGCGCGGCCACTACCAGGTGGCGATGCAGCCCGAACTCGCCGAAGCCGTCGCCGCCAACCGCGCGCCGCTTCACCAGGCCTTCACCACCCACAAGTTCCGCGTCGACGAGGCCTCCCTTGCCAAGAGCCCCGCAGCCCGGCCGACTTCCACCACGAAGGCCATTCTCACCGCCGGGCCACCAACCGCAGCGGTCGACCCGCGCGTCGCGTTCGCGCGCGCCCGATGACCACCACCCCTATGACCAAGGAGCAGATTCGATGTCCGTGAAGAAGGTCTGGACGATCACCCACTCGTGTAGCCACGAGAGCCAGAGGGACCTCGGTGACCGCCCCGCCGACCGCCGCGCCGGGTTCGCCGACTGGCTCGCCAAGCAGGACTGCACCGACTGCTGGCGAGCCGCGAAGGACGGCGACGAGAGGGACAAGGCAGCGTGGCTGGAGGCCAAGCGCGCCGCTGAGCAGGCGGAGTCGGATGCCTGGTCCGAGAAGTACCGGATGCCGCCGCTGGAGGGAACCGAGCGGGGCGTCGCCTGGGGCGTGCGCTGCCGCCACCAACTCCTGGCCGCCGCCTACACCAGCCTCGTTCTGGACGGCGGCATGTCCGAGGCCGCCTGGGAGCAGGTCGAGGACCAGGCCCGCACGGTCACCCGCGCCGGCTGGTGGATCGATCAGCGCTCCTCCGAACCCGGCGACTTGGAGGAGCTACTGGAGGCCGCCGCGGACACGGACCGGCCGACCGAGAATCCCTTCGCGTGACAGCCCGATGCCCTGCCCCGGGGCAGGGCACCGGACCGGCTTCCGGCGAATCCCGAGTATGAGGTGCCTTCCCAGAGAGGCCATCACCGCCCTCGCCGATGGCGGACACTTCGCCCGCGAGAAGTCCAGCCGCCGCTGTGATCCTTCGCTGTGCTGACGCCCGTCCGATCTCCGGGCCCGGCCGCCCAGTGTCTACCACCGACCTCCGGCCGGGCCAACCCGCCGAATCTGCGGATCCTCTCCCTGCCAGCCCGCCCGCCTGGCCCGCCGCCCGCCCAAGAGGGGACGCCGTGATCGCCCACCTGCAGCGCGCCACCACCACGGCCGCGCTGATTCCCGCCCTCTACGGACAGGACGACCCCCGCTACCGGATGCGGCCGCGGTTGATCGGCACCGACTACCGAGGTGCCAGCAAGCAACTCCCCCGCTTCGGCGACCCGTAGGAGGTCCTCGGCGGCGGCGTCCTCGACGCCCCGGCAGCACGGATCGACTCCCGGGCGCCCGAACGGCCGATGCGGATGTGTTCGGTGCGCTCCGATCCCCGCCACCCGGACCTGTCCGACGCCCAATGGGCCGACGTTGCCCGACGCCTCGTCACCGCGACCGGGCTCGCCCCCGAAGGCGACCCGGACGGCTGCCGGTGGGCCGCGATCCGCAATCTCGACCGCTCGGTGCACATCGTCGCCACAGTCGTCCGCGAGGACGGCGGGGTCCACGGCACCTACCGGGACGCCTTCCACGCGCAGGCCGAGTGCAACCGCATCGCCGCCGCCCTCGGTCACCTCACCCGGTCCGTCCCTTCCGTCACCACCGCCAAGGACTACCGTATGCCCGCCCCCGTGATCACCATCGGCATCGAGCCGAGCGGAAGCGTCGTCGCCAAGGGCTCCAGCGACGACCTGTCCGCTGCCCTGCTCAAGCACGCGGGCTTCCAGGAGAAGGCGGGCTGGTACGGCCGCCGGCACCGGCTGCCCATCACCACGGCTCCGGCCGACCGTGCCGCCATCGCCACGCACTCCGCCGAGATGCTGCGGGCCGCTCGCTACGGCGTCGACCTCGACCCCAGGCTCGACACCGATCTGCTCACCGGCCGCACCGACCGGCACGGGCTCGCCACCCCTGGTGGGAAGATCCTCCAGCTCACCGATCAGATCCGCGGCGCCACCGACTTCGGGGAGGTCGCCGAGGTTCTCGACCAGTTGGTCGACCCGGACTACGGGGTGCTCGCCCGGGTTCACGAAGCGATGGAGGCCGTGTCCGAGCAGATCACCGATCTCGACCCCGAGCAGTTCGAGCTCTCCGACCGCTTCGGCTTCGCGGGCGACTCCATCTCCGCCGCCCTGGGCGAGCTGGGCGGGGCACTCGACGAGGTGCAGCGCGCCCGATCCCCCCAGGCACCCGCCCACACCGCCCTGGCCACCTCACGCTACTCCGCTGCCGCCACCGACGCGGCCCGCGCCACCTCACCCGCCGTCACCGCCCGCGGCGTCACCGCTGGCGCGCCGCCCGCCTCCGTATCCCCGACGGCGGCGGGCCCCCGGCCGACAGGCCGCGCCCGCTGACCGGCGGGACTCCCGTCGCCACCGCCCTCTCTCCGGAAGGAACCCCTCCATGGGCAACCTCGCCGACACCTACGGCACCGACGTCGAGATCTACCGGGGCGCCGACGGCCTCGTCTGGGCCGACTGCCGCACCGGCATCCCTCACCAGGCCACCGAGGTCCTGCGCGGGTGCGGCTTCGAACCCGCCCGACCCACCCCCGATTCCCTCCGTCTCCCGGACCACATGGGCTACACCGACCGGCAGTGCGCTGCCTCAACCGCCGCCAGCCTGCTCTCCGACTTCGGGTACCAGGCAGCCATCGCTCCGGAGCTGGTCGTCGGCTACATCGGCAACACCGACGTCGCCTCCCGCGCGCGCCTCGCTGCTGCCCGCCGGCGCTCAACCGCTGCCAAGGCCCCCGCCACCGCCCCGGCGCCCGCAGTACCCGCCCCCGGCCGCCCTGCCGGCCTCAGCCGCTGAACGTCTCTCCCAGACGCCGAGGAGCAGACCCCGTGAATCGCACGAGAGCCACCGAGCGCGCCCCGCCCCCGCCCGCTCGCACCCACCAGGAACCGCCTTGCCCTCCCCACGCACCAGCGCGCCATCGACCACCACCGGGTCCGACGCGCTCCTCTACCTCCTCTTCGGCGTCCTCGGCGCCGCCCTCGCCTTCGGCTCCCTCGCCTGGCTGACCGGCAACCTCGCCAACGGCCTTGTCGGCAGTGGAGCATGGGCCCCATTCCGTGCCACCGACGCCCTGCTGCATGCCGACGTACTGTGGCCGAACCTGAGCGCCACCGCGCTGCTGGTGGGTGCCCGTGTCGTGCCTGGCCTGCTCACCCTGGCCCTGACCACCACCGGCCTGGTGTTGTGGATGCGCTGGCGCGGCGACACCAGGACCGGCCTCGCCCGAAAGGCCGATCTCGCGCCGCTGCTGGACAAGGAAGTTACCGCGAAGGCCCGCAGCCTGCGCCCCAGCCTGAACAGCCGGGAGTGCAAAAGAGGTCATACCCAACGACCGGGGCATCTTGGTCGGCACGCTCTCCCCCGGCAAAGCCGACGTCCGTGCCTCCTGGGAGGACGTCCTCGTCGCCATCATGGCGCCACGCTCCGGAAAGACCAGCGGCCTGGCGATCCCCGCGATCCTCGCCGCCCCCGGTCCTGTCCTGCTCACCAGCAACAAGGCGGCCAACGACGCCTACACCACCACGGTCGACGCGCGGTCGAAGGTGGGCACCATCTGGACGCTCGACCCGCAGCAGATCGCCCACCACCCGCGCGAGCTGTGGTGGGACATCCTCGCCGACGCCCGCGACCTCGCCGGCGCGAAACGGCTCGCCGGCCACTTCGTCGCCGCCAGCGTCGATGAATCCAGCGGCTCGGACTTCTGGTCGACCGCGGCGAGCAACACGCTCGGCGCCCTGTTCCTGGCTGCCGCCGGCCACCGGCGCCCTATCACCGACGTCCTCACCTGGCTCGCCTCCCCGGCCGACCGCACGCCCGTCGACCTGCTCACCGACGCCGGCCACCACGCTGTAGCCGCCCAGCTCCAGGGCACCGTCTCGGGTGCCACGGAAACCAGGGACGGCATCTACGAGACAGCGCGGCAGTACGCGAGCTGCCTGCTGGACCCGGAGATCGCCGCGTGGGTCATCCCGACGAAGGGCCTCCCGGAGTTCAGGCCGTTCGACTTCGCCACCTCCCGCGACACGCTGTACCTGCTCAGCAAGGACGGCGGCGGCTCGGCCAGCGCGATCATCGCTGCGGCGGCCGACGCCGTGATGCGGGCGGCCGTGATCGTGGCCGAGCGCTCCGGCGGACGGCTCGACCCGCCCGCGCTGTGTGTCCTCGACGAGGCCGCCAACGTCTGTCGTATCTCGGACTTGCCGGATCTGTACTCGCACCTGGGCAGCCGGGGCGTCATCCCGATGACCATCCTGCAGAGCTACCGACAGGGGCAGCGCTGCTGGGGCGAAGCCGGCATGGACGCGCTCTGGTCCGCAGCCACCGTCAAGGTGATCGGCAGCGGAATCGACGACGCCGACTTCGCGGACAAGCTGTCCCGGCAGATCGGCGAGCACGACGTGCAGACCATCTCCGTCTCCACCTCCGACGGCGGCAGGTCCACGTCCGTGTCGATGCGCACCGAGCGCATCCTGCCGCCGGACGCCATCCGCGCCCTGCCTAAGGGGAAGATCCTGCTGTTCGCCACCGGCATGCGGGTGGCGATGCTCGACCTCAAGCCCTGGTACAAGGAACCGTCGGCGAAGACGATCGGCCCGGCCTCCGCCCGCGCCACCAAGGCCATCACGGAGCGCGCCCTCGCCAAGGCCGTTGACCGCGACGGCTTCGAGCCGGCGTCGTAAGCAACTGGAACACCCCACCGCCGACCGCTTCGCTGCCCTGCGCGAACAAGCACAGCGCCACGACAACCCCAGCGCTGGCTTCTCCAACCTGGAACTGCTCACCGCCGCGTACGAGTCGGTGCTGCGCGAGCAGATCTACTTCCGCGACCGGCACATGGGCCTGCTCGCCTCCCTGCACAAGCACAACGAGCAGGTCCGGGCCGTCGCGACCAGCGCACGGACCGCTGTTCCCCGTGGGCGTGCCGGTCCGGCGCCCCCGCGGCCCCGGATCTCACCCTCGGCGCCTGAACCCTTCTACGACTTACAGGAGTTACCCATGTCCGAACGCGCCTCCTCATCCCATGTGCCGCGCCCCGAGCGGCTGGCGGGCTCCCCCGTCGTCCGCCGGGGCAGCCAGTGGTGGCTGGTCACCAGTACCGGTTCGATCCTAGCCACCGACCCGGCCTTCACCGGTGAACTGGACCGCTTCGCCGCCGCGATGGCCGTCGCTGACCGCGAGGTGGCCCGGTTGCGGGACGAGCGGGCAGTCGCCCGGAATGACAGGTGATGATGGACGCGCTGCTCAAGGGCGAGCAGGCCGTGCTCGGCGCGGTCCTCCTCGACCCGGCCCAGCTCGAAGCGATGGCCTGGCTGACGCCCGCCGACTTCTACCGGCCCGCCCACCAATCCCTGTTCGCCGCGATGCGAACCCTCAGCACCGACGGGCGCCCGGCCCTCGACGCCAACGGAACGGTGCCGCTGTCCTGGGTGACCGATACCGTTACCGAGGCCCGTCGCCACGTACGCGGGCTGAACGCCCCGTACGCACACACCCTGATCGCCGCGTGCCCGCGCCCGCAGAACGCCCCCGTCTACGGGCGAATGGTCCTCGAAGGGTCCATCCACCGGAAGGTGACGGAGCACGCCGTCCGGCTCGAACAGATCGCCCGGATCGACGCCGATCAGCATCAGGTGGAGAGCGTTTTGCACCACGCCGATGTTCTGGCGGGCGCACTCGGAGACCTGTCCCGCCGCTGGGGCACCGAGCCCCGGCCGGTCCCGCCCCCCGAATCGGGACCGAGCGCGCTGGCAACGCCGGTCGGGCCGGAGCAGACCGAGGACGAGCGGTTCCTGCTAGCCCTCCTCGTCGGCCAGCCCGCAGCGATGGGCGAGGTCTACGGCTGGCTGCGGCCAGACGACTTCGCGGGCGCCGGCCATGGCGAGCTCTACCGCTGCCTGGGCGCCCTCCACCATCGGGGCGAGCCGATCGACGAGGTGACTGCCCTGTGGGAGGTCCAGCGGCGCGGACTGCTGGTCGACGGCACGCTTTCGCGGGAGCACCTCGACGGTGTCTTCGGCGGGCCAGGCGCCGGCTCTGCCGAGTGGCTGGGCGACCGGGTCATTCGTTCCTCCGTCGTCCGCGCCGCCGCCGGGGCCGCCACCACGATCAAGGCACTGGCCGAGGACGAGGCCCTGGCGCCCGGCCGTCTCATCGGCCAGGCCCTGCACGCCCTTGGCCCGCTGGACGAGGTGCGCGCCCGCTGGCGTACGGCCATCGGCCACCCATCCTCGGCACCCGAGAGGGCCGATCCCACGGCGCGCTCCGAACCTGCGGCCCGGGTGCACGCAGCACTGTCCCGAAGTGCCCCTCGGCAGTCCACCCCGAAGTCCACCCCGCCAGCCGCTCCCCTCGCCCAGCCCGGTACAGCGACCACGTCGCTCAGCCGCACATCACCCTCCCGCCGCCTCCGGAGCACCCCGTGAGCAGCCCCATGTCCAAGGGGTTGCCGGCGAGCCGGGTGACCGCCCCCAGCCGCAGCCACCCGGCACAGCTCACCACCCTCGGCAACGAATAGGTCCTGCAATGGGCCTCCACGCTGCCTCCCCGGCAGGGGGCTTCTACCTGCTTATTCCGGCCGTGCCAAACCGCGGATTCTCCGGACTCTTCTCCCCGGCAGCCGCACGAACCGAGAGGGCTGTCATGCCTGCGCATGCCCCGGCCCGCTGGCGCCTTGCCCGCGCACCGCCGACCGCCGACCGACCGAAGGACCCTTCCCTTGAGCACCACCTCTGCCGTCTGCGGCCCGGCCCAGGACAGCAGCTACCGGGCTGCCCTGGGCTCGCCGCACGTGGCCCGCCTGCTGGCCGGCACCCTCGTCGGACGTCTACCCACCGGCATGGCGCCGATCGCGATCCTGCTGCTGGTGCGGGCCGAGCACGGCTCCCTCGCCCTGGCCGGACTGCTCGGTGCCCTCTACGGGCTCGCTTCCGCGATCGGCCAGCCGCTGCTCGGGCGCCTGGTCGACCGCCGGGGCCAGACCTGGGTCCTGATCACCTCCACGGTGATCGCCAGCACCGCGTTCCTGTTGCTGCCGTCCACTGGCCCGGTGCCCCACCCGGTGCTCGCCGCGCTGACCGTGCTGGTCGCCGGGCTGGCGACGCCGCCGCTGGAGGCCGGCCTGCGGGCACTATGGCCAGTCCTGCTGCCGGACCCCGAACGCCGGCGCGCCGCACTGGCTCTGGACAGCAGTTCCCAAGGCCTGGTCTTCGTCGCCGGTCCACTGCTGGCCACCGGGGTCTCGGCGGTCATCGGCCCGCACGGCGCCCTCGTGGCGACCGCGGCGGCCGGCCTGCTCGGCTCCGGGATGATCACCTCCGCCGCACCGTCGCGCACCTGGCTGCCGAGTGCCGCTGCGAAGCCGATGCACTGGCTCGGCCCGCTGCGAGTGCCGGGCCTGCGGGTCCTGGTCGCCGCACTCGCCGGGACCGGCGTCGCCCTCGGCGCAATGAACGTGCTCGCCCTCTCAGCCGCCGAACGTCATCACGCCGGGTGGCTGGCCGGGGTGATGCCTGCCGCACTGTCCGTCGGCAGCATGCTCGGCGGCCTGGCCTACGGCCGCCGTGCCTGGCCTGGCGCCCCAACTCGGCACCTGGTGGCCGCCTCGATCGGGTTCGCCGCCGGGTGGATGCCGCTGCTGCCCGACCCGGTGCCGGCCATCGCCGTCCTGGGCGCCGTTCTGCCCGGCACGTTCCTCGCCCCGCTGCTGACCGCCGCCTTCCTGACCGTCGGCCGCCTCGCACCCATGGGCGAGAGCACCGAGGCGTTCGCCTGGCTCATCGCCTGCATCGGCGTCGGCCAGGCTGCCGGCACCGCTCTCGCCTCCCTCGCGAGCCCGGCCGGACCACTGCTCGTCGCTCTCGTCCCGCTCGCCGGGGCCTGCGCCGCGCTCTGGCTCCTTCGACGCTTCGACGACCGCTTCTCCGCCTGACCACACCTGTCTTCAGCTGAAAGAACCACCATGAACACCACCTGTGCCCCCGCAACTTCCTTCTCTGCCATGCATGTTGTGTGGGACTGGAACGGGACGGTCAAGGACGACCTCGACGACCACGTCAACGCGCTGAACGCGACGCTGCCCGCACTCGGCGGTGACCTGGTCGACCGGCAGACCTACCGGGCCAAGCACACCGTGCCCATCCCGAACTTCTACGCCCGCCTGCTCGGCCGCGAGATCACCGAGCAGGAGTGGCTGGCCAGCGACGGAGCGTTCCTGCAGCACCTGGGCGCCCAGCCCGTCCGGATCCGGAAGGGCGTCGTCGAGCTGATGACGGCGCTGCACGAGGCCGGGCACACCCAGTCGCTGCTGTCACTCTGCCCGCACGACACCCTGGTGCGCGAGGTCGACGAGGCCGGGATCGGGCACTTCTTCGACCGTATCGAGGGCCGAACGGGCGCGTCCGGCGGCACCAAGGCCGCCCCGCTGGCCGCCCACCTCGATGCCCTCGGCCTCACCGGCCAGGGCCACCGGGTGCTGCTGATCGGCGACGCCGTCGACGACGCGGACGCCGCCCACGCCAACGGCGCACACGCGGTTCTCCACACCGGCGGGCTCCACCACCCGGCCAAGCTCGCCGCCGCCGGCCACCCCCTCGCCGAGAGCCTCGCCGACGCCGTCGCGCTCGGGTCGCGGATCACCGCCCGAGCCGCCCACCCGGCCTCTGTCTAGCCCGAGTTGGCGGCCCTGCCAAACCGCCGAATCTGCGGATCCTCTTCCCATCCGCACTTCTGGAGCGCACCGATGAACCGCCGAAGAAGACCACGCCCCGCCCCTGCCGCCCCATCCTCCCGAACCACCTGGATGCGCCATGTCCGATCCGATCACGGGCACCCCCGCGCCCGAGCCGATCCGTATCCCCGACGAGGACCTCGACGACCTCGCCAGCACCCTCGCGCGCACCATCGCGGAGGTCCGCCAGCACGGCGTCATCCTCGACCGGCTCGGCACCGACCCCGATGCCCCCGCCGTCCCCAGCGTCGAGGAATCGGAGACGGACTCCGCCAGGCCCGAACTCGACGGCCCGACGTCGGTGTTCATCCTCGCCATGGGCGGCGCGGAGTACGCCGCCGAACTGGCCGCCCTCGGCAACTGGGTCACCCACGTACTCCTGCCGACCTACGGCCGGGAGATCAGCTCCACCCGCCCCTGGTGCTCGCGCTGGTACGAGCACCAGGAAGCCGTGGCCCGGCTCCACGGGCTGTGGCTCGCCTGGCAGCAGCTGACCGACGCAGAAGCCGGCCTGACCGGGCCCGCGACGTGGCACCGCGACCATCTAGACCACACGCTCCTCCAGCTCCGTGCCCCGGACGGCCCGTTCGCCGCGTGCACCACCAGCCCGGCCCGGCCCAACCACCGCGTCCTGTCCACCCCCGACCAACCGGGACGCGCCGCATGACCCCCACGCTTGACCTCCAGGTCGACGGCCTGCGCCCCGCCGATGAGAAAGCCGCCGATCTCTACGACGGAATGCACGAGGACGAGTTCAAGGTCCTGGCCCGGCACGATGTCGGCGAACGCTCCCTCATTCTGGCCTTCGACACAACGGCAACCTGGGGCTCGCTCTACGGCGAGCCGAATCTGGCCGCCTTCGACGCCGTCCGCTACCGGGGCCAGGAGTCGTTCAGCCTGCACACGTCGCAGCATTCGAACCTGGCGTTCGCGCGCAAGTGGCTGATCGAGCGGGGGTGCCCGTCCGACGCCCTCCAACTATCCTGGATGCGGCCCGGCGACGAGCTGACGGCGCGCGTCGAGGAGCGAATCCACCGCTCCGGCGACCGCTACGAGGCCGTCGACCAGCTGGCCATGGACAGCGAAGCCACCGACGCATGGACGATCGCTGTCGACCGGACCGCCGCCGAACTGCCGGTGCGCCTGTTCCTCGAAGAGGTCCAGCCCGACCGCGGCACCTACACGCTTCGCGAGGGCGCCTTCCCCGACGGGGGATCGACGTGGCGGTGGACCCGCGCTGCCCTCGCCCGAAGCACAGCCCCGTCCATAAGCGCCGCCGCCGTCCTGGCCTCCGCTCCCGCCGCTGCTGCCGTCGCCCGGCCCGATCGGGGGCGGTCGCGGTGAGCCGCGCGAAGTTCGGCTTCTCCGCCCACCCCGAGGCCATCGCCGACCTGCGCCAACTCCCCGATACCATCCGCGACCAGGCGCTGATGCACTTGCAGGACCTCGTACACGGCGAGCGCGTCGCGAAGCGCCTCGACGGCCGGCTGGAGGGCTGTCACAAGATCTACCTCGGCGCGGGCGACCAGTGGGCCAGCCACCGCCCCGTCGTGCAGTTCCGCGACGCCCAGCCCGACGCGCGGCACGCACGCGAGGTTTACCTCGTCGCCGCCGGCCCGCGGCTGGACTACGCGGTCTACCGCTCCGCCCAGAACCGCCTGTGCCGCACAGGCCCCAACCTCCCGGACAGCCCCGGCTCCGCCGAGGACTCCCGGGTGCGCGCCGCCCATGACCGCTCCACCCGCCCGGCAGCGGCAGCGGTCACCGGCGCCGCCTACACCACCGCGTCCCCCGGCTGTACCCCGAACCCGCCTGCGCAAAAGGCCCGATGATGACCCACCCGTGCCAGTCCGGAGAGCGACTCGGTGAGCCTCGACTCCCACACACGCTCGCGAGTTTCACCCTGCGTGCCGGGACCCGTAGTGGGCCCCGGCACGCAGGGGATCAGCGGTCCGGCGTCACGCCGCGGTGCTGCCGTTCGCGGCTACCTCCATGCTTCCGGCCGTAGCGGCGGTCACTGGTCCAGCCCGTAGTAGAGGGCGAAGTAGTCCGCCACCTGCTCGGCGTGCGGTAGCAGCCCGGGCAGCTGGCCGGCCAGCGCCTCCTTGACGGCGATCGACAGCTCACCCCGGTCGGCGGTGTGGTCGCGGACGTACGGGTCGATCCGGCGGATCAGCTCGTAGTTGCTGGAGATCTTCTCCTTGGCCATGGACTTGTCCAGGGCAGGAGCCCCTTCGCCGGGTTCGGTGGCCAGTTTGCGGCTGATGTAGGTGACGCGGTGCAGCACCCGCCAGCACGGCGGCCGCTTGTCGGACTGCTGGGCCTGGCGAAGCGCGGCAGCATGCGCGCTGTCACCGCGGAGCCAGCCCGGGTCCACCACCTTGCCGTAGAAGTCCTCGAAGTTCTGGGTGTCGGCGTCCAGGTAGAAGGTCATGAACCGGTAGGCGTCCACCCTTCCCGGTACCTCGACCGCCACGCCCTCGTCGAAGACCGGGTTGTCATTTTCGTTGTACTTCTGCAGGTCACCCGGCACGTCGCAGGTGATGTTGAGGCTGAACGAGCGGGTCGACTCCTTGCCCCGTGAGCGGGTCACCGCCATGCTGCCGCCGATCGAGGCGTCGAACTGCACGCCGGCCCCGATGCCGAAGATCTTCACCCCGCCGCCGACCGAGCCGCTCAGCGAGCCGGAGAGCTGGTAGCTGCCGGCGGTGACCTCGGTGACGGAGTCCATGGTCTCGGTGGTCTCGGCGAAGAATCCTCCGTCGGCCGACCAGACGTAGGTGTTGACCAGGCTGCGCTTGGCCTGGGCGGCGGTCGGCTTGGCACCGTCCCGCCGCGCCGGGTCCTTAATCGGGCCGACGAAGCCGGACAGGACCTGCCGGGCCCGCTCGGCCGTCGGGTCGGCCGCCAGGGTCTCGGTGGAGACGGCGTCGTAGAAGGTCTGCAGGCGCTGCTGGTCCTCGATGATCCGCCGCTTGAGCGCGTACGCCTCGCGCGGCTTGAAGTAGCTCAGCTCTCCGCCGGATGCCAGCCCCCGGTACTCCTCCTCCATCACCCGGTTGCCGTTCTCGTCCTGGCCGACCGAGCCGTCGAGGCTGCCCTGCTTGGTGTAGCGGGGGTTGATCGGGAAGGGGATGAGGTTCCAGTCACGGGGGATGTCGGGGTTGGGCACCATCCGGTAGCAGACCAGCGCCCGGCTGTGCGCGAGCCGCAGCGCGAAGACATCGGCGGTCTCGGACTGGACGAGGGCGTAGCCGGTGTTGGAGGGCGCGAAGCGGCGCCCGTTGTGGGAGTTCAGCTGGAATTTGGACTTATCGGCTTCCCAGCCGCCGGACAGGCCGACGGCGGTCAGCCGCCCGGTCTGCCAGCCCTGGGAGACCTCCGTCTCGTCGCCCCAGGCGTTGGCGAACTCCGTCTTCGCGCGGACACCCCAGTCGATGCCGCCCTCGGAGATCGGTTTGGCGATGCCGAAGCCCAGCGGTGCCTGGATCAGCAGCATGTCGGCGGAGACCTCGTTGGTCACCGCCAGCTCCAGCGCCGCGCCGGCGCTGCGCTCGCGGCTGGAGGAGAGCGTGTTGACGACGCTGTCGGTCCGCTCGAACTCCACCTTGGTGGCGTCGATGTAGCTGAACATCTTGGGGCTCTTGGTGGCGATCAGGTTCTCCGAGGGCACCGGCGGCGCGCCCTCGATGTACCCGGTGATCTGCGGGTCGAACTGCACCTGGGAGACCCATTCCGAGACCAGGTCGCCGACCTTGTACCCGGTCACCAGGTGCCAGGCGCCGTCCTTGACGTAGCCGTACACCCGCTTGAGTGCGCCGCTGCTGCGTCCGTAGTGGTCCCGCTGGAGGTCGGCGTACTCCTGCACGGCGGGGGTGGACTCGATGGTGGCCACGTAGGAGCTGGGCGTCTTCACGAAGACCGGCTGCACCTCGGCGACGTCGCTGGAGACGGGCGCGGTGGAGAGCACGGGGGTGGGGTGCTTGGCGGGGTCCTTGGCGAGCTTGAGGTGCAGGCCCCGCGGACCGCTGTCGGTGATCCGCGGGGCGTCTGCCTCGGTGGAGGCGTCGTCGAAGGAGTACGCCGCGATCAGGTCCCCGCGCCCGCCGGACAGCCGTCCGTAGAGGTTGTCGAGGATGTTCTCCTCCGTCCGAACGGTGCGCCAGACCCGTACCTCCTCCAGCTCGCCCTGGTACAGCTGCTCGGGGGCCAGCCACGTGCCGTCCTTCTGAGGGAAGCGGCCTCCGAGGCAGAACTGCAGCGAGTCGCCGTAGTTCCAGAGCCCTTCCGGGTCCGCCGCGCGCCGGTTCGCCACCACCGGGCGGCCGTTCAGGTAGACGCGGAAGGTCGATCCCAGCGGGTCGGGGTTCTTCGTCCAGGACGCGCCGTGCAGGCGCAACGGGTGCGAGCCGGTCTCGTCGGCAGCGGTGTTGCCCTCGTTCTCCTCGAACCGCCAGTGCGCGACCAGGCCCTCGTCACCACGCGTGCCGCTGCCGAGCCGGGCCCTGTCCCGGGCCAGGTTCCACAGCCGCACCTCACCGACCGTGCCGGTCAGGTGGCGCGGATCGGCGCCCGACCAGCCGCAGCCGAGCTCCAGCGGGGCGCTGGACTTGGCCGGCACCAGATCGTGGTCGCGAAGCTCGCCGGCCGCCTCGCCGTCGATGAAGAAGGCGATGTCGTACCACTTGTCCAGCAGCATCGAGTCGACCACGTCGACCTCGCGGCTGACCTGCTGGCCGTCCTCGGTGTAGGTGATGGTCTTCTTGCCCTTGCTCTCCACGAGTTGCTGCCCGGCCTTGCGGATCACCGTGACGCGGTGCGCCGTGCCCTTGGTGAGGGTGCCGGTGGAGACGTGGGTGCGCACGGTGCCGTCGGCGAGCTCGACGGAGTGCACCAGGTGACCGTCCCCGTCGATCCCGAGCTGGAAGGGCACGCCGGGATGCCTGCCGCTCTTCAGCCGACCCTTGGAGACCAGGCCCTGGTAGCCCGAGAAGCTGTCGACCTGGACGTGCGCCTCGATCGTGCAGTCGCCCGTGAGGTTGAGCGCGTCACCGTGCTCGGCCAGTGCCGAGGAGTGCCCGGCAAAGCGGAGCGCCCAGGACTGCTCGAAGCCGGCGGCGAGGTGCGTCCACTGGCCGTCTTGCACCGTCTCCTCGGTGACCACCGACTGCTTGCCGACGCCGACCAGCACCGGGCGGCGGCCGCCGGTGCTCTTGCCGAGCGCCAGTGCGTACGAGCCGAAGCTCGGGTGGCGGAAGTTGATGACCCGGGCCAGTTCCGTGGTCACGGTGGGCTTGACCCAGGCCTCCAGGGTGAGGTCGTCCGCCGCGGCGGCTCCCGCCACCAGGTAGTGCGGGCAGTCCAGCGGCTCGGCCCCGGTCTTGAACTCCCAGGCCCGACCCGGGGTGTCGCCCCACCAGCGGCTGGGCTTGACGCCCACCAGGTCGGTCGCGGTGCCGTCCGCCAGCGAGCCGGTGCGGCCGGTCGGTGCGGCGTCCACCAGCCGGGAGCCGAAGGCCTTGGGCGCCCCGGCCCGACTGAGTGTGACCAGCTCGGGCGTGTGACTCACCGTCGTGACGGCCCGCCCGGCCGCGTCCGGGGCGTCCTTCACGCCGTACCCGACGGTGATCTCGGTGGCTCCGGCCTCCGCCGGCTCGGTCACCAGGTACGGCCGACGGCCGACCAGCAACAGGGCGCCCGCGGCCAACTCCCGCTTCGCTCCGTCCGTCAGGGTCAGCGTGCCACCCTCCAGCGTCTGGACCGAACCGACGGCCCGCGGAACCTCCCGCACACCGTTGAGCGCGTCGGCGGCCCGGTTCACGTCCCGTGGCAGCAGATCCCAGATCTCCTTGTCGGTCACCGTGGTGCCGTCGGCAGCGGTCTCGATCAGGGTGAGCCTGCACCGGTCCGGGTCGCTGGTGGCCTCCACCGTGGCGGTCACCCGGGCCAGGTCGGTGCTCGGGTCAGCGGCCGCCAGGAGCAGTTGCCCGGTGTCGCCGGCTGCCAGCTGCTTGACCGCGCGGCCCACCGAGGTGTCGTAGTAGGCGGCGGTGAACTTGCCGTCGCCGTCACGGAAGTAGAGCCCGATCTGCCCGGAACCACTGTCCAGCAGGTGCGGCGTGACCGTGGTGGTGGCGAAGGCCAGCAGGGCGCCCGCCCGGCCGAGACCGAACCGGTCGCGGCCCAGGCCCGGCATCGCCAGGCTGAGCGTGCTGCGGCCTGAGGCGCCACCGGTGGCCTCACCGAGCTCGGCCTCCTTGGCGTCCAGCCTGCGCTTGGCCTCGTCGTGGGCGCCTCGGAGCGCCGCCTCCTTGCTCTGGTCTCGGGCCGCGAGGATGCGGTTGTTCAGGGTCATGACCTTGGCGTGGTACTCATTCCTCCTTTTGGCCAGGTCGACCACAGGCACGGCTTTGACGACGGTGAGCGACGTGTCCGAGTCAATGCGCAGATTCACGCGGTCGCCCGCCTTCGCCTCCGGCGAGATGCCTGCCGTCCGCCCCTCGGAGGTAAACAGGGAGTACGCGTCGTTCTCCCACGCGAGAGCCAGAGGCGTGGCCGAGTCCTTTTCGGCCACCAGGGATACGGTGAGGTAGTCACTCACCGACTTCCAGACCCTGTCCAGCCTGACCCACAGCTGAGTGCCCACGTGCTTCAGCTTTCCGGCGAGCCGGGTTCCGTCAGCCGATTCGCTCGACGGCACGAGCTCCCACTGGGCGGTCTCATCGGTCTTCCCAGCGGCGAAAGTCGCCCCCCGTGTCTCCCTGGGGATCGGCGCGGCTGCGACGAGGCTTCCCAGTGTGGTGCCGTCCTTGTCGCTGTCCGAGGCGAAGCGGATCAGGAAACGGCCGCCGTCGGCTGCAGGACCGAGCTTTTGCGCCCGCGCAATCTGCTCCTTCACCGCCCACCAGGCCTTGTCCGCCGCGACCGCCTCCGCTGTCAGCTTCTTCTCATTGCCCTTGTCCGTCTGGAACCGGCGCAGCTTGGCCTTCTCCTGCTTCTCCGCCTTCCTCAGCTCGGAGGCCTCGGCCGTCAGGATGTTGACCTGCTGGGCATCCACGGGCTTGGCAGCGATGCCGAGTTCCACGAGCTCCAGGGCATCGGGAAGTTGAGCGAGGCGCCCGTCCCGGGCCACGGCGAGGTCCAAGGTGGCCACCGCGGGGGCCGACTTGCCGTCCTGGGTGGCTGCCCAGGCCACCAGCACCCGGGCCTGCTTCTTCGCGGGCGCGGGCTGCTGGGCGTGCCCGGTGGGCACGTCCTCCTGCTGGTGGTAGAGCAGCGCGGAGAGCCCGGAGGCGACGGTACGACCGGACAGCGCAAAGCTCTCCCGCCGCATTCCCGGGTGGTCGCCGATCGGCGCCTCGGAGGTCACCCAGCTCACCCCGCCGGTCAGCGCGCCGTGCGCAGCCCGCTGGGTCGCGTCGAACACCCGGCTGCCCGAGCCCGCGTCGAAGCGGTAGTAGGCGGCGAGGCCAGGCTCGTCCCCGACCAGCCGGTAGGAGCGGTCCTCGGTCAGTTCGGCCGCCGTGCGGGCGCGGTCCCAGATCCGGATCTCGTCGATCACCCCGTGGTAGCAGCCTGATGCCTCGCCGCAGGCCTCCTCCGCGCCGGCCACCAACCGTGTCCGCGCACCCTCGCCGAGTGGGAGCTTGGCCGCCTTGCCCGGCAGGCCGTTCACGTACACCGTGGCGCTGGTTCCGTCGTACACCACGGCCACGTGGGTGTAGACCCCGTCGCCCGTCGGAACCTCGACCGTGGAGGTCACCGCCGTCTCCGCGCCGTCCGCGTCGTGCTGCACGGCCACCTTGCCCTCGGCCGTCAGCTCCAGCCGCCAGCGCCCGTACGCGGTACCCGTCGTGCCCGAGGCGGACAGCAGCGTGCCTCCCCAGGCCTGCGGGCTGAGCCACAGCTCCACGGTGTACGGGCCCGCGCCGAGCGGCAGCGGCGCCTTGGCGTCCACCGCGAACAGACCGTCCTCGCCGTCGAAGGAGAGCGCCGTCTCGGCGAACCCGTCCCCGCGCTCGGCGGGGACCAGGTCCTGGCCCGTGAAAGGGCACTTGCCGGGCGAGCGCTCCAGCACCGCGTTGCGGTACGTGGCGTCGGGACTGGTGTAGAGCCGGGAGCCCTGGGTGTGGAAGAGCCCGTCGGTGCCCTGCTCGACGTTGACCGCGTCGATCACCCCGGCTTCGGGCTTGTCGACGAAGAACTGCCAGCGACGCAAGTCACCGACCTCGGTCGGCAGCAGCACCGTGGCGAACCGGCCGTCGGTCACCTTGCCGAGGAACCCCAGCTCGAGCGTGGGCTCGTGGAAGGCTCGCCCGTCCATGTCACTGGTGCCCAGGCTGTCCTTGGCGGAGTCCGGCATCGTGCGGTGGCGGCTGCGCCGGTACCGCACCTCGGGCACCGGCAGCAGCTGCGGGCCAGCCACGATAAACCGGTCGCAGAGCAGCGCGTCGGCCGCCAAGGTGACCTTCTGGCCGTTCACCAGCTGGAGTCGGGGGCTCTCCGGATCTGCGGTGTACGTCCCGTCGCTGGTGCGCAGCAGCGCGTCTTGGTGCCGGAACCCCACCGACTGGCGGAAGACGTAGAGGTACCTGCCATCAGAGAGCGCCTGGAACGGCGCCTCGGCGGTGAGGCGGGCGGTGCTGGAGAGGAAGGTGTCCGTCTCCGCCTCGCCCAGCAGCTCGTCCGCCGGAGCCTCCGTCCGAGTGCCCCGGCGTACCGCCGGCAGCCGGGTGGCGCCGAGCACGGCGAATCCGACCCGGGCGATCTCGCTCGGGAAGCGCAGTTCGCTGGGGTCGTCCGCCCATCGCAGCACGTCGAGTTGACTCGGCGCGGCCCTCGGGTCCGTCATCCCGTTGACGGCAGCGGCGGGCCTGCCGTCCAGATCCAGGACGCTGTAGTAGATCCGGCGGTCCGCCGCCAGCGCCAGCGCCACCGTGGTGCCCGCGTGGCGCACCAGCGTGGTGTGCAGGTACCTGCGGTCGCTGTAGACCTTGGTACGGGACGTGTCAGCAGACAACGCTTCCTCACCTTCGAGTTCGAGAATCCGTCCGGGCATGGCGAGACACCGGGTCCAGGGCTTCCGGACACGCAGCCGGCCCGCCTGACGGCATGACAGAGGAGCAGGATTCGGCGCTCCAGTGCCCCATCCTCGCCATGAAGTTCGCCTGCGAAGACATCGCACACGCCCGTTCGCCACATCGAGTGAACGGCCGCGTACTACGTCACACACCTGGGCGTAACCGCCTGCTCAGAGGCAGGGGCACCGGATCAAGACCCACTCCGCGCCGGTGAGGTCAGGGCTGTAGCACCGAGTCAGGATCGGACCGACCCGCGGCGCTGCACACCGTGGACGAAACAGTCGCACGGCGACGCGCCACTAATGGCGGGGCCGCAATCGCTCCTCCGCATCACCGTGGCCTCGGTCTCATGCCGTGGGCCGAGGATGTCGTGCCATCCGACGCAGGACGGTGTGGCGGTCGGTGGTAACCCAGCCGTGGTGTGCGGCATGACGTCGCAGGCCCGGGGTTGGTTCGAACGCGACGGGCCAGGCGACGCGTTGAAGGAGCCCGAGGTCGAGCAGGGAGTTGCCCATCGCAAGGGACCCGGCCCAGTCGACGGCGGGTCCGCCGACCGCGGCGTGGACGGCAGCCGGCTTCCCGAAGACCGGGACTCCGGTGTACCGGCCGGTGTAGGTGCCTTGGTTCTGTTCCAGGACGGTTCCGCTGTAGTGGGTGATGCCGAGATGGTCGGCGATGTGGCCGAGCAGGTCGTGCGGGCCCAAGGAGACGAGGACCGGTCGCAGGCCGGCCTCGCGCAGCATGGTCAGGAGCGGGCAGGCGAAGGGGTGGATGTCGCCCTGCTTGTTCATCCAGGTGTGTCGGGTGACGGCGTCGACCTCCGCGGCGGGGACACCGGCCATGGCCGTGGCGTAGAGGTGCCAGGCACGTTCGGCCGCGGCGTGGTCCTCCAGACCACCGCGGCCGACGTGGTCGAGGTAGGTGAGGAAGGGACGCAGCCGGTCGGCGGTGACGACGCCGGCGGCGACGAGGTCGTGGGGCAGGGCCCAGCCGAGGGTGCCCTCGACGAGGGTGCCGTCGACGTCGAGGGCGGCGACGCGCACACCGGCTGCAGATGGCACGGCAGGCTTCATCGGGCGTGCGCCGAGGACACGGACGGGTCATGGGCGGCCCTGGGTTCGGGGCTGGTGAGGCGCTGGGTGAGGTGGCCGAAGGCGAGGAGGGTGAAGATCTCGGCGAGAGCGGGGACGGTGAAGACGAATGGACGCGGCCCGATGGAGTCGGGGCGGGAAGGGACGGTGCCGTCGTCGCGGACGGCAGCCGCGAGGTGGGCGGCGGCCCGGGCCGCGGGTGCGGGATCGTCTCCTTGGCACAGGGCAATGAGGCCGTAGGCAGTGCTGATTGGGTCGCTGGCGTCACCAGGCTGCTGGCCGAACCCGCCGTCCCCGTTCTGCGCCTGGCGCAGCAGGTGGGTGGCGCGGGCGATCAGACGAGCCGTGTGCGGGGAGTGGCCGGAGCGGGTGGCGGCGAGCAGCGCCCGGAAGAGGGTGTGCAGGCGGCTACTGCTCCAGTCCGGCGGGAACGAGCCGTCGTCGGCCTGCTGGTCGGCCAGGTGACGCAGGGCACTGTCGATCAGCGACTGGTGTGCGGCCGCGCACAGGGTGAGTGCGTCGATGGCGGCAGCGGTCATGCACGCCTCGGTGGGTGCGCCGGCAAGGTAGGTGGGGAAGCCGCCGTCCGGGCAGGCGATAGTGCGCAGGGAGTGCAGGCCGCGGTCGATCGCGGCGGCATGGCGCTCAGGGTCGGTGAGGTGGAGGAATTGGACGGCGACGGAGGTGTCGTCGGCATCGGTCTGGTGGGCCAGATCGGTGTAGGACCAGCCGCCGCCGGGTTGCTGGCTGCGGCTGACGTGGCCGACGACGCGCTCCAGCACGTTGGTGGGTGCCCGGTTGGCGGCGAGGGCGAGGCCGGCGGTGACGGTGCACCAGGTGTCGGTGTCGGTCACGAACGGCCAACCGCCGTCCTCGCGTTGCAGCGCCAGGGCTCTCCGCACGCCGGCTTCGACCACGGTGCCCGTACCGGGCAGGCGGTCCAGGGCGTGCAGGACGCACAGGTGGATCAGGACGTTGCCCTCCCACACGTGCGCGGCCTGTTGGGTGTCCTGCAGCAGCCGCACGTCCTCGTCGCCCACCGCCTCCGCCCGTCCGCCAGCATGGGCGAGGACCACCTTGACCGCGGTGACCTGGACCCGCGCCCAGCTGTGCAACCCGGACAGGTCGAACGCAGCCTCCTCCCAGCCTCCGGCGGCCGACACATCGGTGCCGTCGACGATCACCGCCAGAGCGTGGACCAGGGCGCGCTTACGAGTACCGGTGAACCCCGGCGCCAGGGAGGCGATCTGGGCGGGGAGGATCGTTTCGCCGACAGGACGGCCGCCGAGCGCAGCAGCGGCCAGCAAGCGATCCGGCCCGGCCGCTGCCCCCGCGCTGCTCGCCAGGAACTCCAGCACGCGGCGGGCGGCGTGCGGCGCCGTGCCGGTGGCATCGAGCAACCGCAGCGCCAGCACCGACTCCAGGATCCGGCTGTGGCACGGGGAACGCACTGCCCCGTCCGGGCCGACCGCGTCGACCGGCCTCGCCAGCACCCTGTCCCGGGCCCGTAGGGCTGCCGGGAACAGCTCCGTCGGCCACCAGCTTCCGGACGGGTTCGTACCTGGGCGCGCCGGAACCCCTCTGCGGAATCTGCGGACATGCCGACTGCACTGCCACGACGCACGCTAGTCATCCCGGGCCGGTAGCTCACTCCCCTATGGACCCGCCGCCCCACGTACGGGTGAAAGCACTCCGATATGAACCCGCGGCATCGCGTCTTGTTCCGCTCCACGGGACTGTGGGTGCTCGGGCGATGTCCTTGCCGTGCCGCGGCGGCTCCTGAGGAGGAAAGGCGGTGCAGCCGGCCGCGGCCCCGGGCAGGGAGGTGATCAGTCGCCGATGGTGAAGGTGAGGGCGCGGTCCTCGATCATGACGGTGGTGTCCCGCGAACTGCTCCAGTAGCCGCCGTTCTTGCGGGCATCGGTCAGGGCGAGCGTGTAGGTGCCGAGCGGCAGGTCGGTGAAGGTGAACTCGCGGGTGAAATCGAGCGGGTACGGCGGCTTGGTGCCGATGACCTTGATCTCCTCGGTGCTGACCACTTTCGGCTCGGGCGCGGTCAGCGTGGGCGGCGCGGTCAGCGTCAGCGTCGCGGCGAGTGTCGGGACGGACTCGTCGACCAAGCGCATGTGTTCCTCGCGCCAGACGAGCGGTTCCGCGTAGTACGGCTTGGCGTGGAAGCGGACGGTTGCCTTCTGGTAGGTGTCGCCCCAGCCCACCTGCACCGTCAGTCGTGAGGTCACCCTGCTGACCTTGTTGCGGCTGCAGTCGTCCTGATCACCCTTCGCGGGGCTGTCGAACGTCCGGTAGACATCCGGGTCGACCGCTTTCTCCCCGGTGTTGATCCAGTCGTAGGTGTCGCCCAGTCCCCGCTCCCACTTGTGCACGAAGTAGTGGTCTCCCAGTTCCAGGCGGCGAAGGGTGCCCTCGGGGGGCCGGCGCCGGTCGGTGCCGAGCTGCCTCATGATGCGGCTGAAGGAGTCTGCCGGGATCTCCACGCCTGTGGTGACGTCCAGCTTGATCACCCCGATTCCCGGCATCGCTCGGAACGCCCACTGCACCTTGTCGCCCCTGCCGGACCGGATCACGAATCCGGTGAGCGTGTCCCCTTCGCGGCTCTCCTCGGCCGCTACGAACTCGGTGTGACCCGTGAAGAAGTCGGCGGCACCCCCAGTTTCCTCGCCGCAGGTGTACGTGAAGTCGTCCACGACGGCCTTGGCGAACGCCCGCTCGTCCCGGGCGTTGAGGGCCTCGACGAACTGTCGGACGGCACGGTCTTTCAAATGCTCAGTAGAGATCACGAACAGTAGCGTCAACCATGCCGCCGGGATATCGGTGCACCCACGGCAGATACTCGCTCGTCCGGGTGATTCGGACAGCCACGGGCGCGGTACGGCGGCGACCTGCCGACGAACACGTGAGGGAGGCACCTCCGACCAGTGCACACGAGCCGGATCAACGCACTGGAGCTGGACGAGGACGGTTCCCCGTGGTCGTGGAGCGCAAGCAGGCCCGCGAGGAAAACGTGATCAACCATGGGCTCCGCTGCCTGGAGACGCTGCCCGAGGGCCATGGCCAAGCCGTCGATCTCCACTGCCGTGTCGCCGCCCGCGCGAAGGATCGTGACCGGCTGGCGACACACCACCGATCCCGATGACGGCCAGGCTCCAGTCACGCGCTCCTGGTCGTCGGACTGCTACGCGCGGGACAGACGGCGCCGGAGCGGGGGTTTTGGCCGGGGGCGGCGTGGTCCGGATGGTGCGTCCGTCGGTTCTGGTCATGGGTCCTGCGGGCGAGCGTCTCTGCGCAACACGTGGTGGGACGGGTCTCGAGGGGGTTGGGGCCGCGCCGCCCGGCGAGCCGGTTTGTGCGCGCCGGGCCAGTAGGTCATCGGCGCGGGGCGGAGCGGTGTGGCTCGGTCGCCGGCTCCGTCGGTGCCGGCGGCGTGACGCGCGGTGCGGTTCGTTCCGGCGTGGTGCTGGTGCGAGTGGACGGCGCCGCTGTGGTGCGTGGCGGTTGGGGGTTGGCCGGCAGGTCGGCGAGGCAGCGGATGCGCCAGACCAGGACGTCATCGCGGTTGCGGGCGGTGTCGAGTTCGCGCCAGGACGAGGCTTCTTCCAGGAGGGCCCGTGGGTCGTGGCCGACCTTCTCGGCTTCGGCCAGGACCGCGGCAAGGGCATCGAGTTCGGGAGCCGGTGCCGACGGTGGCGGCTGGTGGCTGCCGAGGACGGTGCGGATGGTGGTGTCGTGGCGGCGGCGGTCGGTCTCCGGCAGGGCACGGCCTGCTTCTCGCATCGTGCGCATCGAGGTGGCGGCGGCCTGCCGGTAGGCGGCGCGCAGGTGGTCGGCCGCCTGGCGGGAGGCGGCGGCCTGCTGGGCGTGGCCTCGGGCGGAGTGCCAGCGGGCGGCGGCCAGGGTGACGAGGACAAGGGTGGACAGGACCATGGCGGTGGCGCCGCCGTCTTCGCCTCGGCCGAGTGCGCCGCCGGCGTGGACGATTCCGCGGGCGGCGGAGCGCAGGGCGCGGATGTCGGCGTTCTCGGCGCGGACACGGCTGCGGGTGGCGCGCTCGAAGGCACGGGCAGCGTCTCGTAGTTCGGCCCGGCCGGCGGCCGGGGAGGTCTGGGCGAGGGCATCGAGAAGTTCGCCGGCTCCGACGAGCTGGGCGGCGGCTTCGTCGTCGTCCTGGTCGAGGAGGTCGACGGAGCGCTCGGTGATGCGGGCGGCGTCCCTGCGGCAGCGTGCCGGTGCAGACCTGCCGGGCCACGCCAGCCCCCTGTCTGGCTTCTGGGCGGTGTCGGTAGCAGGTCCGGCGTCGAGGCGGCGGCGGATGCGCGGCAGGGAGAGGTCGGGGGCGAGGGTGCTGCCGGCGAACCAGATGGGCTCACTGTCCCGGTTGCGGTCGCCGGGGAGGGCGACGTTGTAGCCGAGGACGTCGCCGCTGGGGGCGTGGCGGAGCTTCACGCGGAGGCCGGCTTCGCGCAGCCGGGTGAAGAACTCCTCCTCGCTCGCGGCTCCGGCCACGGCTTGGCGGACGGCTTCACGCAGGGTCTCGCGCGGGGTCTCGGTGCGGCCGGTTCGCTCGGTCTTCCACCGTTCCTGACTGGTAGGGGTCTTGGCGGCGGTGCCGTCGCCGGGCGTGAGCTGGCGCAGGCCGTAGTCCTTTTCTATGCGGCGGGCCTCGGCCTGGGCCTTCCGGCGGTCGAAGGAGAGGCCGGCGAGGCGGCCGTCCTGGCGGACCAGAGTGGCGGCGATGTGGATGTGGTCGTCGGCGTGGCGGACGGCGACCCAGCGGCAGGCGGTGGTGTCGCCTTCGGGGGCGATGCCGGTGGCGTGGACGATGCGGCGGGCGATGTTCGCCCAGTCGTTGTCGGCGAGGTGGCGGTCGCCGGGGTCGGCACGCACCGAGCAGTGCCAAATGGTGGTGGCCGGAGCACGATCGCCGATGGCCTTGACGGGCTGGTCGAGCTGGGCGGCGAGCTGGGCAATGGCGTGGTGGGGGTTGCGGCCGGGGTCGGGGGCGAAGTCGTTCCACGAGGCGACGACGTGCTGGTCGGTGTGCTCGTCGCGCTGGCCTGGCCCGAACAGGTACCGGACCAGGCCGTACGTGCCTCCCGTGCCGGTTCGGATCTTCGGGATCACCGGCGGACCATCCGGGCGACCGCGTCGTCGACCGCGCCGATGGAGGCTTCGACGCGCTGCAGGAGCTGGCGCAGATCGGCGACGGGCTGGCCGCCCGCGTTGAGGAAATGGGCGACCTGGTTGAGGTTGTTGCCGACGGCGCCGAGCTGGCGGTTGGACTCCATGAGTTCCTGGATGCCGCGGCGGTAGTCGGCGACAGCGGCGTTCGGGTCGGTGCTCGCGGCGGCGGCGAGAGCAGCGGCGGCTGTGTAGCCGCCGGGGGCGAGGCCGGCCTGCTCCGCGGCGTGCTGGAGGACGGACCACTCGGAGTCGCTGAAGCGGGGGCAGACGCGGTTGGTGCGCGGCACGCTCCTGCGCAGGCGACGGCGGGTCGCGGCGCGGACGGCATCGACGGGCGGCGGGTTCTGCTGCTCCTCCCCCTTCGTCGGCACCCCCGGGCCGACTCCCCGGTCGTCGGTTGGCCCCCCTGGGTCTGCCGACGACCGGGGAGCCTCCACCCCCTTCGGGGCCGGGGTGGGGTAAGGACTCCTTACCCCACAACTTGCTCCGCCAGGAGCCTGATCACGGTCACTTCCCGCTCCTGGGGTGGTGCCGTTCCGATGGGTAGCGGTCACCGGCTGACCTCGGTGTCACGCCAGCGGATCTCGCGGACGAGGCCCTCGATCCAGTCGATGGCCAGGACGGGGTGGTGGAGTGTCCAGGGGCGGGAGTGCCGGCCTCGTTGGAGGGTCCGGGTGTCGTCGGGGCCGGTCTCGACGCGGAGGAGATGTCCGCGTTGGTGCAGGACGGTCAGCCAGGAGTCCGCCTCGGTCCAGGTCGCGGGGGTGGTACGCATGGCGTGTGCTCCCTTTCGGTGGAGTGCGGTGTCAAGGTGGTCAGGTGACCGGCCGGGGTGACCGGCCCGGTTACCCCGGCCGCTCGGCTGCGGTCAGTCCCGGCTGGCGGGGGCGAGCTGGCGCTGGCGCTGCTGTTCGCGGAGCTGTGCCATCAGCTGGGTCAGCGTGTCGCTGGACAGCGTGCGCTTCTCACCGCGTATCGCCTGGGCGACTATCTGGCGGGTCAACTTGTTGTTCGCGGCTTCGACCGCCTTGTTCGCGATCTTCAGCAGCTCCTCGGTGTCTCGGTCAGCCGATCGGTCTCCGACCTCCCGGGCAGCGCGGTCGGTGACCGACGACGCAGTGACCGGGCTGACCGATGCAGCGGTGGCAAGGGCGTCCTCGGTCGGTCGGTCACTGACCGACCGAGCGTTGTCCGGCTGACCGCCCAGGTCAGCCCGGTCGGTCGCCGTGACCGGCCCGGCCGAGGTCAGCCTCGGCCGGTCAGCCCGGTCAGTCATCGGACGGCCGACCGACCGACCGGCACCGAGGTGACCGGCGGTCACCTGATTGCTGTCCGCCCCGCCGGTCAGCGCGGTCACCCGCTCGCTTCGGTCAGCGGCTGCGGTGGCCTGACCGAGGTCGCCGGAGCCGTTCCGGCCAGCTCGGCTGTTCCGGTCTGCCGGGGTGTCCGATCCCCGGGCAATGAGGATGTAGAGGTGGACGGCGCCGGCCAGAGCGAGCGGAGCGATGGTGGACAGGACCGCCACCACCGTGTCGCCCAGGCGAAGGCCATCGGCGGCCGTGCTCTGCTGGTTCAGCCTGACCGCGTGGAGGGCGTTCGCCCACAGGCTGGCGGTGGTCGCCGCACCGAAGAGCGTCCAGCAGTAGGCCCGTGCCCGATACGGGGCGTCGCGCATCACCAGCAGGGCCCGCACCCCGTAGGCGATGAACCCGTCGATGACCAGCGGGAACAGGTAGGTGAGAAATCCGCGGACGTGGATCGCGACGGCCATCTGCTGAAGTGCGTCGTAGCTGAGGGCGCAGCCGGCGGCGCCGAGGGCGATCACGACGCCCCGGTCCCAGCCCGTGACGTGAACGGTGGTCGGTGCGGTGACGGTGGCGGTGCTCATGCCGCCGTCCCGAAGTCGATGCGCTCCAGGCGGTCCCCGACCGCGCCGGACGTCTGCCCGGTGCGCGCTGACTGCTGCAGGTCCCGGTTGCGGATGGCGCGGCGGGTCTCGCGATA
The DNA here is from genome assembly GCF_044747365.1 of Kitasatospora sp. NPDC090091. Taxonomy (NCBI): domain Bacteria; kingdom Bacillati; phylum Actinomycetota; class Actinomycetes; order Kitasatosporales; family Streptomycetaceae; genus Kitasatospora; species Kitasatospora sp. NPDC090091. Next base: position 36,233 of record NZ_JBIVDY010000013.1, read on the forward strand.
CAGCTTCAGCGCGTGCTCCTCGGTGATCTTCAGCAGCCATGCCAGGCGCTCGACTGTGACGCCCTGCCGGTACCCGGCGAGGACGACGGCGCGGCGCTCGGCCGATGTGAGGTGGATGTCGCGTCCGGCCAGGGTGGCGTTGACGCGGGCGTAGTCCAGGCGCTTGGCGATCTTCTCGTGCAGGGGTGCGCGCTCCTCCTGGGTCAGGCCTCCGCGTATGCCGTGGGTCTCTCCGCCTTCCAGTGCGGCATCGAGGCAGGCGAGGCGGACCGGGCACTGGCCGCACAGCGACAGGGCAGTGGTGATCTTCTCGGTCTCGTCGGGCCCGGGGAAGAACACCTCGGGATCGACGGGGTTGCACTCGCTCGGGTGGCAGACGGCCTGGTCCTGCCAGGTGTGGTCGCCGAGCGAGCGGTGGCGCTCAGGGGTGGTCGTGGTGGTCATGGGGGTTGCTCCGATCGCTCTCCGCGCGGGGCGGCGTCGGCGGAGAGGGTGCGCTGGGTCGGTGAAGGGCGAGGCGGCGCGTCGACGGCGCGGCCGGGCAGCGGCGGCTCAGGCAGCGCGCTGGAAGCGTCTGCGGTCGACCGGCTCGAACTCGACCCGGGTGGTCATCTCGGCGAGCCGGGAGGTGACGCGGTCACCGAGGTAGGCCTTGAGGTCTCTGATCTGCAGGTTCGTGGTGATCAGGGTCGGCAGGCAGTGGTTGTAGCGGCGGTTGATCAGCCGGTACGTCTGCTCCTCGACGAACTCGGAGCTCTTGGCGGCGCCGAGGTCGTCGAGGAGCAACAGCGGTACCCGGCTGTAGGCGGCGAGCACCCGCTCGGGGTCGGTGCCGGAACGCGGCCGCAGCTCGGCGTAGAGGTCGGCCGCGGTGGTAGCGCGCCAGCGCACGCCGATGCCGGCCTGTACCAGTACCCGCACCGCGCCGTAGGCCTCGTGGGTCTTGCCCGCACCGGTGACTCCGGCCATCAGCAGGCTGGGGCCGGTGGCCACCTGCCGTCGGGCGCCCGTGCTCGGGGCGACGGCCTGGGCGGCGACCTGCCGGGTCCAGGCCAGGACCAGCTGATGCCCGGCCACCGCGTCGCGGTAGCGCGGCGGCATCCCGACAGAGAGGGCCTGTTCCGCGGAGAAGGGCTCCGCCTCGTCCGGGAGGGCGTCGACCATCGCGCGGTCGATGCCCCGGGCGGCAAGGATCCGGGCCATCCGGTCGAGCACCGACGGGCCGTCGGCGAGGGCCTGCGGGTCGCGGTGGGTGCGCATCACAGCTCCTCGGCGTAGGCGGCGACGGCGTCGACCGGGTTGGTCCACGCTTGATGAGCGGGCACGGTAGGCCGGAATCCCGGCTGCGCCAACCTGGCGCTTCCTGCGTTCATGGCGTCGTTGACCAGGCTCGGCAGCCGGGACGGATGACCCTGGATCTCGGCGAACCGCCGCAGCCCGGCCCGGACGTGCTCCGGCGCGATGCCCTCGGCGAGCAGCGCCTTGGTGACCTTGCCGAGGTGGCCGATCACGCTGCCCGGTGGGCGCTCGGCGCAGGCGGTGACGTACTCGCCGATCAGCTGGTTGGCCGAGACGGTGTCCGCGTCGGGCGCCTGGCGCCCCGTAGGGAAAGAAGATCCAGGATCCAAGATCCTAGATCCAGGCGCCGAGGGCTCCGGGAGGTGTCGGCGAGCCTTCGGGGAGTCTTCGGTGAATGCCGCCTGACCTGCGGCTTTCTTTCCTGCCGGACTCGGCACATGGCCAGGTCCAGCCTGCGGGGAGGCGATACCGATGCCCGCCTTGGCCGCCGGCGCCGAGGGCTCCGGCTGCTGGTCGACAGCCACCGGAGCGTTCGCCGAGGTTTCGGCGAACACTCCGGGAGCGCTCGCGCTGTCCTCGGAGTGGGAGCCCGCTGCGGCCGCGAGGGCGGACCGCTGGATGCACGGGCCCTTGCAGACGCCACACCGATCGGGCTCGCAGTGCGGGCAGGCGGGAAGGCGGCTGAGCGAGGGCTTGTCGATCTTCTGGTGGTTACGCCAAGTCGGGTAGTGGAAGTACCGGCGGCCGTCGCAGCCGGTGTACCGGCAGATCGCTCCAGCAGCGGCGAGCTGCTGGAGGTGGTCCTCGACGTCGGCGCGGGTGATCTCCTCGCGCATCGGCCACACGAGGCCGTAGACGATCGCCGCGACGTCTCGGTGACGGCCGTGGTCGTCGGCGTGGTTGGTCATCCCGAGGAAGGTGACCATCGCCGGGATGGAGACCTCGGAGAGCGTCTCGCTCACCCAGGTCTCCGGCTTAACGGAGCGGATTCGCGCCATGTCAGCGGCCCCGGGCCGCAGCGTCCGGACGGACGGCAAGGTGCCCGTCGGCCAGGTCGAGGGTGTGCGGTCGCGCCCAGTCAGCGTCGGGGTGGGCACGGACGACCCACCGCGCGACAACCCTTCTGGCCACGGGGCTCAGCCGGATTGGGCGGCCGCCGTCATCGGTCGCACGGGCGTGCGCGTGGGGCCACGGCGACGCCGGGTCCGTGAAGCCGACGGTGATCGCGGCGGCCCCCGGGATCATGTCCGCGAGCTTGGCGGCAAGGCGGAGCCGTACGCCCGTATCCGGGCAGGCCAGGGTTCCGCTGGGTATGGCGGGCATGCAATACTCCGTGCTTCGTAGGCGCGCGCGGCGGTCCTCGTGCGAAGAAGTCCCACTGCGCGCGTGGTAGTGAATCGACGCCTTCCGGGGCGTCGGGCCCGGCGTCCGGAGTTGGTAGCTCCAGGACGCCGGTCTCATTTCAGGGCTCGGACGACCAGTCGTCGTGCCGCCTGCCCCTTCCGTCCGCCGGCGATCTTCGTGGCGGGAGCAGCACCATAGGGCCACCGCGGCTCACAGATCCAGCCCCCTCCGCAACCATGGATGTCGCGGGCACGAGAGCGAGCGTGCTCTCACTCAGGGTGACCCCCGTCCGCCCTGGCAAGGCCTGGCCGACCAGCTTCCGACCGGGTTCCAATTCGACTGAATCCTCATTATGTGATTCCCCATCAAGCGGACTTCCGAGGTTTGTTCCGCGAGGATGACATTAAAGATCGACCTTGATATCGGTCAACAGAATCAAGGCATCTACGCGAGTAGATGCGACTCCTTTTCGGAGACTGAGAAACGATCTTCCAAGCGGAGCGTGCGACGCTCCGCAAGTGCGCCACCCCAGCCCGACAGGCCCGCCACCTCGACTTCTCACCGTGAGCGATCAAGCGATTTCAACAACTCAGCGTGACGTGACCGATACCACTCGCCATCGTCCGCCGCAGTCGCACCCCTATATGCACGGCTGAAACCGGCATTCTCGCGGCAGGTATATTCGCTGCCCGAGGGCTGACAAAAACGCCTCACTCAGACGCAAGCAAGAAATATTTAGGGTTGAACATGATGCGCGCAATAGCCGTGCGGGAGTTCGGCGGCCCCGAGGTTCTGGAGCCGACCGAGATGCCCGAGCCGGACGGCCGCCCCGGCCACCTTCGACTCCGTACCCGCCTGGCCGGCGTCAACTACGCCGACATCCACCTTCGCGAAGGCACCTACCCGGCCCCCATGCCCGCCCCGTTCATCCCGGGGAACGAGGTCCTGGGCCTCACCGACGACGGGCGCCGCTATGTCGCGCTCAGCCGCGGAGGCGGCTACGCCGAGACCACGGTCGTCCACCGGAAGCTCGCCTTCGAGGTACCGGACGGGGTCGCCGATCACGACGCGGTCGCCCTCACCCTCCAGGGCAACACCGCATGGCACCTGCTCTTCACCGACCTCCGTGTGACTTGCGAGGACACTGTCCTGGTCCCAGCCGCCGCGGGCGGCGTCGGTTCCCTCGCCGTCCAGCTCGCCAAGCACGCCGGGGCGAAGGTCGTCGCCATGGCCTCCAGTGAGGAGAAGCGCCGCTCCGCCCTGGAGCTGGGCGCGGACGTCACCGTCGACTCCTCCACCACCGATGGCCTCACCGAAAGGATCCTCGACGCCGCAGGCGGACCGGTGTCCGCCGCGCTGGAAATGACCGGCGGCGACGTCTTCCACGCCACGCTCGCCGCGCTCACCCCCCGCGGCCGGATGTCCGTCTTCGGTGCCGTCACCGGGGTTGAGGGCCTCGTGCCCATCACCAGCCTGCTCGCCGGGTCGAAGGCCGTCAGCGGCTTCTGGCTCCCCAACCTCTACCCCTCGCGCACCCACCTCAAGGACTCGATGTCCGCGCTGTTCGCGGCGGTCTCCGACGGCTGGCTCAAGCCGCTCAACGGCCCGGTCTACAAGCTCGGCCAAGCCCGCCAAGCCCACCACGACCTCGCCGCCCGCCTCACTACCGGCAAGGTCGTCCTTGACGTCGGCCGCTGACCGTTCGCCCGCCCACCCTTTACGCGTGCCCCGCCTGATGGGCTATCGCGGAACACCACCCTCATGACGCCGAACGGCGCGACGAATCTCCCGGACCCCTCATGAAGATCACCACCGCGCCACCAGCCAGGACCGTCCTCGAGCAACGACAGAAGGGCGCTCCGATCAAGCCGCCCTCATCGCTCGCCGCCCGCGCCTTCGCCGTCCAGCAGGCCTTCACCCGCCTGCCCGGCGACGTGCACTCGCTGCGCGCGATCGCAGGCGCCGCCGGCCTCGACGACGCCACCACCCACCGCATCCTGCAGACCGGCGTCGGTGACGGCGTCTTCGAGCAGGTCGGCCGGGGCCGCTACCGCCTCGGCACCGGCACCGCCCGGGCCGGCGTCCAGGCCGTGGCCCACTCCCCCGGAGCTGCCTCGACCCACGGCATCCTCGAACGCCTCCACCAGGCCACTGGCGGCCTCGCTCTGCTCTACGTCCTCTCCCCCTTCGGCGGCGCGAAGCGACTTTGTACCGACTACGTCATCGGCGACATGGACCCGGCCGAAGTCGGCATGTCCGCCGAGGATGTCGTCTCGGTGTCCCGTTCCCTGCGCACCGGCGCCTCCGGACGGGTCATCCTCGCCTACCTGCCCCAGACCATCCAGGACCTCGTCCTCGCTGAAGAGGTACCGCCGACCGCCGGCCCGGGTGTCATCCGCGACAATGACGCGCTCACCGAGACCCTCGTCGAGATCCGACAGCTCGGCTTCGGGGTCGGCCGCCAGGAGTGCATGCCCGGCTGGGACTCCGTCGCCGCACCCGTCCTGTGGCACGACTCCATCATGGGCGCCGTCCTCCTCCTCAAGCGCTCCACCGAGATGCCGCCCGACCTGCGCCCCCTGATCTTCCACACGCTCAAGGCCGCCGAGAGCATCAGCGAACTGACCACCAGCCCGCTCTCGGCCGCCCTTTAGCCCGTAGCAGTTGAGAAGGCTCGGCGCTGCCGCCGTGCCCGATACCGGGCGACAGCGCCGCAACCCACACGAGCGCATCGGCGTCCACCGATGCCGGACCGAGCACGCACCGCCCGAGTATGAGCCCGTCCTTCGGTAGTGGCACTTACCCGCGCGATTCGGCAGGATCCGTTCCATGAGGTCTCAGGACAGCGGGCTGTCACCCGCGTGGGTTGCGCGGAAGGTCGTCACCTACGACGAACTCCAGGCAGCGGCAGGCTCGCTGTGGTGGCTGCAGTCCGATCCCGATCACGGTGGGGTTCGGCGGGTGATGTGTTCGGATCGCGCTGGTACGGCCCTCCCGGTGACACCTTCCGACTGCTCGATCGGCAGCCAGTTCCACGCCTACGGTGGCGGCAGCTTCGCCGTGGTGCGGGATGGGGTGTGGTTCACCGGCAATGACGGTTCCCTCTTCCACCAACGCTTCGGCTGCCCACCGGACAGGATCCTGCCCATCCGTGGCTCCGAGCAGTTCGGGGACCTCGTTCCGGGCCCGGATGGTGGTGTGCTCGCGGTCCGCGGCGACGGCGCCGCGGACGAGGTCGTCGCGGTTTCTCCGGCCGGAGCCGTTCAGGTGCTGGTCCGCTCGTCCGAGTTCCTCGGCTGCCCGAGGCTCGCGGGTGACACCCTGGCCTATTTGGAGTGGAGCCGGTACCAGATGCCCTGGGACGGTTGCCGTCTTCTGCTGGCCGACCTCCGTTCCGGCAAACTCCGGCCGGGTCGGCCGGTGGCGGGCGGCCCCTCGGAGGCGGTGGTCCAGCCGTCCTGGGGACCGGGCGGGTCGTTGTACTTCATGTCCGACCGCACGGGTTGGTGGAACCTGTACCGACTCCGGGACGGCGCGACGAAGGCCGTCGCGCCGATCGACGCTGACTGCGCGCCGGCCCCGTGGGAAGGGGGCTACCAGTCGTACGGGTTCGCCCCCGACGGCACCGTCGTCCTGACCGTCCTGAACGGGTTCTCCGCCGAACTCGTGGCCGTCGATGCCCTAGGGAACCGACGTCGCCTCGGCCCGAACCTCACCTCCGTGAAGCCCTACATCGCCGTCGAGAACGGGCGGCTCGCCGTGATCGGCTCCACTCCGTCGTCCGCTCCGAGCGTCTGGTCGGTCGATCTGGCCGCGGGCTCGGGTGCCCCGGCTCTCCCGGTGAGTGCGACAGCCGATTCGGCTCTCTTCTGGACGCCCGTCCCGCCGTCGGTCGAAACCGCGCCGGGTCCCGGCGGGAGGGTCCGCTTCCTACTGCACCGGCCACCAGCGGCAGCGGGGCCGGTGCCGCTGGTCGTGCGGGCACACCCCGGTCCGACGGACGACGTTCCACTGCGGCTGGACTGGACGACCCAGTTCTTCGTCAGTCACGGCTTCGCCGTCGCCGAGGTCCTCTACCGGGGCAGCACGGGCCAGGGCCGGACATTCCGCCAAGCGCTGCACGGTCACTGGGGCGATTACGACGTCGACGACTGCTCGGCGGTGGCCGAGCACCTGCGCTCGACCGGTGTGGCGCTGTCCGACGCGATGTTCATCACCGGCGCGAGTGCCGGAGGGTACACGGCGTTGCAGGCGGCAACTCGCCAGGGACCGTTCGCCGGCGCGACGGCCACCTCGGCGATCATCGACCCCACGCGGTGGGAGCTGTCCGTACCCGAGTTCCAGCGGCCCCACGCGGCCGTGCTGCGGGGGTCTGCCGGCGCGGTGGCACCCGAACGGATCCGTTGCCCCGTGCTGGTGATCCACGGGACCGCCGACACCATCACGTCCGCCAAGGAGGCCATGCATTTCGCCCAGGAGCTGGCCGCGCTGGGAGACGGCCACGACAGCGTCCTCCTGGAGGACGGCGACCACTACCTGTCAGCACCTGCGGACCGGGAGCAGGCGCTCCGCGCCGAACTCGACTTCTACCAGAGCATCATGAGCCGCTCGACAGTGTGACAGCCACGCCGTCGGCTTCCGGCAGCACCGCCCGGGCGAACTCGCGCAGCTCCCGGGCCGGGGCATAGTCGGCATGGGCCCGCAGGTCCGCCAGGACGCCGGCTACCCGCTCGATGCACCGACCTGACCCGGTCCTGGCGGCGTAGGCCACGGCGTCCCGGCCGGCCGCGCACGCCTGGTCGACCTCTCCGCTGCGCAGCCAGGTCGCGGCGAGCAGCGCCGCGTCGATCGCGCGTCTGCGAACCCTGTCCTCGCCCACCCCGCTGAGGGCCTCGACGAGCTGACTCCTTGCTGCCGGGGCCCGACCGAGGTCATGGAGGCAGTGGGCGACCTCGTCGGCGAGATAGGCCTGATTGAAGTAGCGGATCCAGGTGGGTTCGTCCTGGTGGTCGGCAGCGTCGAGCAGCTTCTCGGCCTGGATGATCAGCTTTGTTGCCTCGCTCTCCCTGCGCAGCCTGGCGTTGGCGCGGGCCACAACCGCGGTGATGGCCGCCCGGGTCGCCGGGCTCACCACAGTGCCGGCCACTGCCTTGGCCGAGGCCGCCCACCGCAGGGCGGTCTCCGGCTCTCCGCAGTGCAGCGCGAGGTGGCCGAGGTTCACCGCCACGAGGTAGGCGCTGTACGCCTGGTCGTTGTTCACCGCCGTCAGGGTGAGGGCGCGCTGGTAGTACGCCTGGGCCTCGTCCGGGTTGCCGGTGTCGACAGCCTGGTACCCGGCGAGTTCGCAGAACCCGGCCGTGAGTCTCGCCCGTCGACGAGCGACCCGCTCGTCCGAGGCTGGGCGACGGAGAAGGGCTTCGAGTTCATTGTCGATGTAGGAGCTGACCTGCCGACGGTACTGCCGAGCGCCGTGCGTGTGGTCGAGCTGACGGAACAGGTCGAGCATTCCCTCGGCAGCGCCGATGTCGGCTTCTGTCACCGGGAGCGATGCCGCGATGCTGCTGGTGGCCGACCTGACCGACAGCCAGTCTGTGACGAGACCGCCCAGCTGCGCCAACGATGACGCTACGGGCTCCGTCACCTGCTCGCCCTGCCGGCCCTGGTGCAACGTCTCCGATCGGCATCCACCATCCCTTTCCGCGACTGCCGAAGCATCAACGACATCCGGATTTCCGGGGAGAAGGGAAGACAGCTCGGCCGCAGAGACCTTCAGCAACCTGGCGAGCTTCGGCATCTGCCAGGGCTGCGGCGTCGCTGTGCCCTTCTCCCAACGATGGACTGTGGTGCGGTCGACGGCCATCAGCTCCGCCAGCTGCTCCTGGGTGTAGCCGGCGGCCCTGCGCTGCGCTGCAAGCCGTCCCCATCGCGTCATCGCGTTCACCCCGGACTTTCCTCGGTCCACAACTGCGCAGGTCACCGGTGGATTTTCAACATCACTGCCAAGCGGTGCAACAAGTCTGCACTGTCACAACGAGCTTGGCAGGTGTTCCGTATGACCTCCGAGGATTTCTCACCTCGGATCGGGCCCGCCGTGCAGACGGACGTCCTTTGGCATCGCGTTCCCGACGTGTCCGGCCCTACGGCCGACCAGGCCCAGCACCTGTCCAGACAAGGAGACCGATGGCCACGATCCTCGCGCCCCCGGCCGATCCCACACCTGCTCCCCCACCCGCCTCACCGCTGCGGACACCGGCGGACCACTTCGCCGCCGTCCCCAGCATCAGCCCTGTTCCCGGCGCCGCCGGCTTGGCCGGCGCGCGCCCTGCCGCCCACGTACCGGCCCCGAACTCGCACCGACCGCCGCCCCGCACGGGAGCCCGGACCACAGAGGCCGGCGATCCTGTGGAGGCGCTGATGTGGACGCTCTGGCTGATGGGCCACGTCCTCGTGATCGCCCTCCTGGGAGTACTCGTCAGCCAGGAGCTCGACCACCAGGACGTCGCGCTCGGGCAGGCCCCCACCCGATCCGTGCCCGACGCCGGGGACACCTAGCCACGCGGCCGCCGGACACGAGAACGACAGTCCCTTTCGCGCATGCTTCGCATCCGCAGCAAATCGGCTCCTCTGCCCCACCCGCCCAACGGCAGCTCCGCCTCGGGTCGTTAGGCGCGAGGTTCTCACATCCACACCGGCCGAAGTCCGTCCGCACGCTGCCGGCCCACCTACCGGGCCCATCCCGGACGTACGACGACCGGACTCACTCCAGCCTCCGGCAGCGGAGGACTACGAGGAAGACGTATGGAGATGACCGAACACACGCCCCCGCAGCACGCGGTGGTGATCGCCTCCGGTGGGCTCGACAGCACCACCGTCGCCTACTGGCTCGCCAACAGCGGCAGCCGACTCACGCTGCTCTCCTTCGACTACGGACAGCGGCACCGGAAGGAACTCGACTACGCGCGACGGAGCGCCGACCTCCTCGGCGCGCGCCACGAGATCGTCGACCTGAGCGGGCTCGGCCGCCTGCTGTCGGGCTCCGCGCTGACGGACCCGGCGATCGCGGTGCCCGACGGCCACTGCACCGCCGAGAGCATGCGCAGCACGGTGGTGCCCAACCGCAACGCGATCATGCTCTCGATCGCCGTAGCCGTGGCGGTCGCGGCAGGGGCGGACGCGGTGGCGTTCGGCGCCCACGCCGGCGACCACGCCGTCTACCCGGACTGCCGCACCGGGTTCTTCGACCTCTTCGCCGAGACGGCGCGGGTCGGCAACGAGGGGTTGATCCCCGAGGGCTTCCGGCTGCTGGCGCCGTTCATCGACCAGACGAAGGCCGACATCGTCGCGGTCGGCCGGCAAGTCGGCGTGCCGTTCGCGGACACCTGGTCCTGCTACCGCGGCGGCGAGCTGCACTGCGGCACCTGCGGGACGTGCACCGAGCGGATCGAGGCGTTCGTACTCGCCGAGGTCGAGGACCCCACCGAGTACGCCACCACGGCCACCGGGGCGGCCCGATGAACGGCACCAGCGTGTCCGGCCGGTTCCGGATCGGGAAGTCGTTCCGGTTCGAGGCGGCCCACTTCCTGCCCGGCCTGTCGGCGGGCCACCAGTGCGCGCGGATGCACGGCCACTCCTACGCCGTGGAGTTCGTCCTCACCGCCGATCGGTTGGTGCCGCCGGGGTTCGTCACGGACTTCGGCGATCTCGCCCCGGTGAAGCAGCTGATCGACAGCGCGCTCGACCACCGGGTGCTGAACGACGTCCTGCCGGTCGCGCCGACGTCGGAGAACGTCGCCGCGTGGCTGGCCGGCTGGTTCGTGGAGCACGTCGAGCCGCCGTTGCCGGGGCGGCTCGTGTCGGTGCGGGTCTCGGAGACGCAGAGCAGTTGGGCCGAGTTCGTGCTGGAGGAGCGGTGAGCCTGTTGGGAGGTGATGCTGGCGCCGACAGGGGCCTGCTGGTGGCGGAGTGCTTTGGCCCGACGTTCCAGGGCGAGGGACCGAGCGCCGGGCAGCAGTCCTTGTTCGTCCGGCTTTCGCGGTGCAACCTCCACTGCCCGGGATGTGACACCCCGCAGACCTGGGACTGGTCCCGGTTCAACCCGCGCGAGGTGTCCACGCGGCACAGCGTCGAGGACCTGGCGGCGTGGGTGATGGCCCGCGCGCCCAGGCTGGTGGTGGTCACCGGTGGTGAGCCGCTGCTCCAGCAGTCCCCGCTCGTCGACCTGGTCCGGCTGCTGTCGGGGCGGCGTGTGGAGGTGGAGACCAACGGCACCGTCGTCCCGCAGCCGGAGCTGATCGAGTCGGTCACTGCGTTCAACGTATCGCCGAAGCTGCAGGCCTTCGCGGGCCCCAGGGACCGGCGGATCGTCTCGGAGGCGCTGTCGGCGTTCGCGGCCTGCGGCAGGGCCCGGTTCAAGTTCGTCGTCCAGGAAGCCGCCCAGCTCGACGAGGTCGCTTCCCTGGTGGAGAGGTTCTCGCTTCCCGAGGTCTGGGTCATGCCGGAGGGAACGAGCAGCGGAGCGGTCCTCAGTGGGATGCGGGGGTTGGCCGATGAGGTCCTGGGCCGGGGCTGGAACCTCACGCCGCGGCTGCACACGCTGCTCTGGGAGGACGAGCGTGGCCGGTGAGGACAGCAAAGTGCCTGAACGGCGCGGTCGTTCCGACTCCCCGAGGCCGCGCGTGTTGGGTAGCGGCCAAGCAATCGGTGTGGAGGGGAGCGGGATCCTGCATGCCGTTCAGGCATTACCCACTATAACCAACTCCCGCCCTCCGCGCGCCCATTCGCTGATGTCGTTCCTCGTCGATCCTCGGCATCTCAAGGCGGCCGCGCGGGCCTGCATGCGCCGGGCCGGAGCGCCGGGTGCCGACGGGATGAGCTGGGCGCAGTTCCGGCAGGGCATGGACGGCCGGCTGGAGGTCCTGGCCGAGCAACTGCGGACGGGCTCCTGGACCCCCGGTCCGCTGCGCGAGGTGGGGATCACCGCCTACACCGGCAAGACCTTCCCCTCGGTGATCCCGACAGTGAGCGACCGGGTCGTCCAGCGGGCGATGCGAAGCGCGATCGAACCGGTGCTGGAGCAACGGGCGTTCGCCGACTGGGTCTCGGGCTACCGGGCCGGGCGGAACCGGATCACCGCTCTGCGCGACTCCGACCGGCACCTGCGGAAGGGGTACCGGTGGGTGGCGGACGTGGACGTGCGGAGGGTGTCGGAGGGGTCGAACGCGACCGAGGTCACCGACTGGCTGGCCGAGCACGTGGCGGACGGCTCGTTCCTCCGCCTGTTCGAACGGGCCCTGGAGGCCTTGCCGTTTCCGCTGGTCCCGGGCACGGCGCTGGCGCCCCTGCTGATCAACCTGCGCTTGTCGCGTGTCGACGCCCGGCTCGCGGGGCACCGCGCGGTGCGGTTCGCGGACAACTACTGCGTCTTCTGCGACGGCGCCGAGCAGGCCGGCGAGGCCCTCGAAGCCGTCACCAAGGCGTTGGCCCGCTGCGGGCTGCGACCCAACTTGGCCAAGTCGAAGGTCTGGGCCGGGGCGAACGCCGAAGACCTGTTCCTGATCGCCGGATGAAAGGGGGAGCGATGACGACGAACCTGGCCGGACTCCCGCTCACCTGGGTGCCGGTACCGGGCGGCGTGTGCCTGTTCGGCGACCGGCAGAGGCCGCTGCGGGTGGCCGACCTGGAGTGGACGGCGACTCCGGTCACGCCCGCTCAGCTCGGCCTCGGCCCGGACCACCGGCCGCTGGTCGGGTTGGACCAGATACAGGCGGCCCGGATCGCGGCCGATCTGGGCGGACGGCTGCCGCTGTCGAAGGAGTGGGAGTGGGCGGCCTCGGGAGCCGAGCGCCGTCCGTACCCGTGGGGCGACGAGGAGCCGGACGAGAGCCGGGCGAATCTGCGCGACATCTGCGGACGGCTGACCCTTGTCGACTCGCATCCGCGCGGGCGGACGCCGAGCGGGCTGTGGGACATGGCGGGCAACTGCTGGGAGTGGACCGCGTCGAAGACGATCGGCGGCGGCTTCGTCATCCGCGGCGGCTCCTACAACTCCCTCCCGCTGTACGCCAGGTGCACGTTCCTGAACGCCGCGCCGGCCGAGTCTTCCTCGGCGGGCATCGGCTTCCGGGTGGTGAGACCGGCGTGATCGGCGACCTCGTGATCGCGGGCTGCTCGCACCGCAAGGCGCCCGAGACCGGTCTCCTGCCCGCCCTGGAGCGGTATGCCGGAGGCATCGCCCCACAGCTGCGGGCCCGCTTCGCCGACGTCCCGCACGCCCGCAGCCGGATCCGCTTCCTGTCCGCGGCCTACGGCCTGGTGGGTGCGGACCACTTGATCGCCGCGTACGACCAGCGGCTCGACGCCGACCGGGCCGAGGGGCTGCGCCTGATCGTGAACGGGCAGCTGCGGCGCGACTTCGCCGCCAACGGCGCCCCGCGGCGGGTGCTGCTGGTCCTCGAACCCGACTACCTGGTTCTGCTCACCGATCTCCTGGCTCTGCCGGAACGACCGGTTCTGCACTGGATCTCCGACCCGCACGGCTGGCCCCAGGCCGCCGCCGTGCTCGACGAATGGAGGTGGCCGTGATGCACACCAGCCTCGCGGACACGCTCAAGTCCCAGCCCAACACCCACCGGTACTTCACGACGGGGTTCACCGAGCGCACCGGTCTCGGCTGGCACCAGCCCACCCCGGCGGGCGCCGGCGGCGGCCATGCGCTGTCGGTCGTGATCCCGGCCCGCAACACCGCCTACGCCCTGCCGGCGGTACTGGACGCGCTCATCGCCCAGCAGCACGCCGCCGATGTGGAGGTGATCCTGGTCGACGACGCCTCCACGGACGCGACGTTCGACATCGCCCGTCGGCACCCGGCGCTCACCACCGCGGTGCGCCTCGCCGAGCGGCGCGGCTCGGCCACGGCCCGCAACGTCGGTGCCCGTCTCGCCCAGTCCCCGACCGTGCTGTTCGTCGACGCCGACATGGTGCTGTCCTCGCACGTGTTCGCCGACGTCGTCACCCGTGCCGCGGCCGACACGGTGCTGACCGGCTTCCGGCACAACGTCACCTATCAGGCGTCGCCCGGCGGCGGGCCGGTGCTTCCCGACAGCCCACCGTGCCTCACTGCCGACCACCGCGTCACCTGGAAGCCCCCGGTGGGCAAGGTCCTGCCGTACTCGGGCATCACCCTCACCGACGAGCTGGACGGACGCCCGCTCGACGCCACCGACGACTTCCAGAACCTCGGGTGCGGGCGGTCCTACTACGACTGGGACCTGCCCAGGATGGCCGTCACCGCGTTGCTCTCCGTTCCGCGCGAGCAACTGCTGGACGTCGGCGGCTTCGACGAGGAGTTCGGGGTGCTGGGCTGGGGCATGGAAGACACCCATCTCGGCGCGGCCCTGATTGCCGCCGGTTGCCTGGTCATCCCGCTGCGGCAGGCCGTCGGCTACCACCTCGACCCCCCGGACGCCGCCGCCCAGTGGCGGACCAAGCTCGCCACCTGGCCAGCGACGCTCGCCCACTATCGCCACCTGCTGTCCTTGCCCGCGCCCTCCGGGCGCAGCCACACCTTCGTCACCACTGCTGACAGGCACCTGACCAACGCCGAGGTGATCACCCGATGATCCGTACGTTCGCCGCCGCCGCGATCGGTAGCACCACCGTCGTGCACGACCCGGCCGTCGGCACCAACCACCTTCCGCCCCAACCGCTTCCCGCCGGCTGCGTCGCTCTCGACGACCAGCAGGTCGCAGCCTGGCCCCAGCCCGACCCGGCCGACCTGGCGCTCGACTACCCGCTGAGCATGTGCTGGTCCCCGATCGTGCGCTGCAACCTGGACTGCCCGCACTGCCTCGACGACAAGAGCGTGCGCGAGTCCACCGCGGCCGAGCGGCGCATCCTCGCCGGCCACATCGCAGCGTCCGGCGTTCTGGGCGTCGACATCTCCGGCGGCGAGCCACTTCTGCTGCGTGACCTGCCCGAACTCGCCCGCGCGATCCGCCTCCAGGGCACCAGTGTGGTCAGCTGCACCACCAACGGCTGGCACCTCGCCCGCCGCGCAGGGGAACTCGCCGACGCCCTCGACGCGGTCCGGGTCTCGCTCGACGGTGCCACCGGAGCCACCCACGACACCTGGCGCGGTGAGGACAGTCACCGCCGTGCCATCACGGGCATCCGCGCCGCCGTGGACGCAGGCCTGTTCGTCCAGCTCCAGATGGTCCTCATGCAATCCAACAAGCACGAGGCCCAGGCGCTGCTGGACCTCGCCGCCCGCCTCGGCGCCGGCGGGGTGACCTTCCTCCAGATGCTCCCCATCGGCTCCGGTGCCGCACTCGCCGCCGAGCAGATGCTCACCGACGAGCAGGCCCAGGAAACCGTCGCACCGCTCACCGTCCCCGACGATGTGCGGGTCCGCCTGCGCACCCGACGCAGCGCGAGCGAATTCACCGTCCTGCGCGCCGACGGCTACGCCTGGCGCAACACCCGGGGCGCCACCGGCATCTCGGCGTTCACCTCCGTCACCGGCCCGGCCGACCTGCGCCTGCCCGCCTCCGGGAGCGCCTCATGACCAGCACCCCGGACGCCGCGAGCCGGCTCTTCGCCCAGCACGTACCGTTCGCGCCCACGCGCTCCCAGTGCTTCGACGCGGCAAGGCTGATCGCCGAGTCCGTCCTCGGGTCCGAGCCGGAGGTCTCCTGCGTGATCGGCATCGCCTCCGGCGGGATCGAACCGGCCCGCCCCATGGCCGACTACCTCAAGGCACCCTTCCACTCCGTCACCGCCAAGCACAACAGGTGCGACGCTCCGTGGCAGCAGGCCACCGGCGACGTCGAGGTCCTGGTCGACGACACCCTGCCCGACCGCTTCGGCGGGACGGTACTCCTGGTCGACGACATCGCCGGCACCGGGGCGACGTTCTCCGCCGTCACCGCCGCGCTGACCGGTCGACTCGACGACGGTGCCGCGATCATGTCGGCGGCACTGTTCCGCAACCGGGGATGCGCGCGCCCGCCGGACCGGTGGGCCTGGACCGTCGACGACTGGGTCGTATTCCCCTGGGAGCGTCCGCACCACGGCCTGACCCAGCCGCTTCCGCCCCTTCGGCGGGTGAGCGCCCCGTGACCACCAGCCTCGTCTCCCGCGGTGTCCTGCTGGTCCTCGTGTCCTGGACCCGTGACGCGCCCGCCGGCATCGAACGTGCGACGGCCGCCCTGGCCGTCGGTCTGGCCAAAAACGGCCACCGGCCCGTCATCGCCACCGCCGCTCCCCAGCCCGACGGCCCCGGCCTTCCCGGCGTTCCGATCGCCCGCCTGCGCCTCGACGACGTGAACTTCCCATGCGGCGACGACGCGCTGCGGCGTGCCATCACCCACCAGGACGCCGGGCTCACCCAGCAGATCCGGGACCTGATCACCCAGCACCGCATCGACACCGTCGTGTTCACCGACGCGCTGTGGGGGCTCGGCCGCCTGCGCGGCGACATCCCCGGCCATGTCCGCCGCGCGCTCGCCGCCCACGTCAAGCCGCACGCCCTCGACGCCGGGCCGGCGTTCGCCCGCGCCACCCGCGTGCTCGTGCCCTCCCCCGTCGTCCGCGGCGAGCTGACCGACTGGGGCCCGCGCAAAATCCGCGTCGTCCCCAACGCGCTGCTTCCCGGCACCCTGGTGGTCCCGCCCCCGCCGTCCCGCCGCGAACGCCTGCGCTGCAGCGGCCCGGTGCGCGTCCTCGCCCGGCTCGGGCCGGAGAAGGGCGTGCTCGACCTCCTGGAGGCCGCCTCCGACTGGGACCGACCGGTCGAGGTGGCGCTCGCCGAAGCCGGGTTCGAGGCTGGCGAGGGCTCGCAGTCCGAGCTCCTCGACCGCTGCCGCGAGGTGGCGGCCCGCACCCCGGGCGTCCACCTGCGGGGGGCGCTGGCCTGGGACGAGGTGTTGCCCTGGCTCGCCGGGGCCGCCGTCGTGATCGTCCCCAGCCACAAGGAGACCTTCGGTCTGGTGGCGCTGGAGGCGATGAGCATCGGCACTCCGGTCGTCGCCTATCGTGTCGGCAACCTGCCGGAGCTGATCGGCCCGACGGGCCACGGCGACCACCTGCTCGTCGACCACGACGAGGGCCCGGCCGCCCTCCACAAGGCGGCACAAACCCTTCTGGAAGATGACATACTGTACGCCGCGACTACACAGACCGTGTATCGGCGGGCGACCGCGTTCGAGTCCCGCCGAATCGCTGACTTCTTCTTGGAGGCGGTGTCGTGATGCCCGAAACCACAGCAGCCCCTGCGCCGTTGCTGCTCGTCGACGGGTTCAACCTTCTGTGGGCAGGCACCTTCGGGTTCCCCGCGCCGATCCACTCCCGCGACAAGACCCGCGAGTTGACCGGGCTGTTCGCGTTCTTCGCCCTGCTGCGCGCCGCGATCCGTGACGACCTCGACGTCGTGGAGCCCGAGGTCCTGGTCGTCTTCGACGGCGAACACGGCTCCGCCGACCGCGCTGCCACCGATCAGGAGTACAAGGCGAACCGCGAGGCGACGCCGGAGGCTCTCAAGCCGCTGCAGTTCCTCACGGCGGTCAAGGACGGACTGGACGCGCACGGGATCCGGTGGGTCGAGGTCGACGACGCCGAAGCCGACGACGTCATCGCCACCCTCGCCACCCGGGCCTCGGCCTCCCGACCGGTCCTGATCATGTCGCGGGACATGGACTACTACCAGCTCCTCGGCGGACGCGTCCGCATCCTCAACCGCTCCCGGAAGTCGTCCCAACGAATCATCACCGCCGACGAGGTCGTCGCCCGGTTCGGCGTCACCCCCGACCAGTGGCCGGCCTTCCGCGCGCTGACCGGGGACAAGTCCGACAACATCCCCGGGGTGCGGGGTGTTGGCCCGAAGGTCGCCGCCGCCCTTCTGCGCGACGGCATGCAGCTGCGCGAGCTGGCCGGTTCCGAGAGGCTGACCGGCGCCAAGGGCACGGCGATCACCACCGCCTGGGCCGACGTGCTCCGCTGGGAGGCGATGATCACGGTACGCCGCGACCTGGACGTGCCCGTCGCCCTCAGCGGCCTGGCCAGCCCCCAGCTGCCGAAGCCCGCCGACGTCGTCGAGAAGCTGGGACTGTGGTGACCGGTCCGGCACCGGGCTCGGTCCTGGCCGTCTTCGCGCACCCCGACGACGGCGAACTGTGGGCCGGCGCCACCCTCGCACTCCACGCCAGGCACTCCACCGTCACCCTCGCGGTCCCGCACCGCGACAACGTCCGCGACGACGAGGCACGCAGGGGCGCCGCAGTCCTCGGCGCCGACCTACACCAGGTTCCCAGACTCGACCATGCTCTGCTGCAACGGCTGCTGCTGGAGAAGCGTCCGGAGATCGTCATCACCCACCCGCTCAACGACGTCCACCCCGAGCACCGGGCCGTCGCCGCCACCGTGCTCGCGGCCGTCCCCGAGCCTCGGATCGCCACCGGCCGTCCGAACCGCTTCTACAGCTGCGACACCTACAACTCCCTCGCCCTCGACGGACCGGTCCGCGCCGACGTGATCGTGGACGCCACCGCGACCTTCGACACCAAGATGTCCGCGCTGCGCGAGCACGCGAGCCAGCCGATCGAGCAGCACTTCGGCCCCATGGCCGAAGCCCTCGGCCGGCTCTGGGGCGCCCGCATCGGCACCCGGTACGCGGAGGCGTTCACCGCCGTGCCGATCCTCGGCTGCCTGCCCGGCGCCACCCACCTCTGACGCGCTGCTTTCCGCAGCCCATCCAGCGTCAACTCACCCCAAGGGGATGATCATGACGTCCATACCCATGCGATCCCGGCGCCGCCCCGTCGACCGTCCGCGAGTCGAAGCACTCACCCGCCAGCTCCTGCTCGCCCTCGGAGAAGACCCCGACCGCGACGGTCTCAAGGACACGCCCCGCCGGTTCGCCGACTGGTGGGGCGAGTTCCTCGACCACGAGCCCGACAGACTCGACACCAGCTTCGAGGCGAGCCAGTACGGCGACTTCGTCCTGCTGACCGGCATCGAAGCGTGGAGCGTCTGCGAGCACCACCTGCTCCCCTTCCGCCTCGACGTCTCCATCGCCTACGTCCCGGACACCGCCGTCCTCGGCCTGTCCAAGCTGGTGCGGCACCTGGAGGTCCACACCCACGCCCTCCAAATCCAGGAACGCATCACCCACGACGTCGCCCACGACCTCGCCAAGGCCGTCGGCACCGACGACGTCGCCGTCTTCACCGTCGGCGAGCACCTGTGCATGAGCATGCGCGGCGTCAAGGCCGCCACGGTCCGCACCACCACCACGTGCCGGCTCGGCCGCACCGAGAGCGACCCCGACCTGGCCACCCGCATCGAACGCCTCGCGCTCCCCGGCCGCACGTAATCACCCGGGCTGGGCGGGGCGGAGTCCCACCCAGGCCGGAGCCACGCCGGGATCCGGCGGACTACCGAGCTCCCTCATCATCGCGTCGTTGACCGAGCGGCGAGCCACCGCCCCACCCAGGCCCTCAGCCGGTCCACGAGACGTGGCGTCCCATGCGGCGCCACGTCTCCCCGGCTTGAAGCAGACATGTCCGCCATAATGCGATACCGGCATACGTGGCCACCAGGCACAATGAACGGCCGCAACTGCGGGGAATCAACACTCGGGGTCCGGCGGTCGGAACGTGGCGAGCATGGTGAGGAAGCGTTCGGTGCGGCTGATGACGCCGGGGCGACTGCTGCCTGGCGGGGCGGGTTCCACGCCGACGGATTTAATCTCGCCCTCGTGGACCCAAAGCACCCGTCAACTCAGTCGCTGTTCGGCCCGGGCCTTCTCCCAGTTGTCCCGGACCACCGAGGAGTAGCCGATGAGTTGGTGGTGGAGTTCGGGGCCGTCCACCGCCTGGAGGTAGAAGAAGCCCTCGAACGGGATCATGGCGAGGATGCCGAGGGGTGCAGGGCGGCCGAGCACCCCGGCTGCCCGCAGAAGGTGAGTACAGGTGAAGCCGGACTCGCTCTCGACGGACACGATGGGGGTTCGACTTGCCGTCATTGTCCAGCGTGACGGGTTCTTCGCGCAGGTTGGCAAGGGCCGCGGCCCACACCTCGTCCTCGGAGACGCCCCAGGACCGAAACTGGCCCGGTTGTACGGCAGCCGACACGTCCCCGTCTATGCGCAACACGACTACGGCGGACAGCTCACCGGTGAGGCTCACAGCCAGACCGTGACCCTCGTCGACGGCGTCGGCCTGGACGATCCGCGGCAGGAGCAGTCGGCGGACCTCCCCGAATCCCGCCTGGTGGAGCACTTCCCGGTGGTCGCGCAGCTCCACCTGGCGGTTCAGGTAGTCGACAGTGGCAGCGCGCCACTGCTCGCGGGGGAGCGGCGCGACGCTGCCCCCGCAGCCTGAAGCAACGGGTCGCGAGCGTGCCACAGCCGTGCCAGATCGGGCGGTATACGCGCCGTCGACAACGGTGGGGAGCCCTAGAATGCCCAGGCCTGGCCATCCGCGGGTCAGCCCGAGTGACCGACGCCGATCCTTGTAAAGCGGCCTCGTCCGCCCCGGGGAGCACGAACTGCAGGCGGCCCCCTCCTGCGCCACCCCGATCTGCTCGACCCGGTCGCCGCCCTGCACCGGGCGCAACTCCTGGATCACCTGGAAGGCGAGAACACCGCCGTTCGGTAGGCACGGCCCCGGATCGTGGAACCGGCATACCCCGACGCTGTCCGGCAGGCCGCCGGCCCACCTTCGGAGCCGCCCTGGCGGTTCTACGGCGGGGTGGCGGCCTTCTCTAGAAGCCAGGTGAGGGCGCGGGCGGCACCCAGGGCCCGACGTCGGCTACGCCGGTCGGCGGAGAAATCCTCCACGATTTCCCAGGCAGCCCCTCGTTCGCCGTCCAGCTGGACGCGAGTCGGCTGCGGACTCAAGGATTCCGCGTTTGTGACGGGTGCGTGGTGCTGTCGGCCGAGCGCCCAACAGAGCGCATCCCGCGCACCGACGACCTCCTGGTCAAGGGAGTCGGCGGGCAGGCAGGAGAGCACCGCGTCCACATCCCGCAGCGCGCGGATTCCGATCAGTGGCCCGCCTGCGGTCATACCTCAGCGTAGTCGCGCATGGGCCACGATCCGCCTGCTGGGGACGCTTCGTGTCGCGGGGTTGACAGAGAGCTCCCCCGGCGGGCGGCATGCCTGCCGCGGGCGAATTCGGCGTGTTCCAGGCCCAAGGGGTGGCGAGGCTGACCAGACCCAACCGCACCAGGACCTGTGTGCCGTCTGCAAGGAGAAGCCGTGAAAGCCGTGGCCTGGCACGGGCGCCGTGACGTCCGCGTCGACTCCGCCCCCGCCCCGGTGATCCGGGAGCCCACCGAGATCCCCGTCGAGGTCACCACCACCGGCCTCTGCGGATCCGACCTGCACCTCTACGAGGTCCTCGACGCATTCCTGGAGAAGGGCGACATCCTGGGCCCGAGGCGGCGATGGGCCTGGTCCGCGAGACCGGCGGGGCCGTCCGCGAGGTCACGGTCGGCGACCGCGTGGTCGTCTCCACGGGGCGGCACCACGGCTTCGAGTCGATGGACGAACAGCGCCTGCTGTTCGTGTTGGACTTCGTCTGGCGTGGCGCACTGTCCTTCCTCTGGCGTGCCTAGGTGACGACGTGACGGCTCCTCTCAGCACGTGCGAGGGACAGCCGCCCCTCGCACGCCAAGCCGGGTGTCGATCAGCGGCCAGGCCGCGTCCGCACGTGGTCATGCAGAGGCAAGCCGGAGCGCCCATCCGATCCGACGACCCCTCGGGCCGCCTACTGTGCGAGCAGCAGCCACCCCCAGCCAGCAGGCATGACGTTCCGTCAGCTCAGGTCAGCAAAAGTCAGCATCAGTCCGAGTACACCCGCACAGATACGTGCACACCTGAGAGCTCGGCCCACAGTGTGTCGAACCTTCGCTGTCCCTGCGAGGAGGTCCGGCAGCCCGCCCGGGACCGGGCCAGTACGCCCCGCCAACCTCTTTACTCGCACTATTCGCCCCGATATCATCCGTTTACCGGATGGTGGTCGTGGCCCTGTGTGCCCGGTCAGGACGGCAACGTGATCGACTGGGCATGGTGGAAGACGTTCTTGGGGTCCCAGGTCTTCTTGGCCCTCTGCAGGCGGCTGTAGTTCTGCTTGTAGTACAGCCGCTGGTACGGCGGGTGGGGCTGGCCGGCCACGCCGAGGTCGGTGTCCGGGTAGTTGACGTAGGCGCCGTCGGTGTCGGTGTCGATCTCCGGGATGCCGCCGGTCGCCCGGTAGACGTCGCGGTACAGGCCGGAGAGGTAGGCGAGGTGGGCCGCGTCCTCGGCCGGGTCGGTCCAGTAGGTCTGGTACTGCAGCTTCATGATCGAGTCGCGCTGCGGGACGGCCGTCTCCGCGGGCCTGTGCGCGTTGATCCGGCAGCCGTACGAGTCGATCTGGACCAGCGTC
This sequence comes from Kitasatospora sp. NPDC090091, assembly GCF_044747365.1. NCBI lineage: Bacteria > Bacillati > Actinomycetota > Actinomycetes > Kitasatosporales > Streptomycetaceae > Kitasatospora > Kitasatospora sp. NPDC090091. The sequence continues at coordinate 58,300 of NZ_JBIVDY010000013.1, forward strand.
TGGGTGAGGTCGACGTCGGGCACGTCCTTGGTCAGCCACGCCCAGAAGGCGTCGACGTGCGCCTTGGTGAACGGCGTGCGGTGGTAGGCCGACTTGTACTTGCCGCGCTGGTTGTCCCCCGAGGGGTTGAGCGTCATCGTCGCCTGGAACCACGGCATCTGCCGGCTCTTGTCCGGGTACGGCAGGAACAGGCCGCCGGCGCTGTACGTCTGGACGGTGGAGGGGGTCTTCATCCCGGCCTCGACGGCGGCCAGGAACTCCTCCAGGGGCGTCGGGTCGTCCTGGTCCCACTGGCTGACCAGGACGACGTTCCCGTTCGTGTGGTGGGTCAGCTTGAGAATGGCGAACAGACCCTGGTAGGCGGTCTCCGTGGCGCTGCTGTGCTGGGCGAAGAAGGCCGCGAAGTTGTCCACCAGGCGGCGGAAGTCCTCGGGCTCCTTGATCAGGTCGGCCCACGGCCAGGCGATGCTGCTCAGCCAGACCCGCGGCGGCGGCTTCGGAATGTCCTTGCGGAAGTGGTAGCGCAGCACGACGCCGAAGTTCCCGCCGCCTCCGCCGGTGTGCGCCCAGAAGAGGTCCCGCTCCGGCGAGCCCTCGGGGTCGTCGCGGTGGGCCCGGGTGACCTCGACCCGGCCGCCGCGGACGGTCGCCACGTCGACCTGCGCCAGGTGGTCCACCGTCAGCCCGTGCCGCCGGGAGAGCAGCCCGTACCCGCCGCCGCAGATGTGCCCGCCGGCGCCGACCGAGTAGCAGGAGCCGGCCGGGATCGTCACGCCGAACCGGCGGAAGAGCGTCGTGTAGACGTCCCAGTTGGTGGCGCCGCCGTCCACGGCGTAGGTGGTCGCGCCGTACTTGTCCGTCGCCGTGCGGACCCCGCGCATGGTACTGAGGTCGAGGATGACGCCCTTGTCGTTGTCGACGAAGCCCTCGTAGCAGTGCCCGCCGGCCCGGATCGTCGGCCGCAGCCCCTTGTCGAGGGCGGTCTTCAGCCCGGCCACCGCGTCGGCCTCGTTCCCCACCAGCCGGATGTAGGCCGGCGTGCTCGACCACCGCTGGTTGAAGCCCTGACTGAGCGTCTGGTAGCGCGAATCGCCCGGGAGCACGAACTGCCCCTCCGGCACGGCGGCCGGCTCGGCCCGCGCCGGACCCGCACCGGCGGCCAGGCCCGCGGACCCGGCGGACACCCCGGCGGCCGCCATTCCGGCGGTACCGAGAAATCCGCGTCGGGAGAATTCATGGCGCATGGTCAGAACCCACTTCGTCGGCACGGAGAAGCTGGCAGCCGCACGCTAGCACGGGCCTTCCGAGCCACCCGGGAAAGCACTCCCTGCACGAAGTAATGTGACTGTACGCCCTTTCCGAAATGGCATCGCGGAATGCGCCGCCGAGCGCTACGACGTCCACCTGCGCTTCACGCCGACCAACGTCTCCTGGGCGAACCCGATCGAGGCGCACTTCGGACCGGACATCAGGTCGACCGCAGAGGCGGGGCTTGCCGCGTGATCGCGGCGGCCGGCAACAGATTGTCCGGTTCCGCGCCAGGGTCCTCAGTGACGACGACACCAGCCGTCCGAGCGTCGAAGCCTGTCGGCCAGATCGTGAGGTCGCTCGCCAAGGCGCTTTCCAGTTTCGTCTGCCGCAGGTCGGCGCCGCTGAGGTCGCAGCCCCGGAGGTCGGCCATCCGCAGGTCCGCGCCGGTGAACACGGTGCGATGGGCACGGGCCTTACGTAGATTCGCTTCCCGCAGGTCCGCACCGGAGAAGTCCGCCTCGCGCAGGTCGGCCCTGACCAGACGTGCGCCGCGCAGGTCGGCTTCGGTACAGCGGACCTGGCGAAGAATCGAGGTGCCGAGTTCGGCATGCCGCAGGTTGGCCGCGATCAGTGACGCCCCGCTCAGGTTGACCTGGTACACGCTTGCCGCTTCCAGGCACGCGCCATCGAGATTGACCCCGTTCAGCCACAGTCCGTCACAGTCGGCCCGACGCAGGTCGGTGAAGCTGACGTTGAGCCACTCAGGTCGGCGTTCCTGCCCCAGGACGCCGAGCCCGGTGAGCGCCACCTGAGCGTCCGCGGCTCGGGATTCGAGCGGGCGCACCATGTTGATGGACACCTCCGCCGCCGGGGCTTCCGGCTCTTGCGGCGGCCAGGGAAGGTGGGTCCGCAGATACGCAGCCATGATCGATATGACCGCCTCGCGGTCACGAGCGGAATGATCCGCGATCCGCCAGAGTGCGTAGAGGCCGCCGATCCGCACGTCCAGTTTGTCGCTGCCGAGCTGGTCCACGGCCCGGCTGAAGCGATCGGTGACGTGCCCCTCCCGGGTTGCGTTCAGCCCGTCCTGGCTGACGCGCAGTTGCCGCCAGGTGGCGTAGGCGCCGAACAGGACGACCGCGCCACCGACCGCTTGCAGCAGTGTGGTTCGCACGTTGTTCACCGCGTTCAGCCGGTCAGCTGCAGCGAGCTGGGCACCCGAGAGGTCGTGGTCGACCACCAGACCCGGAAGGATCAGCAGCACAACCGCCAGCACGGCGAGCACGGCAAGTGCGGCCGACGCTACAGCGACGGTACGAGTCGGGCGCCAGCGGCCACGAACAGATCCCCCCATAGCCATCGGATCCTAGGGCAAGGCCGAACCCGGTGTACCTATGCGGTCACAGCACCAGCCGTGGCACCCGTCGACTCCGGCGTCCGCGCTCACGCCCCCGGTCGCCCCGCAGACGGGCGCCCCGCAGACGGACGCCCCTGGACGGCGGCTCCGGAGCGCCGACGCCCGGGCCGCGCAGGGTCGCGCACGGCCGCGGCGACCAGCCCTTCGGTCTCGTCCTGCCGGACGCTGCCCCCGCAGACCAGGCGGTCGAAGACCAGCCCGTCGATACCGGCCAGCGGAGTGAGGGTGCGCCCCTCCGGGTCCGGCACGCCCCGGCCGGCGACGAAGGCGCGGACGACGGCCCGGCCGGCGTTCTCCCCGGGACGGGGCTCTCGCGAAGCTCCGGGGCGCGCACGCTCTCCACCGCGCAGGCCACCGGGATCCGCCGGCCGAGCTGCACCGGTGCTTCGCCGACCGGCGCGACCCAATCCCGGCGCTGCCGGCGCCGACCGACCCCAGGCGGGGGCCGGCCGGGGCCGCGGCCGGGATCGCCGCGCTTGACGAGCGAAGTGATTAGCCGCCATATTACTTTCATGACCCGGCACCGCCCCGTGCACGACTCCGCCCAGGGCGCCGACCACGGCGCACCCACGCTCGACCAGGCCCGCCGCCAGCTCAACCGGTACGGCCTCTCGGCCGACCCGCAGGCCGTCCTGGTCGCTGCGCGACTGATGGCGGCCGGCGCACGGCTCGGGCAGGCCGGGGAGGCGCACTTCGCCCGCTTCGGACTCTCCACCGGCCGCTACCGACTGCTGGCCGACCTGGAGGACCACGGCGGCGAGAAGTCGCCGTCCCAGCTGGCCGCGAGCCTCGGCGTGTCGCGGGCGACCGTGACCGGCCTGGTCGACGGACTCGAACGCGAGGGCCTCGTCGCCCGGCGGCCGTCCGCCGAGGACGGTCGCGGCAACGTGGTCGTCCTGACCGCAGTCGGTGCCGAGCGCCTGCGCGAGCTGGCGCCCGAGCACTTCGCCCGTATGGAGGCCATGGTCGGCGGCCTCACGGTCGAGGAGCGCACGGTGTTCCTGGACCTGCTGGCCCGGCTGGTCGAGGGCATGTCCGCCCTCACCGCCGACTGACCGACCGAGCCCACCGCCGGCCCCCGAGCCCGACCCGCCACCGGACCCCCGCTCTCCATCGCACCGGCGACCCGATCGACCTCCCGCGCCGTTCACCACACCCACATAGTTAGCCAGCTAAGCATTAATACTTAGCCACCTAATCAAAAGTCGCAGAAGGAGCCACCATGCCCAGGAAGACCGCCTCTCCCGCCAAGCCGCCGCCGTTCGTGCTCTGGCGCGAGGTCCTGGTCGCCTATGCGATGCCCGCCGTCATGGCCGGCATCGGCGGCGCCGCGACCGGGCAGTCCGAGCTGATGATCGCGGCGGCCACCACCATCGGCGGCACCTCCGCCGTGGTCGCCACGCTGCTCGGCGCCCGGCTGCTCCGTCGCCCGGACCGCTCCTGGACGCTCCGGCCGCCGCGCGCCCTGCTGGCCGCCGGGTTCGGCATCACCGCCGCCGCCCTCGCACTGCTGGCCGGCTGGTCCGGCGCGCACTGGCTCCCGCGGATACCGACCCTGGCGGACAGCCCGTGGCCCGCCCGGCTTCGGATCGACCTCCCGGTCTCCGCGGCCATCGCCGCCACCGTGACCACCTGGCGCTGGCGCGGCAGCCGCCCCCGCCGCCACCGCCAGCACTGACCCGACCGACCCCAACCCCCACCCCCGGATCCGACGAACAGAGCCCGTCCACCACCCACGAGACCCACCTACCAGACCCACAGACCCACCCACCAGCAAGCCAGAACAGAACCAGAACCAGAAAGGCAGACGACATGATCGTCATCATGGGCGCCGGCGGCGCCACCGGCGGTGCCACCCTCAGCAGCCTGACCCGGCTCGGCGTCCCGGCCCGCGCCCTCAGCCGCGATCCCGACCGGCTCCTGGCCGGGCTCGACGAGCACACCCGCACCCTGGTCGAGCCGATGTACGCCGACGCCGGCGACCCGGACTCGCTGCGGGCGGCCTTCCGCGGCGCCCGCGGGCTCCTCCTCACCATGGCCAACGGTCCGCAGCAGGTCGAACACGAGCTGCGAGCCATCGACGCGGCGGTGGCCGCCGGCGTCGAGCACATCGCCAAGATCTCCGCACCGGCGGCCGAGCCGGACTCGCCGGTCGCCGTCTCGCGCGGCCACCACCTGGTCGAGCAGCACCTGCGCGCCTCGGGCGTCACCGCGACCGTGCTGCGGCCGTACGCGTTCATGCAGAAGCTCCTGCTGCTCGCCCCGGGGATCGCCGTGGCCGGGCTGATCCACGGCGCGATGGGCACCGCACCCTGCAACTACATCGACTGCCGGGACATCGGCGACGCCGCGGCCGCCGTCCTGACCAGGCCCGAGCACGCCGGCCGGACGTACGAGCTGACCGGCGGGCGTGCGTACAGCTACCCGGAGCTCGCCGCACTGCTGGGCTCGCTGCTCGGGCGGCCGGTCCGGTACGTCGACCTGCCGCCCGCGGAACTGCACGCGCACCTGGTCCACCGGGCCGGGATGCCCGAATGGCTGGCCGCCCACGTGGTGGAGATCCAGCAGCTCGCGGTGGAGCGCCCGGAGCGCCCCGACGACTCGGCCACCCGACTCCTCGGACGCGCTCCGCGTACCCTGGAAGCATTCCTGCGCGAGCACCTCGCGCGTTTCCGCTGATCCGCAGCGGCGCGCCGGCAGCCGCCCGGAGGCCCCGAAACCGGGCCGATCCGGGCGGCCGCCACCCGGACGGAGTACCGATCCGGTGTGGCGTGGACCACAATCGGAAATCGCATCTGACGATCCGTCAAAACAACTGACACTCCGTCACCATCGACTCACGAAAGCTCAGTTGTTACCTGACGTGTCGTCAGATTCGGCCATCCTTGGGCGAGTTGAGCGGAGTGTCGGGCACTTCCCGGTTCACCGCCCCGAGGTACCATCGGTTGGGTTGTCTGCTCCGGCCCCGGAGTGGGACCACCCGACCAGGTGAACCAGGCGAGTGCTCCCACCGCCCCCAAGGGCCGGAAACCGGTCGGACCCGAAACCGGTCGGAACCAAGGGGCCAGGACGAGGAGCACACGGGCTGCCATGACAGCTGAACCGAGCCAAACGGAACTGGCACCGCAGGCCCCCGACGCCGGGCCGGCCGCGGCCCCGGCGGAGTCGGCGGCACCCCCGGCAGGCGCGGCCCCGGCCGGGGCCGAGGCGCCCGCCGAGCCCGCGCGGGCGCTGTTCCCCGGCCGGCAGGCCCCCGGCCCGCGCACCCTGGTCGACATCCTGGACGCCACCGTCCGCAGCCACCCCCACGAGGCGGCGCTGGACGACGGCCGCACCGTGCTCAGCTACCGGGCGCTCGCCGCCGAGGTCGAGCAGCTGCGCCGCCGGCTCGCCGCCGCCGGGATCGGCAGCGGCGACCGGGTCGGCATCCGCGTCCCCTCCGGCACCAACGACCTCTACGTGGCCATCCTCGCCGTGCTGGCCGCCGGCGCGGCCTACGTCCCGGTGGACGCCGAGGACCCGGACGAGCGCGCCCAGCTGGTCTTCGAGGAGGCCGCCGTCGCCGCCGTGCTCGGCGCCGACCGCGCGCTCACCGTCACCGGCGAGTCCCGCCCCGCCGCCACCGCCGGCCGGCCGGCCCCGGCGGACGACGCCTGGATCATCTTCACCTCCGGCTCCACCGGCCGCCCCAAGGGCGTCGCCGTCACCCACCGCAACGCGGCCGCCTTCGTCGACGCCGAGGCCGCGCTCTTCCTCCAGGACGAGCCGATCGGCCCCGGCGACCGCGTCATGGCCGGCCTCTCCGTCGCCTTCGACGCCTCCTGCGAGGAGATGTGGCTGGCCTGGCGCTACGGCGCCTGCCTGGTGCCCGTCCCCCGCTCCCAGGTGCGCAGCGGCGCCGACCTCGGCCCGTGGCTGGCCGAGCAGGAGATCACCGTCGTCTCCACCGTGCCCACGCTGGCCGCGCTCTGGCCGGCCGAGGCGCTGAACGAGGTCCGGCTGCTGATCTTCGGCGGCGAGGCCTGCCCGCCCGAGCTGGTGCAGCGCCTGGTCACCGAGGGCCGCGAGGTCTGGAACACCTACGGGCCGACCGAGGCCACTGTGGTCGCCTGCGCAGCGCTGCTGACCGGCGACGGCCCGGTGCGGATCGGTCTGCCGTTGGACGGCTGGGACCTCGCAGTGGTCGACGAGGCCGGCGAGCCGGTCGCCGCGGGCGCCACCGGCCAGCTGGTGATCGGCGGCGTCGGCCTGGCCCGCTACCTGGACCCGGAGAAGGACGCCGAGAAGTACGCCCCGCTGCCCTCGCTCGGCTGGGAGCGCGCCTACCGCAGCGGCGACCTCGTCCAGGCCGACCCGGCCGGCCTGCTCTTCCTCGGGCGCGCCGACGAGCAGATCAAGCTCGGCGGGCGCCGGATCGAGCTCGGCGAGGTCGACGCCGCCCTGCAGGCGCTGCCCGGCGTCGCCGGCGCGGCCGCCGCCGTCCGGACGGCGCGCGGCGGCAACCAGCTGCTGGTCGGCTACCTGGTCACCAAGGACGGCTGGGACCGCGAGGCCGCCGTCGCGCAGCTGCGCGCCGAGCTGCCCGCCGCCCTGGTGCCGCTGCTCGCCCCGGTCGACTCGCTGCCCACCCGCACCTCCGGCAAGGTCGACCGCAACGCCCTGCCCTGGCCGCTGCCCGATCTGGACACCGCCGGCCCGACCGAGCAGCTCTATGGCACCGAGGCCTGGCTGGCCGAGCAGTGGACCGAAATCCTCGGGGTGCCGGTGAGCGGGCCGCGCGAGGACTTCTTCGCCATCGGCGGCGGCAGCCTGGCGGCCGCCCGGCTCACCACCCTGCTGCGCACCCGCTACCCGAACGTCGCCGTGCTGGACCTCTACCAGCAGCCGACGCTGCGCAAGCTGGCCCGCCACCTGGAGCGCACCGCCGCGCAGGGCGGCGAGGCGCGTACGGTCGCGCCGGTGCCCACCCGGGCCAAGCTGCTCCAGCTGCTCCTCCTGGTCCCGCTCTTCACCGTGGTCGGACTGCGGTGGAGCGTCGCGCTGCTGGCGCTCGGCAACGTGCTCTCCTGGTTCGGCGACTACCCGTGGGCGCCCACCGCCTCCTGGTGGGCGGTCGGCGCGGGCGCGCTGGCGCTCTTCACCCCGGCGGGCCGCCTCGCGATCGGGGCCGGCGGCGCCCGGCTGCTGCTGCGCGGCCTGCGCCCCGGCAGCTACCCGCGCGGCGGCTCCACCCACCTGCGGCTCTGGGCGGCCGAGCGGCTCGCCGAGGCCAGTGGGGCCACGTCGCTCTCCGGCGCGTGGCTGACCCGCTACGCGCGGGCGCTCGGCGCCAAGGTCGGCCCGGAGGTGGACCTGCACTCCCTGCCGCCGGTGACCGGCATGCTCAAGCTCGGCCGGGGCTGCGCAGTGGAGGCCGAGGTCGACCTCTGCGGCTACTGGCTGGACGGCGACCGGCTGGAGGTCGGCCAGGTCAAGGTCGGCTCCGGCGCCCTGGTCGGCACCCGGTCGACGCTGCTTCCCGGCGCCCGGATCGGCAAGCGGGCCCAGGTGGTGGCCGGCTCCAGCGTCACCGGGCACGTCCCGACCGGCCAGCGCTGGGGCGGCGCGCCCGCCGTCAAGCTGGGCCGCGCCGAGCGCACCTGGCCCAAGGACCGCCCGCACCGCCGGGCCCGCTGGGCCGCGCTCTACGGCGCCAGCGGCACCGTGCTGAGCCTGCTGCCGATGCTCCCGGCGATCGCCGGGCTGGCCGTGCTGAGCCGCTTCGTCCACCCCGGCGAGGGGCTCGCCGCCGCGCTCGGCGGCGCCCTGCTCGGCCTGCTGCCGGCCACCCTGGCCTACGGCGCGGTCTACTCGGCGCAGCTCGTCGCGGCCGTCCGGCTGCTGAGCATCGGGCTGGCGCCGGGGACGCACCCGCTGCACGGGCGGATCGGCTGGCAGGCCTGGACGGTGACGCAGCTGATGGACCAGGCCCGCGAGGTCCTGTTCCCGCTGTACGCCGGTCTGGTCACGCCGCTGTGGCTACGGGCGCTCGGCATGAAGGTCGGCCGCGGCGCCGAGGTCTCCACGGTGCTGGCGCTGCCGAGCCTGACCACCGTCGGCGACCACGCCTTCCTGGCCGACGACACCCTGATCGCCCCGTACGAGCTGGGCGGCGGCTGGGTGCGCCTCGGCGAGGCGAAGGTCGGCGAGCGGGCCTTTCTCGGCAACTCCGGGATGACCGCGCCGGGCCGGGCGGTGCCCAAGCGCGGCCTGGTCGGCGTGCTCTCCGCGACGCCGGCGAAGGCCAAGAAGGGCAGCTCCTACCTGGGCATGCCGCCGATGAAGCTGCCGCGGGCGGCCGACGAGGCCGACCAGAGCCTCACCTACGAGCCGCCGGCGCGGCTGCTCTGGGCCCGCGGGCTGGTGGAGCTCGGCCGGCTGCTGCCGGTGCTGGCCTCGGGTGCGCTCGGCGCGCTGACCCTCGCGGCGCTCTCCTGGCTGACGACGGCCTGGTCGCCGGTGGCGGCGGTGCTGCTCTCCGGCCTCGTGCTGCTGGCCGCCGGCGGTGCGGCCTGCCTGGTCGCGGTGGCCGCGAAGTGGCTGCTGGTCGGCAGGTTCCGGGCGGTCGAGCACCCGCTGTGGAGCGGCTTCGTCTGGCGCAACGAGCTAGCCGACACCTTCGTCGAGGTGCTGGCGGTGCCGTGGCTGGTCGGCGCGGTGCCGGGCACCCCGGTGCTCAACCTCTGGCTGCGGGCGCTCGGCGCCGGCGTCGGCCGGGGCGTCTGGTGCGAGAGCTACTGGCTGCCCGAGGCCGACCTGGTCACCCTCGGCGACGGGGTGAGCATCAACCGGGGCTGTGTGGTGCAGACCCACCTCTTCCACGACCGGATCATGCGGATGGATACTGTGGTCCTCCGCGAGGGCGCCACCCTGGGCCCGGGCGGCATCGTGCTGCCTGGCAGTACGGTGGGCGCACGCAGCACGCTGGGCCCGGCCTCGCTGGTGATGCGCGCCGAGTCCGTTCCCGCGGACACCCGGTGGCTGGGCAATCCGATCGAGGTGTGGCAGACCACCTCGTGACCGGCCCGGCCGCCCCGGCACCCGCCGGATCCGTCCCGTCCGCATCCACCAGCCACGCCACGCCTGCCACGTCCCGCCTGTCCCCCAGCTCGTACTCGCAGGGAGCGCACGACCCGGTGAAATCCCGCCCGGTGAACCACCAGCACAGCCCGGCGTCCCCCATCGCCGGCCCGGACCCGTACTTCCCGAACAGCGGCGACCCCCGCTACCGGGTGCACCGCTACGAGCTCGCGCTCGACTACCGGCCGGGGCCCAACCGGCTCGGCGGGACGGCGCGGCTGAGCGCCGTCGCGGGCACGGCGCTGCCGGAGTTCGCGCTCGACCTGGCCGAGTTCCGGATCGGCCGGGTGCTGGTGGACGGCAAGGCCGCCCGGTACACCCACCGGGGCGGCAAGCTGCGGGTGCGCCCGGCCAAGGCACTCGCCGCGGGCGCCGCCTTCACCGTCGAGGTGCACTACACCGGGAACCCGCGCCCGGTGCGCAGCCCGTGGGGCGGCCTCGGCTGGGAGGAGCTCACCGACGGCGCGCTGGTGGCCAGCCAGCCGGTGGGCGCGCCGTCCTGGTTCCCGTGCAACGACCGGCCGGCCGACAAGGCCACCTACCAGATAGCCGTGACCACGCCGTCGCCGTACACGGTGGCGATCGGCGGCCGGCTGCTCACCCGCACCACCCGGGCGTCCAGCACGACCTGGGTGTACGAGCAGAGCGCGCCGACCTCCACGTACCTGGTGACCGTCTCGATCGGCCAGTACCAGCCGGTGCAGCTCGCCGAGCGCCCGGCGGTGCCGCAGACCGGCTACGTGCCGGAGCGGCTGGCCGGCGGCTTCGCCGTGGACTTCGGGCGGCAGCCGCAGATGATGACCTTCTTCGAGGAGGCCTTCGGGCCGTACCCGTTCGGCGAGTACACGGTGGTGGTGGCGGACGAGGAGCTGGACGTCCCGGTGGAGGCCCAGGGCGTCGCGACCTTCGGCGCCAACCACCTGGGCGGCGGCTGGGAGCGCGAGCGCCTGATCGCCCACGAGCTGGCCCACCAGTGGTTCGGCAACAGCCTGTCGATCGCCGACTGGAGCCACATCTGGCTCAACGAGGGCCTCGCCAAGTACGCCGAGTGGCTCTGGTCCGAGTACAGCGGCGGCCCGACCGCCGCGAAGCGCGCCGCCGCCGCCCACACCCTGCTGGCCGGGCTCCCGCAGGACCTCCGGCTCGGCGACCCGGGCCGCAAGCTGATGTTCGACGACCGCCTCTACCAGCGCGGCGGCCTCACCGTCCACGCGCTGCGCTGCGCGGTCGGGGACCGGGCCTTCTTCCGTCTGCTCAAGGACTGGACCGTCCTCAACCGGCACGGCGTGGTCTCCACGGCGGACTTCCGCGCGCACTGCGCCCGGTACGCGGGAGGCCCGCTGGACGGCCTGTTCGCCGCCTGGCTGCACGACCCGATGCTGCCCGCGTTCCCGTCCTCGCTGCGGCCGCCGGTTCTCTGAGCCGTCCCCGGCTGTCCGACCCCTGCGGGAGAATGCCACCGCCGGGACGACCCCGTCCCGGCGGTGGCTCTGCGGGAGGCGGTGGATGGACTCCTTCGATCTGGGGCGGCTGACGGACCACGACTTCGAGGTGGTCTGCCGCGATCTCTTCGGCGAACTCCTCGGCGTTCCGCTGGAGCTCTTCCCGCGCGGCCGGGACCGCGGGATCGACCTCCGGCACACCGACGCCGCCGGCGCGTCCACCGTCGTGCAGTGCAAGCACTGGCCGCGCGGCGACCAGAACGGGCTGATCCGGCGCCTGGTCCGGGAGGAACTGCCGAAGGTCGCGCAGCTCAGGCCCGACCGGTACGTCATCGCCACCACGGTGGGCCTGACCGTCGACGGCAAGGAGCGGCTCCGCGACGCCTTCGCCCCCTTCGTCCGGAGCACCGGAGACATCCACGGGGTGGACGAGATCGTCGCGGAGCTGCGCGGCCGGCCGGAGCTGGTCCGGCGGCACTTCCGGCTCTGGCTGAGCAGCACCACCGTGCTCCGGACGGTCCTCCACCAGGAGCGGCACCTGCGGTCCTCCTGGCTCCGCAAGCGGCTGCCCCGGGTCGCGGAGACGTTCGTCCCGCACGAGGGCTTCGAGCGGGCGAAGCTGGTCCTGGACGAGCAGCGGGTCTGCGTCGTCGCCGGCATCCCGGGGGTGGGGAAGACCACGGTCGCGCTCATGCTCTCGGCGTGGCTCATGGGCAACGGCTACGAGCTGCACGAAGTCTCGCAGGACATCGACGAGGTCGGCGGGCTCTGGCTCGACGACACCCCGCAGGTCTTCCTGTACGACGACTTCCTCGGCCAGACGACGCTGGAGTCGCAGCTCAACAAGAACGAGGACTCCCGGCTGCTCGCCGTCGTCCGCCAGATCCGGGAGACGCCCGGCAAGGCCCTCGTCCTGACCACCCGCGACTACATCCTGGAACACGCCCGGCTGCGGCACGACCGCCTGGCAGCGCCGGACGTCACCGAGGCCCTGAGCGTGATCCGCCTGAACGACCTGGGGCCGCGGATCCGCGGGCAGATCCTCTACAACCACGTCCACAATTCGGCGGTGCCCGCGGTACAGAAGCACCGCTTCGCCGACCGGGCGGTCTGGCAGCCGGTCGTCACGCACCGGAACTTCAATCCCCGGCTGATCGAGGAGACGCTGCGACTGGCCGCCCGGCGGGAGCAGGACGTCCCCGCGGCCGTGCTGGCGAACCTCGACGATCCGCAGCGGATCTGGGAGCGGATCGTCGAGCACGAGCTCACCGACGAGGCTGTCCACCTGCTCGAAGTGCTCTTCCTCCTGGGGGATGCGGAACTGAACGCTGTGAGGGCGGCGTGGTCGGGATATCGTCAGAAGCACGGCCGAGACTCCGACGGACGGCTCTTCCGGCGGGCGGTGCAGATCCTCGACGGAACGATGTTGGCCGTCAACGGCAGGACGGTCGCGTTCCACAATCCGTCGATCGCCGACTACCTCCGATTCCATCTCTCTGCCGGCCGCGGCGACATCAGCGCATTGCTCACCGTGGCCAATCATGCCGACCAGCTGCGCCGGTTGGTCGCGGCAAGTCGTCTGGCTGACGGCCGCGGGATCACCGAGGCCCTCAAGGCGGCTCCCATCGAGCTCGCCAACGCGGTCCGCAACACGCTCGGGACCATCCCCGGCCCCCGGTCGCGCCTCGATGACGGGGCCCAAACGCGAGCGGGACATCTCCAATGGATCCTGGAGACCGCCGAGTCGCTGAACTCCGCATTGCTCGCGGCGATCGTCGGCGAACAACTCGACGACAGCCTCGTCCGTGGAAGTGAGGAGTGGATGCTGCTGAGCCTGGTCGTGGCGCTCCACCACAGCCCGCTGACACCGCGGACGTGCGCGCACGCTTTCGGTACGAAGGTCGCCGAGTCCCTCCGCCACAACCTGGCCGACTACCTAGAGGGCGAGTTCACCGAGCTGGCCATCACGTGCTACCAGCACCTGGTCGACCTGCCCTGTGGCCTGGCCGATGCGAGGGACGACGAACTCCTCGAACGCCTCGTGGAACTGGCCTTGGAGGAACTCCATCGGATCGCTGTGGATTCCGAGGCCATCGGTGACGTCTGGCGCGGCATCGCGGTCAATGAGTTGCTCGCATTCGTCAGCGATCACTGCCCCGGGATCGACGAGGTGGAGGACTATCCGGTCGTCGAGGCCATGATGACCCGCCTACTGTCCACGCACCAAGCTCGCCAGGCATCCACGACGAGACGCGACCCGGCCACGTGGACGATGTGTTCGTTCGGCGATCCGGAGCGAGAGCACGCCGTCATCGCCGCACTGATGGACAACCTCAGGCGGTCCGACTGATCCTGCTCCACCGGTCCTCTGTGCACTGTCTTCGCGCTGACGATCCGACACGGACCCGTTATATCGAGTGGATCCCGGCGAACGCCCGGGCTAGGTTGAGCGCGCCGCCCGCCCGACCGCGGGTGCGTCCGAGCCGTCCGACTCTCCAGAGGATCAGATGCCCGACCTGCACGACGAGCTCCTCCCCGCCACCCGCCGCGCCCTGCTGCACCGTGTCGCGGTCGCCCAGGCCGAGGGCCGCACCCCCTCGTTCGTCGCCGCGGTGGTGCGGGACGGAAAGGTGGTCTGGAGCGGCGCCCGCAGCATGATCGACGACCACGCGCCCACCGTCGACGTGCAGTACCGGATCGGTTCGCTCACCAAGACCTTCGTCGCCGTCCTGGTGCTCCGGCTGCGCGACGAGGGCCTGCTCGACCTGGCCGACCCGGTCGGGCGCCACCTGCCCGGCACCCCGGCCGACGAATCCACCGTCGCCCAGCTGCTCTCCCACGCGTCCGGGCTGACCGCCGAGACGCCGGGGCCCTGGTGGGAGCGGACCGAGGGGGCGCTGCGGCCGGAGCTCGCCGACATCCTGGAGGACGACCGCCCGCTCCGGCACCCCGCCGGTCGCCGCTACCACTACTCCAACCCCGGCTACGCGCTGCTCGGCGCCCTGGTCGAGCGGCTGCGCGGTGAGCCGTGGGGCGAGGTGCTCCGCCGCGAGCTGCTGGAGCCGCTCGGGATGGACCGCACCACCCTGCTCCCGCAGCACCCGCACGCCGGCGGCTTCGCCGTCCACCCGTGGGCCGATGTCATGCTGCCGGAGCCGCTCACCGACACCGGGCTGATGGGCCCGGCCGGCCAGCTCTGGTCGACCACCGCCGACCTGGCCCGCTGGGCAGCCTTCCTGGCCCACGGCGACGAGAAGCTGCTCGCCGCCGAGACGCTCGCCGAGATGCGCCGCCCGGCCGTCGGCCCGGACAACGCCGACTGGTCCGGCGCCTACGGGCTCGGCCTCCAACTGCTGCGCCGCGACGGCCGCGTGCTATTCGGGCACAGCGGTTCGATGCCAGGCTTCACCGCCGGGCTCTGGATCAGCGCGGAGGACGGCCTGGCCGCCGTCGCCCTCTCCAACGCGACCAGCGGCCCCAACACCCCGCTCGTCGCCGCGGACCTGATCGCCATCACCGCCGAACACGAGCCGCGGCTGCCCGAGCCCTGGCGCCCGGCGCCGTCCGTCGACGAGGAGCTGTTGGCGCTCACCGGCCCCTGGTACTGGGGCGCCACGGCCCACGTCCTGCGGCTGAGGGCCGACCGCGGCCTGGAGTTGGCCCCGCTGGCCGCCGGTACGCGCGCCTCCCGGTTCCGCGCTGAGCCGGACGGTACCTGGACGGGGCTGGACAACTACTACGCGGGCGAGACGCTGCAGGTGGTGCGGGCCGCCGACGGCTCGGTCAGCCACCTCGACCTCAACTCCTTCGTCCTCACCCGCGAGCCGTACGGACCGGCGAACGCCGTCCCCGGCGGGATCGACCCACAGGGGTGGCGGGCCTTCTGACGCCCCGGGCGCCCGGCGCCCCACCCCGCCGCCCCCCACCCGGCCTCACGACGCGGTCGTCCCGACGACAGAACCGGCCCCCGGCGTTTCGACGCCGGGGGCCGGTGCTTTGGCCGGGGCGTTGCCGGGGTGTTCAGGCCGTCCGCCCGGGTACTCGGAGGGCCGCTGCGCACGCCCGGCGTGCGCCGGTGCAGTGGGTGGCTCGGCCGTGGCTTCCACCCCCGGGAGCGGAGCATCCGGCGGCGCCCCGGCACCCGGCAGGTGGACGGCAGACACCGAGTGGCCCCATTCAGCAGGTGCACATCTGCACTCCACCGAACGACAACGTGGACGCCAGCCGGCTCGGAAAAACATACGGTGACCGGTTCGCACCCACGACCGAGCGGACCGGTCGGTGCCACGGCCCACGTGGCCGCCGTCGTCCGTGCTGCCCTGGAGGGTCCGCCATGACCATCGTCCCCACGTACACTCCTCCCGCAGTCGCCCCCGACCACGCCGCCGCGGTCCCCGCCCCGCGCACGGCCCGGTCGGCGTTCACCGCCCAGCCCGCCCAGAGCCCCGCCTCCCGGCTCGCCGCCGCGCCCGCCGTCCAGCCCGCCGTCGCGCCCGCCCCGGCGTACACGGTGGCGCTGGCCCGCGACGAGGACGACGTCCGCGCCGCCCAGCGGCTGCGCCACGAGGTGTTCGCCGCCGAACTCGGCGCCGTCCTGCACAGCCCGACGGCGGGCCTGGACGTCGACCCGTTCGACGAGTACTGCGACCACCTGCTGGTCCGCGAGGGCGAGGACGGCCCGGTGGTCGGCACCTACCGGCTGCTCCCGCCGGAAGCCGCGCGGCGGGCCGGCCGGCTCTACTCCGACGGCGAGTTCGACCTGAGGAACCTGACCCCGCTGCGCGACGGCCTGGTCGAGCTGGGCCGCTCCTGCATCCACCCCGACCACCGGGGCAACGGCGCCGTGATCAACCTGATGTGGGGCGGCATCGCCCGCTACCTCGCCGACACCGGCAACACCTGGGTGGGCGGCTGCTGCTCCATCCCGCTGGACGACGGCGGCGCCACCGCCGCCCGCGTCTGGGACACCGTCAGCGCCAAGCACCTCGCCCCCGAGGAGTACCGGGTCACCCCGCACCGGCTCTGGGACGCCACCGGCGTGCAGCGGGCCGACCGCGCCCCGCTGCCGGCCCTGCTCCGCGGCTACCTGCGGCTCGGCGCCTGGGTCTGCGGCGCCCCGGCGCACGACCCGGACTTCGCCACCGCCGACCTGTACGTGCTGCTCTCCCTGGAGCGCACCGACCCGCGCTACCTGCGGCACTTCCTCTCCGGGATGAGCGCCGTCCCGGGCGGCGGTGGAGCCACGGGTGGCGGCGACGGGACCGTCGCGGGCGCCCCGGCGGCCGCAGCCTCACGGGAACTGTCGGCATGAGCGTCTGGCTGCCGACGGCGACCTGCACACCGGAGGCCTGCCTGACCGAGCGGGCCCCGGTGGTGGCCCTGCCCCAGCGGGTCCTCCGGCTGACCGCCTGTCTGACGGTCCTGCTGGTCGGGATCGCCCTCACCCTGCCGGTGCGCGCCCTTCCCGGCGGGGCGCGCACCCGGCTGGTCCGGTTCTGGACCCGCACCCTGCTCGGGGCGCTGGGCGTGACCGTCCACTCCACGCCGCCCCCCACCGCCGGTGCGGCGGGCGGCACTGCCGAGCGCGCGGCGGGCGCCGCCGCGGGCCGTCCGACCGGCGAACGGGAGCCCGGAGTCCTGGTCGTCGCCAACCACGTGTCCTGGCTGGACATCCCGCTGATCGCGACCGCGCTGCCCGGCCGCTCGATCGCCAAGACCGAGGTGCGGCACTGGCCCGTGCTCGGACCGATCACGGCCTGGGGCGGCACGGTCTACCTGGACCGCGACCGGCTCCGCACCCTCCCGGACACGGTCTGCGCCGTCGCTGCCCAGCTCCGGGCGGGCCGGCCGATGATCGTCTTCCCGGAGGGGTCGACCTGGTGCGGGCGGGAGAGCGGGCGGTTCCGCCCGGCGCTGTTCGAGGCCGCCGTCCAGGCCGGGGCCCCCGTCCAGCCGGTGACGATCCGCTACCGGCTGGCGGACGGCCGGGCGACCAGCGCGGCCGCCTTCGTCGGCGAGGACGGCCTGCTCGCCTCGCTCTCCCGGGTGGTCGCGGTACGCGGGCTGGTCGCCGAGCTGACCTTCCTGCCCGCGATCCCGGCCCCTGTCCCAACCTCGCACGCCACTCGCCGGGGCCCGCGCCGGGAGCTGGCGCGCGCCGCGCAGGCCGCCGTCGAGGGCGTGCGCTGAACGGTCGGTGAGCCGCCGGCCGGCACCGGCGGTCTTCGACGGACCTGACGGTCTCCGGCGGCCCCGGCCGCGGTCGCGGTCGGCGGCCCCGGCCGCGGTCGGCGGCCCCGGCCGCGGTCGGCGGCCGGTCGCGGTCGGCGGCCGGTCGCGGTCGTCACTCCGTCCGGGCGTCGACCAGGGTCTCCGGGCGCGCCGTGGGCCCGACGGGCGTGCCCGCGTCGGCCGAGGGCCCGGCACCCGGACCCGTCGCCCCGGCGGTCAGTGGCGTACTGCCCACGGACCGCATCAGCACGGCCACCACCACCGCCGTGACGGCCAGGGCGCCGGAGCCGCAGCGCAGCGCGAGCTGTACGCCGTCGGTGAAGGCGCCCTCCACGGCGGTCAGCACCGGGAGCGGTGCGTCCACGGCCCGGCCGCCACCGAGCCCGGAGAGCGAACCGGTCGCCGAGTCGGTGACTTGCCCGACCGTCCCGTCCGGGAGGCCGAGCCGCGTCAAGGAGCCGGTCAGGCTCTCGGTCATCCGGTGGGTCAGGACGGCGCCGAGGACGGCGATGCCGATCACACCGCC
The DNA here is from genome assembly GCF_044747365.1 of Kitasatospora sp. NPDC090091. Classification (NCBI taxonomy): domain Bacteria; kingdom Bacillati; phylum Actinomycetota; class Actinomycetes; order Kitasatosporales; family Streptomycetaceae; genus Kitasatospora; species Kitasatospora sp. NPDC090091. Next base: position 76,286 of record NZ_JBIVDY010000013.1, read on the forward strand.
GAGCTCGCGCAGGGTGTTGACGGTCGCCGAGGCCATCCCGGTCCGGGCCGGAGCGACCCGCTGGAGCACCGCAATGGAGACCGGCGCGAAGGTCAACCCCATCCCGAGGCCCAGTGTGAGCAGCGTCCACACGTACGCCGGGTACCGGGCGTCCTGGCCGTAGCAGGAGAGGCCGCCGAGTCCGGCCGCGCAGAGCGCCAGCCCCAGCACCACCGGCAGTCCCGGGCCGTGACGGCCGGCCAGCCGGGCTGAGATCGGGCCCGCCACGACGATCGTCGCGGTCATCGGCAGCCCGGCGAGCCCGGCCGCGGTCGGCGACCAGTCCAGGACGCCCTGCATCAGCAGCGGCAGGAAGAACAGCGCACCGAACATCCCGAAGCTGATCATGAACCCGCCGAGCAGGGCACCGCCGAGGACGCCGTCACGGAACAGCCGGAGGTCCAGCATCGGCTCCGGTATGCGCAATTCGAGCAGGACGAACGCGGTGAGCAGCAGCACCGCCGCGCCCGCGCAGCCGAGCACCAGCCCGTCGCTCCAGCCCCGGGACGGCCCCTCGACCAGCGCGTAGACGAGCCCGCCGAGGCCCGCGGCCGAGAGCGCGAGCCCGGCGAGGTCGATCCGACGGGCGCGCGGGGCGATGGCCGGCAGCACCCGGCCGGCCAGCAGCAGGCCGCCCAGCCCGATCGGGACGTTGATCCAGAACACGCTCGACCAACCGAAGGTCTCGACCATGGGCCCGCCGATCACTGGTCCGACGGAGAGGCCGAGCGCCGAGACGCCCGACCAGAGGCCGATCGCCCGGGCGCGCTCGCGCTCGTCGGTGAAGACGTGCCGCAGGATCGCCAGGCTCCCCGGCGTGAGCAGCGCAGCACCGACGCCCTGGAGCATCCGTGCGGCGATCAGCCAGCCGGTGGTGCCGGCGAGCCCGGCGGCGGCCGAGCCCGCGGTGAACAGGCCGAGGCCGAGCCGGAAGACCCGGGTGCGGCCGAACCGGTCGCCGAGCGTGCCGCCGGTGAGCAACAGGGCGGCGTAGACCAGGCTGTACCCCTCGGCCACCCACTGCAGGCCGGTGATGCCGGCCTGCAGGTCCTGCCCGATCCGGGGCAGCGCGTTGCCGACAATGACGTTGTCGAGCATCGACATGAACATCGTGACGCAGAGCGTCACCAGTGCGAGCCGCTTGTGCCGAGCGCTCGGCACCCCTGTCTCCCCCATCGGGAGGCCTCCGTTCCACAACCCCGATCCATGCCCCTAACGGTGTTAGGGATCGCCTGGCACGGATAGAATGCCCCTAACACTGTTAGACGGCAAGTCGGATTCCCCGGATCCGGAGCCGACCGGTACCGGCCGGACGCGACCCACCGACCCGACAGAGGCGAGGCCCATGCCGAACGACGACGACACTCAGCCCCCGCTCACCAGGGAGGCCCTCGGCCTGGCCGCGCTGCGGGTACTTGAACGGGACGGCCTCGCCGGCCTCTCGATGCGCAAGGTCGCCGCCGAGGTCGGCGTCAAAGCGGCTTCGCTCTACTGGCACGTGCGCAACAAGGAGGAGCTGCTCGATCTCCTCAACGACGCGATCATGGCGGGCGCCGAGGCCCCGCCGCGGGTCGGCGACTGGCGCAGCCAGCTCCGCGAGTACTGCCACCGCCACCGCCGCCACCTGCTCGGCCGGCGCGATGCCGCCAAGGTGGTCGCCGGTCGCCTGGCCCCCGGCCCGAACCTGCTGCGCCTCCAGGAGGAGCAGCTCGACCGGCTGCGCGAGGCCGGCTTCGCCGACGCCGACGCCGCCATGGTCACCTACCTGCTCGGCACCTACGTCCAGGGCTTCGTCCTCCAGGAGCAGTCGCCCCTCTCGGCCTCGGAGGCCATGGGGGCCAGCCGGCGCGAGGCCGTCGACGCGGCCGCCGACCAGCTGCGCGCACTGCCGCCGGAGGAGTTCCCCAATCTCACGGCGCTCGCGGGCGACCTCACCGAGCCCGACCTCGACACCCGCTTCACCTTCGGCGTCGAGCGCATCCTCGACGGCCTGGCCGCCCTCCTGCCCGCAGAGAAGCGCTGACGGCGGAGCGCACCGGACCTCCTCGCCGCTCCTCCGCCGCCGGCCCGGCGTTCGATCAAACCTGCTCGGACGGCCGGCGCTCCGGGGCGGCGGGGGTCTCGACGGCCAGGAGGACGCGGCGCAGCAGGTCGGAGAGCAGGCGCCGCTCGTCCGGTGCCAGGACGCCGAGCACGCGGCGCTCCTCCCGGCCGACCACGTCCAGCGCCTCGTGCCAGGCCTCCCGGCCGGCATCGGTCAGTTCGACGTCGACCCGGCGGCGGTCCTCGTTGGAGGGGGTGCGGACGATGAAGCCCCGGCGTTCCAGGGTCTCCAGGCGGCCAGTCACCGAGGCCGGGGCGAGGTTGAGGTCGGCGCGCAGCTCGGAGGGGGTGGCCCGGCCGCCGCGGCCGGCGAGCTCGTGCAGGGTGTCGAACTCGTGCTTCTGCAGTCCGTAGTCGGCGACGCCCTGCTCGCGCACCCGGCCCAGGTGCTTGGTGAGCTTGTTCATCCGCGTGACGGCGCCCTCGATGTCCGGGTCGAGCTCCGGCAGGACCGGCTGCCAGCGCTCGACGTGCCCGTCCGTCCAGTCGCCCGGCCGGTCGCCGGGGCAGCCGCGCGGGCCGCCCACCGGCTGGCGGGGCGGCCGGTCGCCCGGCGGGTCGGATCGTCGCGCGGCGTGGTCCATGGCACGAGTCTAGGTGGAGTCGATCAACTCGCCGAATATTTCGTTGCCGAAACTTCGGCGCCGAAATATAGTCCGGCCCGTGACCCATCCTCTGAGACTTCCCGGCTTCCGGCTGCTCTACATCGGGCGGACCGTCTCCACCCTCGGCGACGCCGTCGTCCCCACCGCCCTGGCCATCGCCATCACCCAGGCGACCGGCTCGTCCGGCGCCCTCGCCCTCGTCCTCGGCTGCGCGATGGTGCCCCGGCTGCTGCTCCTCCCCCTCGGCGGCGTCGTCGGGGACCGCTTCAACCCGCGGACCGCCGCCCTGGTGACCGACCTGGTCCGGGCCGCCGCACAGGTGGCCGTCGGCGTCGAACTGCTCGGCGGGGAACCGCACCTGGCCGCCGTCGCGGTGGCCGAGGCGATCGGCGGCGCCGCCTCCGCCTTCGCCATGCCCACCGCCACGCCCCTCGTCGCCGCGACCGTCGACGGCCCGCAGCGCATGCAGGCCAACGCACTGCTGGCCTCCACCGCCAACGCGGCCCGGCTCGGCGGCCCCGCACTGGCCGGCCTGCTGGTGTACACGACGGACGCCGGCTCGGCCTTCGTCCTGGACGGCCTCTCCTTCCTCGTCTCCGCCGCCCTGCTCGCCAACCTCACCGTCCGGCCCACCCCCGCCCCGCGCCGCGCCCTCCTCGCCGATCTCACCAAGGGCTGGACCGAGGTGCGCTCGCGCGACTGGTACTGGACCAGCCTGATCGCGCACGGCATGTGGAACGGCGCCAGCGCGGTGCTACTCACCCTCGGCCCGCTGATCGCCACCCGCGACCTGGGCGGCGAAGGCGTCTGGGTGGCCATGACCCAGGCCGGCGCGGTCGGGGTCCTGGCAGGCTCGCTGCTCGCCGGACGCCTCCGTCCGCGCCGCCCGGTGCTCGCCGCCAACCTCGGCCTCGCACTCCTCGCGCTGCCCCTGCTCGCCCTCGCCGGTCCGCTCCCGGCGCCGGTCACCGTCCCCGTGTACGGGCTGGCCATGGCCGGGGTCGGCTACCTCAGCCCGGTCTGGCAGACCGTCGTCCAGCAGGAGTTCCCCGCCCACGTCCTGGCCCGGGTCACCTCCTACGACTGGCTGTTCTCCCTGGCGGCCGCACCGCTCGGCTACGCGCTCGCCCCGGCGGCGGCCGACGCCTGGGGCGCCCCCGCGCCCCTGCTGGTCACCGCCGCCCTGGTCGGGGTGAGCTGCGCCGGCACGGCGCTGGTACCCGGCGTGCGCCGGATCGGACGCGTGGCAGAGGCGGAGGCGGAGGCAGCGGAAGAGGCGGACAAGGCGGGCACGACCGCCACCTCGGCCACGCCCGCGAAGGCCGCTGCCGGCGGCTCCTAGGCCTCCTGGACGGCGGTCGCCGCCGCTGGCACCGCGCCCTGCCGGGCGTCACCTCCTTCTCCGGCAGGGCGCGTTGTCGTAGGCGGGTGGCATGCTCGGCGAGGGAAGGGAGGCGCGGGCACATGGGCCGGGACGACGAGGACGCGCTGCTCGCCCAGGCGATCGGCGCCTGGGCCGTGAGTGGCCGGCGCGGCGTGGAGTGGGTGGCGCGCCGGCTGCCGAAGGACGTCCACGAGGAGGAGCTGGAACTGCCGCTGCCGTACGCCGAGGCCGTGGCCCGGGTGAGAGCCGTGCTGCGCGGCCTCGGCCGGCGGGTCCCTCCGGTGTCGCGGGGCACGCGGACGTTCCGGGTGATGGCCGGCGGAGGGGCCTGGGGGCTGAACCCGGTCCTGGTGACGGTCCGCCTCACCACCGTGGGCGGCACCGAGTCCGAGCCGGAGCCGGACCCCGGCAGCACGCTCGTCCACCTGCGGGCGGCGGCGAAGGAGGGGCTCATCCGGCAACGGGCCGGGCAGCGGACGGGGCGGCGGGTGGCGGAGCTGCTGACAGGAGACGGCCGTTGACCGCCGATCGCCGGACCGCTGGGCCGCTGGACCGGCAGAGCGCCGGAATGCCCCGTGCGGGATCGGACCAGCGGGTGGGCACGGAGCCGGTCCGCCCGCCGAAGTGCCCGCCCCCGCATCCGCCGTGACGCCGGGCCACCGACGCTGGGGTTCCGCGACCACGGCGGACCGTACATCTGAACAACCTACGATACGGGCATGATCGCCTACGCCCCAGCGGCCCTGTTCTTCGTCCTGTGCGGGATCGGGGTCCTGCGCGACCGCCGCCGGTTCAGCAATGCCGTGCTGCTCGGCATCGCCGTCTCCCTGCTCGCCGTGGCCCTGCTCGCCGAGCTGCGCAAGGCGCCGACCCTGGTGGTGGAGCTGGCGGCCGCCGCGATCATCCTGCTGCCCGCGATCGGCACGCTGGCCCTGATCGGCTTCCTGATCTCCAACGGCCTGACCATGATCCGGAAGGAGGGCCTGCGGCCCGCCAACCTGCTCTCGCTGCTCGCCGGCCTCGGCATCCTCGGGGTGATCGCCCTGCTCGTCGCCGCCGCGGTGACCGACTCGCTGCGGCTGGGCATCATCGCGGGCACCGCCACCCTGGTGGTCGGCTACATCTCCTTCCTGTTCGTCTGCTTCGTCGGCTACGCCTTCCTGTACGGCCGCCACCGGCCGCGCGGGGACGTGGACTTCGTCGTGGTGCTCGGCTCCGGTCTGATCGGCGGCGAGCGGGTGCCGCCGCTGCTGGCCAGCCGGCTGAACCGCGGCCGCGAGGTCTACGAGAAGCAGGCCGCGCGCGGCAACCCGCCGGTGCTGATCACCTCGGGCGGCCAGGGGCCGGACGAGAAGCTGCCGGAGTCCCACGCGATGGCCGACTTCCTGGTCGCGCAGGGGTTCCCGGAGGAGCGGATCACCCGCGAGGACCGCTCCCGGACCACCGAGGAGAACCTGCAGTTCAGCAAGGTGATCATGGAGCAGGCCAAGCCCGGCTACCGCTGCGTCATCGTCACCAACAACTTCCACGCCTTCCGGGCCGCACTGATGGCCCGGAAGACCGGTGTCAACGGGCAGGTGTTCGGCTCGCCGACCGCCGCGTACTACTGGCCGAGTGCGACGATCCGCGAATTCGCGGCGGTCTTCCTCTCCCACAAGCTGGTCAACTTCGGGATCTGCGGCTTCCTCGCGCTCTGCGGACTGCTCGCCGCCCTCTGATCCACCGTCCTCCCCCGGCCATCGGGCCCCGGCCGCGTAGGCGGCCGGGGCCCTACGCGTTCACCCCGCCGCGTCGACGGCCGGGGTCCGAACCGGACGGCGGTGGGTGGTTGCGCTGCCATGGCGCCGCCCGCCATGACGGGCCACGGGAGGCCGTCTGACCGTCCCATACCTCAAGGCGGTCCGACGCGCCACGCTGCTGGGCATCCCACCCGCGCTCCTTCCCCCACCCAGGAGTCACCCCATGGCCGCGCTGCCCGCTCCCCCTCCCGCCCGCCGTCCCGCTGTCCGCTCGTCCGCCGCACCGGGGAGGCGGGGCGGTCGGCTCGCCCGCTGTGCGGCCGCCGCCGTGCTGGCGGCGGCCGCGCTCGCCGCCGGCTCCGCCGCGAATGCCGCGAATGCCGCGAATGCCGCTGCGAGCGGGACGTTCCAGCAGATCACCGGCTTCGGCACCAACCCGGGCAACCTGGCCATGTACAGCTACGTTCCGGCGGGCCTTCCGGCCGGTGCCCCACTGGTGGTCGCGATGCACGGCTGCGTCCAGACCGCCAACGACTACTACCGGAACTCCGGTTGGACCAAGTTCGCCGACCTCTACGGCTTCGCGGTGGTCTTCCCGCAGACCAACTCCACCAACAACAGCCTCTCCTGCTTCAGCTGGTTCGACGCCGCCAAGGACAGCCGGGGCTCGGGTGAGGCGAAGTCGGTGGTCGAGATGGTCACCAAGGCCGAGTCCCTGTACGGCTCGGACAGCCACCGGGTGTTCGTCACCGGACTCTCGGCGGGCGGCGGCATGGCCGCGGACCTGCTGGCCGACTACCCGGACGTGTTCGCCGGCGGGGCGATCGACTCGGGACTGCCCGCCCACTGTGCCACCACCCAGAGCGCCGCGTCCGGCTGCCAGAACTCCGACCAGCGGCTCACCCCCGCCCAGTGGGGGGACAAGGTCCGCCGGGCGTACCCGGGGTACGGCGGGCCGTGGCCGCGGGTGGCGATCTGGCAGGGCAGCGCCGACACCACCGTGAAGCCGGTGAACGCCACCGAACTGCGCGACCAGTGGACGGACGTGTGGGGCATCGGTCAGAGCACGTCCGCCACCCGGAGCCTGCCCGGCGGCACCACCGAATCGGTCTACCACGACCCGTACGGCCGGCCCGCCGTGGCGCTCTACTCGATCGCCGGGATGGGACACGGACTCGCGGTCAACCCGGGCACCGGCACCGACCAGTGCGGGGCCACCGGCAGCTACTTCCTCAACACGATCTGCTCCAGCTACTACACCGCGCTGTTCTGGGGCCTGGACGGCGGCGGCACCACCACCCCCTCGCTGCCCGCGCCCGCCGCCCTCACCGCGACCGCCGCGGGGACCGGCTCGGTGGCGCTCACCTGGCAGGCCGTCACCGGAGCGGCCTCGTACGCGGTGTACCGGGACGGCGCCGAGGTGGCCGGCCCGACGACCACCTCGTACACGGACACCGGCCTGAGCGCGGGCACGTCGTACAGCTACCGCGTCGCCGCCGTGGACGCCACGGGCACCGAGGGCGAGCGCTCGGCAGCGGTGACCGCGACCACCGCCGGGGGTGCGCAGCTCTGCTTCACCGACAACAACTACAACCAGGTGAAGGCCGGCCGCGCCACCCAGAACGGCGGCCTCACCTACGCACTCGGCTCCGGCCAGTCCATGGGCCTGTGGAACACCTTCACCACCCACACCCTGCGGCAGACCGCCCCCGGCTACTTCGTCCTCGCCGACGGCCAGTGCTGAAGCGGCCGGCACTCGGCTGACCGACGCCGGCCGGGCTCTGCGGGGTGCGCCGGGCGCCGGCCGGTGAGGGATGGCGCGGCGGTGCATCGGCGCGGCGGTGCATCGGCGCGGCGGCGCGGTGGCGCAGCGGCGCGGCGGGGATTCGGACCGGGCCGGCGTCAGGAGACCGCTGCGACCGCTGCAGTCGCGGCGAGGACCCCCAGCGCGGCCTGGGTGGCACGGATGCCGTCCCGGACGACGTCCCCGGCCCACTGGCCGTCGGCGATCTCGGCCATCCTCGGCTCCACCTTGCCCCGAGGCAGGTCCGGGAAGGCCAGCCGGTGCAGTCGCGCGCCGTGGAGCAGCGCGATCAGTCCGCTCGTACGGTCGTCCGGCTCCGCGCCCTCCAGCACCACCGCGGCGAGCCGGCTGCGCAGCTCCCGCTCGACGGTGCCGTCCGCCTCCGGGTAGCGGCGGACCGGGAAGAGCCCGAGCACCCGGTGCCGTTCCTCGGTGACGATGCCCTGCTCGCACAGGCTCGCCAGGCTCGCCTCGACGCTCTTGCCCTGATCCTTCCTCAGCCAGCCCTCCACGGTGGGCGACTTGCCGGTCCGGGTCCAGGCCTCGATCCGCTCCAGAACGCTGTCGAGCAGCGTGCTGCCGGTCGGCGAGGAATCGACCACCTCCAGGGCTCCGCCGTCGACCCGGACGCGTTCGGCCAGTGCCAGCTCCAGCAGCAGACCGCTGGTGACGGTCCAGCCGGCCGCCCACCGGTCCTTCGCCTGGCCGCTCTCGTCGTCCAGCGACAGCAGCATGATCTCTTCGCCCAGCGTGACGGGCATGTCCCACCCCTTGTGATCAAGAAACACACATGTATCCGGACCGGACGATTTCACCCTCGGAAAGGTTCCCGAAGCCGCGCACCCCTGGATCCGGGCCGGGTCTGCTCCCCAGAACCACGGGCTCCGGGCAGTTGACGAAAGGTTGACCTGCTCACGGCAGAACGTTGGCGATCTCCACCCCTATGGTCGGCGCATGCCCCCACAGCCTCCCGGGCGGACGGCGCTGCCCGTCCTGCCCTACCGCAAGCCCACTCCCGGCCGGGACTACTGGGTCCTGGACAACGTCCTGCCGGACCCCGACGCCGTCCGCGAGCGGGTGCTGGCCCGCGGCGACTGGACCCAGGGCTACCCCTACCGGCCCGAGGCCTGGCCCGGCCTGCGGACCATGCCCGGCCTGGAGCCGGACGAGCTGGCCCGGGTGGAGGGCCTGGTCCGCAAGTCGACCGGCGCCTCCGGGCTCTGGGTGCAGAGCACGCCCGGCGGCGGCACGCTCAACCACAACTGCGTCCAGCTCGTCGGCGCCGGCGAGTCGGACTCGCGCCCGCACACCGACTCGCGGGCGCTCTGCCGCTACGCCGCGGTGCTCTACCTCTCCCCCGACGCCCCCAAGGACGCCGGCACCAGCTTCTACCGCCAGCAGTTCCCGGGCGGCCGGCTCGGCGGCAACCTGGTCAACGCGCCCCACACCAACCTGGTCGAGGCCCTGGGCACCCGGCACGTCCCCGGGGACGCGTTCACCGAGGACGTCCGCGTCCCCAACCGGTACAACCGGCTCCTGCTGTACCACGCCAACCTGATCCACAGCGCCACCGCGTACGCGGGCGTCACGCTGGAGGAGCGGCGGATGACGGCGGTCTTCTTCTGGATGGCCTGAGCCGGCGGGCGGCCCGAGCCGACGGGTGTGGGGCCGGGCACGGATCGGCCCGGTCAGCGGTGTGCCCCGGCCGCCGAGGCCTCCAGCAGCTCGCTCGGCTCCCCGTGCGCCAGACCGACCCGGGTCAGCGCGGCGGCCAGCCGGGCAAGTTCACCGTCCCCGACCAGCTCCGCCAGGCCCTCGGCCGAGTGCGGCAGGCCGAGGTCCGCGGCGACGCGGCGCACCCGGTCGTCGAAGAAGGGCCGCAGCTCGGGCCAGACCTCCTGGGCCTCGCGGCAGAAGATCCCCGCCCCGACGGGACCGATCCGCGGGAACTCCTGGAGCAGGCCGTGCACCCGTTCGGGTGATCCGCCGGCCTCGTCCCGCAGCCGCCGGAGGTCGCCGTGCCAGCGGTCGAGCAGCAGATCGGCGCCGCGGCCGAGGGCGGTCGCGGTGCTCTCGTCGTACCGCACGTAGTGGGCGCGCCCGAGCGCGTCCACCCGCGCCTGCCAGGTCGATCCGGTCATGGCGCGCGGCGTCCGCAGCCCGTCCGCGAAGAGCTCCCGGGCGGCGGCGACGGCCGTGGCGGCGCTGATCCGGATCGAGCAGAGCGCCGTCAGCACGAGCAGTTGGTAGAGCGGTGCAGGGGTGTCGCGCAGCGTGATCCCCGCCTCGTCGGCGTAGGTCCGCCCGTACTGCTCCATCAGGGCGGCGACGGTCCGGTCCCGGTTCATTGCAGGCCTCCCTCTCCCGGCACCTGCCCCGATCTGCTCCGCCCATGCGTGCGCCCGCCGCAGGGCCCGCCCCGGCGGAGCCGAGCTGGTTGGCTCCGCCCCGCCATGGGGAGAAGAAGCCTCGTGAAGAGCGAGCAGCCGACCGAACCGGCCCCGACGGCGCCCCCTGAGCCCCCGGGGCCCCCGGCGCCCCATGGCCCGCCCGCCCCGGCGGCCGGGCCCGCGGTGACCGAGGCGGTACGGCCGGAATGGTCCGGGATCGACCTGCTGCCGACGATCGACCTGCTCCGGCTGATGAACGCCGAGGACCGCACCGTCGCCGAGGCGGTCGCCGCCCAGCTGGAGCCGATCGCGGCCGTGGTCGACGCCGTCGCGGCCCGGATGGGCGCGGGCGGCCGGCTGGTCTACGCGGGCGCGGGGACGGCGGGGCGGCTCGGGGTGCTGGACGCGAGCGAGTGCCCCCCGACCTTCGGTACCGGCCCCGACCAGGTGCTGGGCGTGATCGCGGGCGGGCCGGCGGCCCTGGTGAGCGCCGTCGAGGGCGCCGAGGACCGGCCCGACCTCGCCGCCGCCGATCTGGCGGCGCTGGCGCTCACACCGACCGACACGCTGGTGTGCATCTCGGCCTCCGGCCGGACGCCGTACACGGTGGCCGCCGTCCGCCGGGCACGCGCCGCCGGGGCGCTGACCGTGGGGCTGGCCTGCGCCCGGGGCTCGACACTGGCGGCCGCGGCCGAGCTGGCGATCGAGGTGGAGGTCGGCCCCGAGGTGGTGGCGGGCTCGACGCGTCTCAAGGCCGGGACGGCGCAGAAGCTGGTGCTGAACCTGCTCTCGACGGCCGTCATGGTCCGGCTCGGGAAGACGTACGGCAATCTGATGGTCGACCTGAGAGCGGTCAACGAGAAGCTGCGCGACCGGGCGCAGCGGATCGTCGCCGAGGCGACCGGCGCGGACGGGGCCACCGTGCGCGCCGCGCTGGCGGCGACCGGCGGCCGGGCCAAGGACGCCGTCCTGGTCGTCCTCGCCGGGGTGGACGCGCCGGCGGCGGCCGCGCTCCTCGCCGCCTCGGACGGGCGGCTGCGCGAGGCACTGGAATCGGCGCCGCCGAAGCGCTGACGCCCCCGCCGGCACACGCCGGGCCCGCCACCGCACCCCCTCGCCACCGGCCCCCCCTTGCCATCGGAGGCGCACAGGCGTATACGAAGCAGTGGGTGGGATCCGGCTGCGGCCGGCCCCGCACGGCGTCCTGCCGCAGGCCCCGGAACCGCGAGACCGGAGAGGAGCAGGAGATGATCACCGAACTGGCCGTGGAGCGGGTCGAGTTCATCTGCGGTCACTGCTGGCACCAGTGGAGCGCGGACTTCGACCTCCAGCACGTCCGGGACGAGGACGGCACCGACTGGGAGTACTTCTCCCTCAACGGCATCCCGGTCGCGTCCCCCTACTCCCCCGACGGCGCGCAGGCCTGCCCCGAGTGCCACCGGCACTGGGTCGGGCACCTGGCCGCGCGCCGGCTGGTGCCGCTGATCCCCGACGAGGAGACCACGCCACGCAGCCGCATCGCCGAGCCTGCCGCGCACCGGCCGGAGCGGCACACCGCGCCGATGCTGTCCGCCGGCTCGCATCACCAGCCCGCGGAGCGGCACCTGTCGGCGACTGCGGAGCGCAACGGCTGAACCCGCCGAAGCCGCGCCCGAACCCGCCGTTCGAGCCGGCCGCACCGCGCGGGCCGGAGCCGACCCGGGCGGTCCTGCGGGCGATCGGCCCGCCGCGGGTGGCAGAGTGGTGGGCATGTGCGGACGCTTTGTCTCCACCACGACCCCGCAGGACCTGGTCGAGCTGCTCGGGGTGACCAGGTGGACCCCGGTCGAGACCCTGGCCCCGAGCTGGAACGTGGCGCCCACCGACCCGGTCTGGACGGTGCTGGAACGGGTCGACCACGACACCGGCGAGCTCGCCCGACAGCTCCGCCCGGTGCGCTGGGGCCTCGTCCCGTCCTGGTCGAAGGACCCGAACGGCGGCGCCCGCATGATCAACGCCCGGTCCGAGACGGTGCACGAGAAGCCCGCCTTCCGCTCTGCCTTCGCCAAGCGGCGCTGCGTCCTGCCCGCCGACGGCTACTACGAGTGGGTGCAGGTGCCCGCCGGCGACGGCCGCAAGGCGTACAAGCAGCCGTACTTCCTCCACCCTGCGGAGGGCGGGCCGATGGTGATGGCCGGGCTCTACGAGTTCTGGCGCGACCGTTCGGTACCCGAGGACGACCCGGCCGCCTGGCTGACCACGGCCACGATCATCACCACCGATGCCACCGACGCGGCCGGCCGCGTCCACGACCGCATGCCGCTCACCATCGGCCCGGACGACCTGGACGCCTGGCTCGACCCCGAGCACACGGACCCGGCCGGGCTGCGCGGCCTGCTCCACACGCCGGCCGGCGGCGAACTGCTCCTGCGGCCGGTCTCCACCACCGTCAACAGCGTCCGCAACAACGGCGCCGACCTGCTCGCCCCCGTCCCCGACCCCCTCGGCCACGGCGACGGCCCGGGGTAGGGCCTGCCCTGCGGGGCGCCTGTCCTGCGGGGCGCCTGCCCTGCGGGTAGGGCCTCGGTGCGTCAGGTGGACCTGAGCAGGGCGAGCCGGCTGGCCGTCCGGTCCAGGTCGCGGAAGAGGCTCTCGTCGGGAGCCGGGCCGGCGATCGGATCGGCGCCGATCAGCACCAGGCGGACGTCCCGGTCGCAGCAGACGTCCACCAGGTCGGCGAAGCGCCGACGCCCGTCCGCGGTCGCGTCCTCCAGCGCCGGCACGCCGGTGAGCACCAAGGTGGGGAAGCGTTCTGCGAGCGCCAACTGGTCGGCGGCCGAGGTCAGTCCCTCGCACAGCTCGGCGAAGCCGAACCACACCTCCCCGTCGCGGACCGCCTCCGCTCGCAGCGGACGGCCGTGCACCACCACCTCGGCCGCCTCGCCGGCGGTCGGCGCGCCGAGACCGAGCGCGCCGAGGCCGCTGTCGTCACCGGGCCGCAGCCGTGCGCCCTGCGTGAAGCGCTGCTGACCGCCGTCCGCCGACGACCGCCGCTCCCGCCGGAAGTCCACCGGGCCCGCGATCTCCACCACGTCCATCCGCTCCTCGATCAGCCGGATCGTCGGCTCGAAGAGGTGGTGGTACAGCGGGTTGGGCATCAGCCCGGCGGGCGGGTAGTTGGACGTGGTGACCAGGGTGATCCGCCGGTCCAGCAGAGTGCGGAAGAGCCGGGCCACCAGCATCGCGTCCCCGGCGTCGTGGGCGTGGAACTCGTCGAAGACCAGGACCCGGCAGTCACCGAGCAGCTCGTCCACGGCCCGGTCGACCGCGGCCACCCGCTCGCCGGCCGCATCCCGGTGCGGGTCGGCGGTGTGCTGGGCGACGCCCTCGTGCAGGCGGCGGAAGAAGTCGTGGAAGTGCAGCCGCCGCGCGTGGGGGGTGGCGAGCCCGTCGAGGAAGGTGTCGACCAACCAGCTCTTGCCCCGGCCCACCGGGCCCCACAGGTAGACGTGTCGCGGCGGGCGACGGTGGAGCAGGCCCACCCGGGCGAGCTCCCCGGCCAGCCGCGACAACCGCTCCACGGCCGGCCGCTGCGCCGGATCCACGACGAAGCCGCGCTGCTCGGCGGCCCGCCGGAAGTGCGCCTGCATGGTCTCGTACTGCTTCGTCGCCCTGTCCGTCACGGACTCGGACCCTAGCAGGACGTCAGAAACCCTTCGAGGTCGCCCACCTGGCCTCGAAGGTGCACTGCTGGTGGCCGCGCCTGGGCACCCGCGCCGGTGGGGCTGTCGCCCCGATGGGCGCGCCGGGCTACACGGCCGCGCTGGGCCCTGGCCGGCCTAACCGTCCGCGCCGTCCTCGCCGACCGGGTTCTCCCGTGACTCCTGCTCGATCGCGCTCCGGAAGCCCTCGATCAGGACGCGCAGCCCGTACTCGAAGTCGGCGTCGTGATCGGTCATCCGCAGGACGTCGGCGGCCTCGCGCAGCAGTGGGAGGTCGGCCAACGCCTCGTCGGGGAAGGCCGGTCGGGGCCGCGCGTCGGCGTCCTGCCGCCAGGCCTGCTCCTCGGCGACCCAGCCCATCACGTAGCGGTCGACGGTGAGCAGCAGCCGCAGGGCGGTGCGCGGACGCAGGCCGGCCCGGCAGAGGGCGGCCACCTGGGCCTCCACGGCAGGGAGTTCGGCCACCGTGGGCAGGGTGCCGGCGTGCACGCGGGCGCCGTCACGGTAGGCGAGCAGGGCGCGGCGCTTGGCCCGGGCGTCCTCGGCGAGCCAGCCGGGCCAGTCCTCGGGCGAGGGCTCACGGTCGGGCGGCAGGGCCTCGGCGAGCATGGCCTCGGCCATCAGGTCGAGCAGCTCGCGCTTGCTCTTGAAGTGCCAGTACAACGCGGGTGACTGGACACCGAGTTCACGCGCGAGGCGGCGGGTGGTCAGCCCGTCGATGCCGACCTCGTCGAGCAGCCTCAGCGCCGTTCGGACCACCTCGTCGCGTTGCAGCGCCATGCCTCCCGGCCTCCTGTCCGCGTCCGTCCGTTTCCATCGTCAGGCCCTGTCCGGTCCTAATCGCTTGGCGCCCAACCTTATCGCTGATAAGTTCCGGCACTGGAATTTATCAGCGATAAGGACGGAGGCGATGCCACCCATGAGCGCCCGAACGGGCCGTCCGTGGTCCCGGCTGCTGCCGAACACCGCACCGTGGCGGTCCTCCCGCGACTTCCGGCTGACCTGGACCTCGGGCACGGTCACCCTGCTCGGCTCGGTCTTCACCATGACCGCGATCCCGCTGCAGGTCGCCGACCTGACCGGATCGCCGCTCGCGGTGGGAGCGGTCGGGGCGGTCGAGCTGGTGCCGACCGTCCTGCTGGGCCTCTACGGCGGGGTGCTGGCCGACCGCGCCGACCGGCGTACCGTCGCCCTGGCCACGGAGGCGGCACTGGCCGTCCTGAGCGCATTACTGCTGGTCAACGCAGTGCTCGGTACGCCGGCGCTCTGGCCGCTCTACGCGGCGGCCGGGTGCGCGGCCGCGCTGCAAGGGCTGCAGCAGCCGTCGGTGGAGGCGATGATCCCGCGGCTGGTGCCGCACGACCAGCTGGTCGCGGCCGGTGCGCTGCTGTCGCTGCGGTGGAGCGTGGCCGGGGTCGCGGCGCCGGCCACCGCCGGGCTGGTCATCGCCACCGCCGGCGTCCCGGCCGCCTACCTGGTCGACCTCGCCACCTTCCTGGTCTCGATCGCGCTGCTCGCCCAGGTCCGGCCCCTCCCCTCGGAGCGGGACGCCGAGGCACCGCAGCTGCGCGAGCTCGCCGTGGGCGTCCGCTACGTCCTGCGGCGGCCCGAGCTGGCCGGGACCTACCTGGCCGACCTGGCCGCCACCGTCTTCGCCCTGCCCACGGTGCTGTTCCCGTTCCTGGCCGCCGAGTCGGACGCGCTCTGGGCGCTCGGGCTGCTCTACTCGGCCGCGGCCGCGGGCAGCCTGCTCGCCGCGGCCACCGGCGGGTGGACCGAGCGCGTGCACCGGCACGGGCGGCTGGTCCTGCTCTCCGCCGCGCTGGTCGGCGCCGCCACCGCCGCGGCCGCCGTCTGCCCCGGCGGCATCCGGTCGGTGCTGGTCTGCCTGGCGGTCGCGGGCGCCGCCAACTGGGTCGGCGACACCTTCCGCACCGCGATCTGGAACCAGTCCATCCCGGACGAGCTGCGCGGCCGTGCGGCCGGCCTGGAGCTGCTGACCGGGTCCGCCGGGCCCGCCCTCGGCGACGTCCGCGCCGGGAGCCTGGCCGCCCGCTACGGCGTGCGCGCGGCACTCCGCTCGGGCGGCCTGCTCTGCGTCGCCTCCACCGGCGTGCTCGCGGCCGCGCTGCCGGCCCTCTGGCGCTACGACCCGCGCACCGACCCGCACGTGGCGGCGGTCCGGGCGGCGGCGGCCCGGGTCGCGCCGCGACCGTGACCGCGACCGCCTCTCCTGCGGCGGGGCCGGGAAGGCGGCGAGCCGATGTTTGAGTGTGCGGGCTGGGGCTAGTCGCCAGGCATGGACACCATCGCGCACATCCCCCTCCGGTCCCGACGGCTGCGCGACGCCCTGGACGCGCCGTCCGACTGGGACTTCCTGGACGCACCCGCAGGGTCCCTGCGCAACGTCTTCGAGGCGCTACCGCTGGGCCGGTACCGCGACATCCTGCACGGCGTCCCGCTCGGGCACCCGCTCCACCCCGCGCTCGCCCAGCTGCCGCTCGGCTGCTGGGTGTCGGCCGGACTGCTCGACGCGACCTGCCACCGGCGGGCGGCCGGCACGCTGGTCGCGGCCGGTCTGGTCACCGTCGGCCCCGCCGCACTGGCCGGCTGGACCGACTGGGCCGAGCTCGACCCACCGCGCCGCCGGACGGGCCTCGTCCACGCCACGGCGAACATCGCCGGCGTGCTGCTGTACGCGGGGTCGCTGGCGTGCCGCTGCCGGGGGCACCCGCAGAGCGGCCGGCTGCTCGGCTGGGCCGGGCTGACCGCCGTCTCCGCCGCCGCGGCGCTCGGCGGCCACCTCGCCTACCACCAGGCGGCCGGACCGAACCGTACGGCCGCGGTAAACCGGCTGGCTCCGCCCGACTGGTTCGACCTCGGGCCGGTGGACGGCTACACCGAAGGCGTTCCGGCCTGCCGGACGGTCGGCGAGCTGGCCGTCGTGGTGGTCCGGACCGGCGACTCGTTCGCGGTGCTCGCCGAGCGCTGCGCCCACCTCTCCGGTCCGCTCTCCCAGGGCTCGGTGGTCGACGGGTCCCTGCGCTGCCCCTGGCACGGCAGCCGGTTCCGGCTGCGGGACGGCGAGGTCGTGTGCGGGCCCGCCACCGCCCGGCAGCCCGTGTTCGAGACCCGGGTGCTCGCCGGCCACCTGGAGGCCCGGCTCCCCGGCGCCGGATGACGGGCGGGCGACGACGGTACGAACGACGGCGGCCGGGGGGGGGGGGGGGGGGGGGGGGGGCCCCCCCCCCCCCCCCCCCCCCCCCCCCCGGGGGCCCCCCCGCCCCGCGCACCACCCCCCCCCCCCCCCACG